>PMLB01000184.1 GCA_003158735.1 Myxococcales bacterium | reverse complement strand
TTCATGCTGTTGGCCAGGTACACGCCCTCCTCGTCGGCCAGGCGTTGCACCACCTTCATGCAATCGTCGAAGTTGCCTTCCACGGCCAACACGGTGGCGCCATTGGCCAGCGGCTGCACCAGTTGCGCGGTGGAAATCTTGCCTCGCGGAAGCAGAACCATGGCGCGGATGCCAGCAGCGGCGGCATAGGCCGCCAGCGCCGCCGAGGTGTCGCCGGTCGAGGCGCAAGCCACGGCCGAGATGGGCCTTCCGTCTGCGATCATTTGCTTGACCGCGGACATGAGCACGGTCATGCCCAGATCCTTGAACGACCCGGTGTGCGAGTTGCCGCACATCTTGACCCAGAGATCCTCGACGCCCAGTTTGCTGCCGTAGCGCTGGGCCCAGAACAGGTTGCTGCCGCCCTCGTACATCGACACCACGTTCTCGTTGCGAATGTGCGGGTGAACCCACTCACGTTTGCCCCACACCCCTGAGCCGTGGGGCCAGTCGGTGCGCATGTAGCGGTCCTCGAACAGCTTCTTCCATTCCGCGGCGCTGCGTTGTTTGAGGGCCTCCATGTCGTGAACGACCTCCAACAGGTTGCCGCAGGCGGGGCAGCGGTAGATGACCTCGTCGAGTTGGTACTCGCCGGGGCAGCGGGTGATGCAACGGAAATGGGCGCGGTAGGGACGCATGGCCGAAACTTAGCACCTTCGAGCCCGGATTTTCACCATGGTCTCTTTGTGACTCTGTAGTAAGAAACTCACCTTCCCATGAAGACACGAAAATCGCGGCTCCCCGAGGTCTACAAGTTTGGTGGCGCGTCTCTGGCGGACGGCGCGGCTTACAAGCACGCGGCCGGCATCTCCAAGGCCTGCGCCGCCCCGCTGGCGGTGGTTTGCTCGGCTCCGGCAGGCGCGACCGATCTGCTGCTTGCGGTGGCCGACCATGCCCGCGCAGGCGATCGCGAGAAGACCGCGACCGCGCTGGAAGCCGTGCGCGAGAAGTACCGCGTGGTCTTGCGCCAGGTGGTCCTGGGCCAGCGGCACAAGGCCGAGCTGGCCGAGGTGGTCGACCAGTCGATGGCCGAGCTCGAGATGTTGGCCGGCGGCCTGGTAGCCTTGCGCGAGCTGACCGCGCGCACGAGCGATCTGGTGGTGTCGCGCGGCGAGCGTCTGAGCGCGGAGATCTTCTGTGCCGTGCTGCGCGCGGCCGGCGTGAAGGCCCAGGTCGTGGATGCGATGGAAGTGGTCCACACCGAGGGGCCCTTCGGCGGCGCTGCGCCCGACCTCGTCCGCACCGATGTGGCCGTGCGCGCCCGTCTCCGGCCGCTTCTGACTCGCGGGGTGGTGCCGGTAGTGCCCGGCTTCCTGGGTGCGTGGCACAAGGAGCACGGGCAGCCGCCCGCTCTCGTCACCCTGGGTCGCGGCGGCTCCGATCTGACCGCCACGTTGCTGGGCCGGGCGCTCGATGCCAGCCGGGTGACCCTGTGGAAGGACGTGCCCGGGCTGCTCACCGCCGACCCGCGGGTGGTGCCCGACGCACGCGTGATCCCGCAACTGCACGTGCGCGAAGCCGCCGAGCTGGCCTACTACGGAGCCAAGGTGTTGCATTCACGTGCGCTCATTCCCGTGCAGGGCAAGCCCATCCCGGTTTACGTACGGCCGTTTGCCGAGCCCAGCGCGCCGGGCACCGAGATTTCGTCGCAGCAGAGCACCGACCGTCATCCGGTCAAGGCGCTTTCCGCGGTCTCGGGTCAGGCTCTGATCACCGTGGCCGGCCGCGGTTTGCTGGGCGTACCGGGCGTGGCCGCGCGCACCTTCGCGACCCTCTCGGCGCATGGCATGTCGGTTTCGCTGATCACGCAAGCTTCATCTGAACAGTCCATCTGCTTCACGGTTCCTGAGAAGGAAGCCAAGTCGGCTAAGGAGCACCTGGACCGCGCCTTCCATGACGAGATCGCCCGTCGCGATGTGGATGGCATCCAGGTGCAGACCGGCATGACCACCATCGCCGTGGTGGGGCTGGGCATGGCAGGTATGCCGGGAATCGCGGCGCGCGTGTTCTCGGCTTTGGCCTCGCAGGACATCAACGTGGTGGCCATCGCTCAGGGTTCATCCGAGCTGAACATCTCGCTGGTGGTGGCCTCGGCCCAGGCGGCCCAGGCGCAGAAGCGCATTCACAGCGCCTTCCGGCTCTCGCGGCTGCCCTAGCCAGATACAGAACAGGCCCGGCCACCATGGCAGCCGAGCCTGTTTCGAGCCTTGTAGAGCCGGGACTACAGACTGTCTTCGCCAGCCTCAACTGCGTCGCCAGCCTCTGAGGCGTCTTCCAGAACGTCTGCCACCACATCGGCCGCGAAGTCTTGTGCCACATCGAAAAGCGGGGTCGGAGCATCGAACACGGCATCAGGGGTGCCCGAGGTGGTGTCTAGCTTCACATCGAACTTTTGTGTGACCACATCCTCCCTCGCCGGGGTTGTGTCCTGCTCCTCGACATCGGGCGTGGCAGTCGGGCCATCAGGCAGGGTGACCGTCGAGCCATCGTGCTGCGTGCCTGCTGGGCCATCGGGCTGCGTGACCGCCGGGCCATCGGGCTGCGTGACCGCCGGGCCATCGTGCTGCGTGCCTGCTGGGCCATCGGGCTGCGTGACCGCCGGGCCGTCGTGCGGCGTGACCGCCGAGCCGTCGTACTTGATTCCAGATGTGTCGCGCCTGGCATCGCCACAAAGGCCGCCATCGCACTTGACCTTCGGTGTACTTGATCCACCGCAGCCGACGATCAGAGTCAGAGCACAGGTGCCGGCCAAGATAGTGAAGCCATGAAACAGTCGGGTCATGATATTCCTCCCGCGGGGGTAGTTTCTTGAGTCTGCCGACGGGCCATACCGATACGAACCGCCAGGCAGCCGAATCATGCGGCAACTGTCCGTCGATGGGAAAGAAAAAATGCAGACGCGGCTGTGTGGCGAACACCGACATTGTGCTACATCAGCGGGTGGGCTCAGGCAACTGGAGATCTGCAATGAGCCCTGAGAACCAGAAGGATCTGCTCGCAACTGCCAGATGTCGACACCCCCTGACACCCGTGATAGGCAGGTCCCCACTTCAGCCATGGCCGAAGAATTGCGCAAGGTGGTCATTCTTGGCGGAGGTCTCACCGGGATCTCGGCGGCCATTCACTTGCGCCGTCCCTGGGTCTTGTTCGAGCGCGAGGCCAATCTGGGCGGCCTGGCGGTTACCGAGGAGCGCGACGGATTCCACTTCGATTTGACGGGGCACTGGCTGCATCTGCGCGATCCGGCCATCAAGCAGCTGGTGGCCGAGGTCTTGCCCGTCGAGATGGACTCGGTGCAAAGGCGCGCACGCATCTTCTCCCATGGGGCGACCACCCTTTACCCGTTTCAAGCCAACCTCTATGGGCTGCCGCCTGAGGTGATCAAGGAATGTCTGCTGGGGGTCATCGAGGCCAAGATGCAGCCGGAGGGCGCGTCGCCGCGCAACTTCGAGGAGTACTGCCTGCGCCATTTCGGCGTCGGGATTTCCCGGCACTTCATGATCCCCTACAACGAGAAGCTGTGGGGCGTGCACCCGCGCACCATCACCGCGGATTGGTGCTCGCGCTTCGTACCTCTACCCAATCTCGAACAAGTGGTGGCCGGTGCGGTGGGCGCGGACGCCGGGCGCATGGGCTACAACATCAACTTTTCCTACCCCAAGCAGGGCGGCATCGAGACGCTGACCAGGGCGCTGGCTGCTCGCATCCAGGGCGGCGAGGTTCATCTGCGCAGCAGCGTGGAATCGCTCGATCTGCGCAGGCGCGAGGTGGTGGTGGCCGGTGAGCGCGTGTTCTATCACGCCGTGGTGACGACCCTCCCGCTGCCCGAGCTGCTGGCCCGCGTGTCTGACCTCCCCGACACCATCGCGGCCCACGCCAGCCGTCTGCGCTGCACCACCCTGCGCTACCTGAACGTGGCCACGCGTTCGCGGCCAGCCGCGGATTGGCACTGGATCTACGTGCCCGAAAAGCGCCTGCCGTTTTATCGCGTTGGTATCTACAGCAACGCCGCGGCCAGCATGGCACCGGCCGGAGCTGCGTCGCTGTACGTGGAGCTGGCCGACCGCGGGCCGGTGGGCGACGCCACCCTGTCCGATGTGGCCCAAGGACTGGTTGCCATCGGCGCTATCGGCTCGCCTGGCGACATCCGATTTGCCGACGCGCGCGAGATCAAGTACGCCTACGTCGTGTTCGACGAGCACTACCAGGCGGCCACCACGGCCATCTTCAGTTTTCTCGAATCGCACGCCATCTATTCACGGGGCCGTTACGGCGCGTGGACGTACAATGCGATGGAAGATTGCCTGCTGGCCGGCCGCGAGGTCGCGGCCACCATCGATGCCGCCCCCGGGAGCAAGACACCATGACCAATCCGTCCCCCTCAGCCGCCAAGCCGCATGTCTCCATCGTGATCCCGGTCTACAACGAGGAGGGAATCCTGCGTGGCTCCGTGTTGGAGCTGCGCGAGAAGCTGCGGCCTTTTGGCTTCACCTATGAGCTGATTCTTTGTGAGAACGGTTCGCGCGACCGTACCGTGGAGATGGGCAAGGAGATCGAGGCGGACTTCCCCGAGGTGCGCATGATCTCCGTCGGGGAACCTAACTACGGCCTGGCCATGAAGACCGGCATCCTGGCGGCGCGTGGCGATTTTGTCATTTGCGACGAGATCGATCTGTGCGACACCGAGTTCTATGCGCGGGCGTTGGCCTTGCTGGAACGCACCGACACCGATCTGGTGGTCGGTTCCAAGGCTATGGTGGGGTCAAACGACCAGCGCCCCTGGGTGCGGCGTATGGGCACCCGCGTGTACAACGGCATGCTGCGCACGGTTTGCGGTTTCCGCGGCACCGACACGCACGGGCTCAAGGCCTTCAAGCGCGAGGTGTTGCTGGAGACGGCAGAACGGTGCGTGCTGGACCGTGACGTCTTTGCCAGCGAGTTCGTCATTCGGGCCCACCGCGAGAAGAAGAAGGTGGTGGAGATCCCATTCGCCGTGCGCGAGAAGCGACCACCCTCGATCAACCTACTCAAACGAGTGCCCCACGTGATCAAGAGCGTGGCCAAGCTGGCCGTGTCAGTGCGCAAGAGCGAAACGTAGCTAGCTGTTTCACCACAGAGAGCACAGAGGTCACAGAGACGGACCGGAAAGAAGGGAAGGGTTGGCTTCTGTGCGATCCGAACCCTTCTTCCTATCCGATCTCTGTGTGCTCTGTGTCCTCTGTGGTGAAAAAAGCTAGATTCCCCAGCCGCCGCTGACGTGCAGGCTCGTCCCGGTGACGTACGCGGCCTCGTCGGATAGGAGGTAGAGCACGGCGTTCACCGCATCGTCGACGGAGCCGATGCGGCCAGCGGGAATGGTCTTGACCAGGCCGGCCAGCTCAGCCGCGTCCACCGACCCGGAATCGACGAAACCGGGAGACACGGCATTGACTGTGATTTTGTGCTTGGCCAAGGCCTTGGCCAGGCTGCGCACCAACCCCAGCACGCCCACCTTGGCCAGGTAGTGAGCGGTGAGCTGGGTTTGGGCCATCAGGCGGTCGGCATTGGCCATCGAAAACGCCACAATCCGGCCGTCTTGCTGCTTCACCATCACGGGCGCGACCAGACGGGCCAGGTAGAAGAAACTGTCCAGGTTGCCGGCGAACATCTCGCGCCAGCCCACCGGCGTTTCATCGAGCACGTCCACGCGATGATAGGGACCCGCGCAGTGAATGAAGGCATCAACGCGACCCTGCCAGTCGAGAACCTGGCGAACCAAGGCCGTACACACCTCGGGCGTCGACACGTCGGCATGGATGGCCAGGGCCCGGCCGCCCTTGGCCTCGATCGTCGCGGCAGTCGAGTCGGCCTCGGCACGGCTCTTTCGGTAGCACAGCGCCACCGCCCAGCCCCGCTCGCCCAGACGCAGTCCCAGTTCTCGGCCAATGCCCTTAGCTCCGCCTGAGATGAGGGCGGTTTTCTGAATGCGTTCACCCTGTGCCGGCGTCAGCTCGGTGGCCACGGTCACCGCCCGCTATCGCTCTCATCGGCGTAGTTCTGGAACTTGGTGTATTCGCGAAGAAACGTCAGGGGCACGGTGTCGGTGGGACCGTGGCGGTTCTTGCCGATGATGAGTTCGGCTTTGTTTTTTTCCGCGCCCTCGGTGCCGTACATCTCCTCGCGATGGATGAAGAGGATCATGTCGGCGTCCTGTTCGATGGCGCCCGATTCGCGCAGATCGGAGAGTTGCGGTCGTTTGTCTTCACGCCTTTCCAGCCCGCGGTTGAGCTGCGACACCGCGATGACGGGAATATGCAGATCCTTGGCCAGGGCCTTGAGGCCGCGCGAAATGTCGGCGATCTCGCGCTCGCGCGACTCTTCTCGGCGTCCGCCCAGGCCGCGGGCGAGCTGAAGATAGTCCACCACCATCAAGCCGAGCGGTGGCCGACCGTTGCTGGTCGGCGGGAAGTACTTGGGATTGCCGCGAAAACGCCGCGCCTTGGCGCGCAGTTCGAGGATGTTGGGGGCGGCCGAGTCGTCAATGAGGATGGGGGCCTTGGTCAGCCGGTCGGCCGCGGGGTAGATGTGACTCTTCCAATCGCCGTACTCGATCATGCCTCGGCGCATGCGGCTGGAATCGATGCGGGCCTCGCCCGCCAGCATGCGTTCCATCAACTCGAACTTCGACATTTCCAGCGAGAAGATGAGCGCCGGGATGCCGTGCTCGAGTGCCGCATGGGTGGCCACGTTGATGGCCCACGAGGTTTTGCCCACGCCGGGCCGCGCGGCCACCACGATGAGGTTCTCGGGCTGAAAGCCCGCGGTGATCTCGTCGAGCTTGGTGAAGCCGGTGGGCACGCCAGTAATCTGCCGGCGTTCCATGGAACGAGTCTGCAGCTCATTGACCACCTCGCCCAGCAGCTCGCCCACGGGCTGAAAAGACTCGCGCCGGTTTTGCTGCGCGACTTTGAAGATCTGCGTCTCGGCGTCATCGAGGAATTCCTCGTAGCTACCGAACTCGCCATAGGCGCGCGATTGGATCTCGGCGCAAGCCGCGATCAGCCGGCGCAGCGTGGCCTTCTCTTTCACCAGCCGGACATAGTGGCTGATGTTCTCGGCCGTGGGCACGGAGTTGGCCAGGGCGATGAGGTAACTGGAACCACCTTCCAGGCGGGGCAGGGCGCCGCGCGATTTCAACTCGTCGGCGAGCGACACTACGTCGATGGGCTGGCGGCGTTGGTCCAGTTCCATCATGGCGGCAAAGATTTCGCGGTGAGCGGGCAGCAAGAAGTCGTCCGCGGTCAGCACCGTGGCCATCTCGTCGAAGGCCAGCGGCTTGACCAGCACGCCGCCCAGGGCGGATCGTTCCGCCTCCAGGTTGTGCGGTGGCAACCGCCCGGAGGGGCTATCGGCGGACACAAGGGATTCAGTCATAGGGGGCTCCAGCCAGCATCGCATTGACCCCGGATCAAAGTTAGCTATTTCTCACAGAGACACAGAGGCCACAGAGGCGGAGGAGAGGTGGATGGGTTGGATACAGCGCAGTCCAAATCCTTTCTTCTCATCCGATCTCTGTGCCCTCTGTGCCTCTGTGTGAAATAGGTAACTGGGTGAGCTGCCCGTGGATCGCTTTCCGCCCTCCGCGTACCGCCCACGAACTCGCTCACGCCCTCGCACACGCCACCCGCGAGCCGCTCCGTCGGGCGGCCCGCAGGTTCCCGGCAGCCTCCGGTTACGCTTCCTTCTTGACGACCCAGACTTTGATTTTCGCCACCGTGTCGTGCCCCAACTTGATGGGGACCTCGCTCATGCCTAGGTTGCGCAGCGGCTCGTCAAGATGGATCTTCTTGCTATCCACCTTGATTCCCTGTTCGGCCAGGGCTTCGGCGATGTCACGGCTGGAGACTGATCCGTAAAGCTTGTCACCTTCGCCCACGGCCCGGGACACCGACACCGAAACCTGTGACAGGCGATCCGCTTCCGATTGCAGTTCCTTGGCCAGCTTGGCCACCCGTGCGGCAATCGCACGTTGTTCATGGGCGAGACGGGCTTCATCCTTCTCGGTGGCCGGCACAGCCATGCCACGGGGAAGCAGATAGTTGCGCCAGTAGCCGTCACGAACGCTGACCACCTCCCCGGCCTTGCCCAGGTTTTCCATGTCTTCACGCAAGATGATTCGCATGATGTCCTCCCGCCTTTCCTACTTGCCGGTCACAGCAAAGGGCATGAGCGCGATCATGCGGGCGCGGGACACGGCCCGGCCGATCTCGCGCTGGTGCTTGGCACAATTGCCAGTCAACCGGCGTGGCACCAACTTCCCGCGGTCGGCGATGAAGTACTTGAGCAGCCCGGCGTCCTTGTAGTCGATCTTGAGGTTTTCGTCTGCGCAGAACTTGCAGGCCTTGCGGCGGCCCATCTTCTTGCGCCCACTTTCTTGCTCGAGATCAGCATCCTTCTGTTGCTCTGGTCGTGCCATGGCCTAGTCTCCTCTCCGGGTGGGCTCGTCGACCTTCCCGAACACGGCTTCCTCGAAATCGAACGCACCTTCTTCGTCTTCGTCGCCGAAGGGCCGCGCGCCGGCTTGTCCTGTGGCGATGGCTTCCTCATCCGGCCCGGGCACCGAAGCGTTGGCAAACAACTCATCGGTCACCTCGGACACGCGCGTGGCGGGGTCCACGTTCTCGCCGATCTTGACCGAGTACTGGCGAATCACGCTGTCGGTGAGGTGCAGGTTGCGCTCGACCTCTTCCACCAGCCCCGGATCTCCCAGATAGCGAAAGAAGATGTAGATGCCCTTGAGCTGCTTCTTCACCTCGTAGGCCAGTTTGCGGCGTCCCCAGTTTTCGATCTTGAGCAGGGTGCCGCCACCCGCCTCGACCACGCCGCGAATCTTGGTGTTGGTCGCGCCGATGACCTCGTTGCTCACGTCGGGCTTGAGAATGAAGATGGTCTCATACTCGCGCGTTCTGCCGGGGATGTCCCGGCACGATATCCGTCTCTTTTCTGCCATGTGTGTTCTCCCTTTGGACCTGTGTCCCGGGCGGCTGGGCCGCCGGGCAAGGAGTTGATGAGGGACGGGTGCCCTATGCGCCCGCCTCGCTTTCGTTCTTCTTGCGTTTGTTGAATATGTTCATGGCCACCTGCAGCCCACTTTTGACGATGGTCTCGGTGGCATCGGCCGCCTCGGCAATCAGATCCGGCAGCAGGCGGCTCTCCTCCTGGGCGAAATCGGCCAGCACGTAGTCGGCGGCGTCCCACTGGGCAGGCGGCCGTCCGATGCCGAGGCGGACTCGGGAAAAATCCGGGGATCCCCACTCCTGGATGATCGACTGCAGGCCGTTGTGCCCGCCGCTTCCGCCGCCGAAGCTGAGCTTGAGTCGGCCCAACGGGACATCCAGCTCGTCGTGCACCACCACGGCCTGTTCGGGGGGAATCTTCCAGAACGCGACCGCGCGCTGCACGGCCAGGCCGCTGCAGTTCATGAACTCCAGCGGCTTGCACAAGAGCACGGGCTTGCCCGCCAAGGTGGCCTCGCTCACTTCGGCCCCCAGCTTGAGGCGGGGCGCAGGAGATCCGGCGCGCCGTCGCAGTTCATCGACCACCATGAAGCCCGCATTGTGTCGGTTGCGCGCGTAGCGCGAGCCAGGATTGCCGAGACCCACCACAAGCCACATCTCATCTGCACTCGGCGATGCTGGCCCAGCCGGGTCACTTGCCCTTCTTCTCCGGTTCCTTCTTTCCGGCCGGGGCCGCCTTGGCCGCAGCGGCCGGGGCGCCCTTGGCGCCTGCGGCCGGGGCTCCTTTGGCCCCCGCAGCAGCAGGCGCACCCGCAGCCGGCGCCGCGCCCGGCGCCGCGCCTGGAGCGGCCGCAGCCGCACCTTCGGCCGGAGCCGCACCTTCGACCGGAACCGCGCCCGCCGCAACCTCCTCGACCTTCTCTGCCCGCGGTGCCACGACCGAGGCCAGGGCTTCCTTGGGGTCAAGCATGACCTTCACCCCGGACGGCAGCTTGAGATCGCTGGCGTGCAAGGCGTCGCCTATCTTGAGCGCGGTCACATCCATCTCGATCTTGGTCGGGATGTCTGCTGGCTTGGCTGTGATGGGAAGATTGCGATAGCTCTGGTGCAGGTTCCCTCCATCGGTCACACCGACGGGAATGCCCAGCAAGACGACGGGAATCGTCACCTTCACCTGTTCGTCCAGGCTCACACGAATGAAATCCACATGCACCGGTTGGCGCGACATGGGATCGATCTGCACGTCGCGGATCATCGCGGTCACGTCCTCGGTCTTGCCATCACTTTGCACCGAGAGTGAAAAGACGGTGTTGCGCTTCCGGTCTTTGTCGAGCGCCTTGATCAGCATGACGGGATCGAGAGCCAGGGACAGTGGTTCAGTCTTGTGGCCGTAGAGAACGGCGGGAAGCTTGCCCGCGGCGCGCGCCCTGTGCGCAGCACCCTTGCCGGACAGCGGGCGAATCTCGGCGGAAACCTTGGCAAAATCCATGATGAAATCCTTTGTGCTCGGTCTCTCTCAGATGAAAAGGGTGCTCAGCGAATCCCCTAGGTGGATGCGTTTGACTGCCTCTCCCAAGAGGCGCGCAACCGAGAGGACTCGGACTTTTGGCGAGGCCTTGATGTCGGCCCGGGGAGGGATGGAATCGGTGATGATGATCTCTTTGATGGCGCTGGCGTGGATACGATCGAGAGCCGGGTCTGACAGCAGACCGTGCGTGACACAGGCGTAGACCGAGCGCGCGCCGTTCTTTATCAGTCCCTGGGCTGCGGCACACAGGGTGCCGGCGGTATCGACCAGGTCGTCAACAATGATGGCGTCGCGGCCACTCACGTCGCCGATGATGTTGACCAACTCGGCCACATTGGGTGCGGGACGACGCTTGTCGATGATGGCCAGGCTGGTGTCGAGCCGCTTGGAATAGGCGCGCGCGCGCTCGACCCCGCCGGCGTCGGGCGAGACGATCACCGAGTTGGAGGGGAACTTGGAGCGCAAATAGTCCATCATCACCGGCATGGCGAAGATATGATCCACCGGGATGTTGAAGAAGCCCTGGATCTGGCCCGCGTGCAGATCCATCGCCAACACGCGATCGACGCCGGCTGCGGTTAGCAGGTCAGCCACCAGGCGCGCCGAGATAGGCGTGCGCGGTCGGGTCTTTCGGTCCTGGCGCGCATAGCCAAAGTAGGGCATGACCGCGATGATGCTGCCTGCCGACGCCCGCTTGAGGGCATCGATCATGACCAGCAACTCCATCAGGTTGTCGTTGACCGGCGTGCAAGTCGGCTGGATGACGAAGCAGTGGACCCCGCGGACGTTCTCGCTGATTTCGACGTCCGACTCACCGTCGGCAAAGCGCTTGACGTTGGCGCGACCGATGCTGGTGTCGAGGTACCGGCACACGTCTTCCGCGATCTCGCGGTTCGCGTTGCCGCTGAAGATTTTGAATGGTTTGGTCAATTCGGATCCTGTCCCTGGGGAAGGGGACATCCCCCTCGGAGGGCGCGAATATTGCCACCCAGAGATCCAGGTGTCAACGGATGCTATAGCTGCGCCGCCGCCAGGTAGAACTTGTTGTTTCTGTCGTCGACGATTCTCAGCGACGGCCGCGCGGGTTCGGGCAACAGGCCCCGCAGCGAGTCGAAACGCGTGCGCTCGACCACGAAGAAGACTCGCTTGCCTGGGCTGCGCTTCAGGAAGTCTTTCAGGTCTTCGGCGTTGCGGTCGCCCAGAAAAATCGTGCGTTTCTCCTTGGGGCCTTCGTAGATCTCGTTCTGCGTGTAGAAGTTCTCGCCCCGCCAGTACATCTGCCAGGCAGCCAGCCGCTCGTCGGGCGAACGCCTTTCCTTATAGTAGGTCGCCATGAGGGGCTTCTGCGACCAGTGGTCGGACACGCGCTTCATGTACACGTCGAGCAGAAAGTAGGTGAAGCATACGGCTGTCAGGGCCAGCGCAGCCATGGCCACGGTTTGCAGCCGCCGCCACGCGACCAGCAGGGCGGCGACCGAGAACAGGCTGGCAAACACCACCAGCGCGAGCCGATAGTCGAGCTCGGGTGGCCAGGGCCGGCCTTGCGGCGTGTTGATGTAGTCGTACGAGAACAGCCAGATAAAGTGCTGGGCATTCTTCTGGACCGCGGCCAAATCGAAGGTCACCAGCAGCAGAAGCGGAATCCCCACCAGCGCAGCCATGAGCGCCAGCCGTTCCCGCGCACGGCCCAGCAGATCGTCGAGGAAGCANNTTGGTCATGGACAGGGACACCACCGCGTAGCCCGCCACGAACCAGATGGCGCCGAAGCGGAGAATCTCGCGGCGCTTGGAGATCGTGGTTTCACTGGGGGCGCCATTCGCGCTGACCCGGCGGAAGGGACGCATCACCACCCAAGCCAGGGCCGAGGGCGCCAGCGCAATCCAGGGGAACACGCCGTAGCCCAGCTCGCGAATGAAGTACTCGAAGGATCCGCGATCGCCGTGCCGGCCGAGCACCAAGCGGCGCCAGTGATTGTCGCCGTAGAGTTCGTTCCAGAACGGGAAACCGTGACGAATCAGCATGGCGTGGTGCCAGGGCACCGCGACCAAGGCGCAGGCCAGAAGTGCGAGCAAGAGGGCGGGCAGAAGCTGCGCGCGGGCCAGACGCCGCCAGTTCCAGGTGAAAAGCAGATAGGCCAGAAACACGATCACCGGCAGGCCGAGGCCGGCGAGGCCCTTGGCCAGGACCGCCAGGCCGCACAAGATGGCCGCCAGGTGAAGGTAGAAGGGCGCCTGGTAGCGGGTCTTGGCCGCGTACCACACGAAGACCACAAACCCGATCGCGTAGGGCAGCATGACCACCACGCCTGGGATGCGGAGATTGCGCTGGGGCCAGATGTTCCAGGGGCGTAGCTGGATGGAATCGACCACGATCTGTGGCAGCACGGTCAAGGCTAGCAGCCCAATGGTCAGATAGAAGGTCGCGTGGTGTGGCCAGGAGAATCGCCGCCAGCGCCGGCGCGGCAGCTCTCGGTCCTCGTCGTCGAACAAGGCCAGCGCACAAAGGGCCAGGGCCATGGTCATGGGGCCGATGAAGGCCATGTCGGTCATGGCTTGCCTGGCCACCAGACTGAACAAGGGGAAGGTCGCCAGGGCCAACACCGACAGGAGTCCCGCGCGCCGACTGACGAAGCGGGACACGGCCAGGTACACGCCCACCAGCGCCAGCAGCGACATGAGGCAGAAGGGCAGGCGCAGCGCCCACTCAGGCCGGCTGGACAAGGCGAAGGTTCCGGGCGATGCGTGCACTAGCCCGAACACGGCCATTGACAGACTCATCAACCAGAAGGTGAGAACCGGCTTGGACCAGAAGACGTCAGGATCAATGGGTGAGCCCGGCCACCACAAGCTGATGAAGTCCCCGCGGGTGACCATCTGACGCGCCACCTCGCCGTAGTGGGTTTCCCAGGGATCCCACAGCCCATAGGTCCCGGCGAAGGGAAGGTAAAGCAACAGTCCGGACAGAATGACCAAGGCGATCATCTGTCGTTCAGACAGACGATCGAGCAGGGCCGACCACCGGGCACGGCCTGAGCCGGCGACCGAGGGAACCGATGCGTTGATGGATTCTTCGGGAGTCATGCGGACGAAGGGGAAGCGAAATCTAGTCGCCTCGCGCACGTCTGTGAAGCGCGAAGGCGGCCAAGGCAAAGATGAGGGTCGCGGCCAGGCCGGGCAGCCAGATGCGGGTGAGCTGGGGGAGCCAGTATCGTTGCGGCAGTATTCCCGGAGTGTGCCGGCGCACGAAATCGATCTGCGCGGCCAGATAGGTGCCGGGCAAACCCAAGGTGGCCAGTGCGGCCAGTATTCGAACCCTGCGGCTCATGCGGGGCGGAGTATAGCCAGTTTGGTCGCTGGCGCTCGTACGCTGCGACTGACATCGACTGCCCGATGCGCTAGCGTTGGCCTCCAAACCTCTTGAGCAAGATGACTACGTTTTCGCGGTGCCGACCAGGCTTCGCGAGCAGGAGAGCAAATCATGGCTGATACGGAGCATGTCAAGGTCGCCATCGTGGGCGGTGGGCCGGCAGGGTGTACTGCCGCGATCTATGCCGCTCGCGCCAACCTGGCACCCGTGATATTCGAGGGTGGCGGCCTGCTCATCGAACCGGTCACCACACCTGGTGGCCAGCTCACCATCACCACCGACGTGGAGAATTTTCCGGGATTTCCGCGGGGGATTATGGGCCCGAAGCTGATGGAGCTTCTGCGCGCCCAGGCCGAGCGCTTCGGCACCAGCATCCGCACCACCGACGTGACCGCGGTGGACTTGGGCACGCGCCCGTTTCGCCTCACCGCCGGCGAGGACAACCTGCTGGCCGACACCCTCATCATCGCCACCGGCGCCTCGGCCAAGTGGCTGAGGATTCCCTCGGAAGACAAGTTTCGCAACTACGGCGTTTCCGCCTGCGCAACTTGCGACGGGGCGCTGTTCAAGGGCCGCGAGGTGCTGGTGGTAGGCGGCGGGGACACGGCCATGGAAGAGGCGACCTACCTGACCCATCACGCCAGCAAGGTCACCGTCATCCACCGCCGGGAGGAGTTCCGCGCCTCGCGCATCATGCTGGATCGCGCGCGCAACAACCCCAAGATCCGGCTTATCACCAACGCGGTCATCGACGAGATTCTGGGGCAGTTGCCCCGGCCGGGCGTGACCGGCGCGCGCTTGCGCGACACGCGCACGGGCGCGACCCGCGAGCTGTCCTGTGGCGGCGTGTTCATGGCCATCGGGCATCAGCCCAACAGCGAGCTGTTTAAGGGAGCGCTCGACATGGACGAGGTCGGCTACATCCTCACCAAGTCGGGATCGACCGCGACCAACGTGGCGGGAGTTTTTGCCTGCGGCGATGTGGCCGATCATGTCTACCGGCAGGCCATCACCGCCGCTGGCACTGGCAGCATGGCCGCCATCGACGCCGAGCGCTTCTTGGCGCACGGGTAACCCCCGAGCCGGTCACGGTCGATTTCGCCTATAACACCGCCCCTGGCGAGAGCGCCGCGCTCTGCCCATGAAGTCCCGCGGTGGCAGGTCCTTCGACGACCTCCTTTCGTCGCCACAAGAAGTAGATCGCAGGATAGACCAGCAACTCCATTGCGAAGGACGTGACCAGGCCGCCCACCATAGGTGCGGCAATGCGTTTCATCAGGTCGGCCCCGGTGCCGGTGGACCACATGATGGGCAGAAGGCCGATGAAGGCCGCACACACGGTCATGGCCTTGGGCCGCACGCGCTTGACCGCACCGTGGATGATCGCCTCGACCAGATCTCCGGTGGTGCGCAGTTGCCCGCGGGCCTTGGCCTCGTCGTGTGACAGGTCTAGAAACAGCAGCATGAACACGCCGGTTTCGGCGTCCAGGCCCATGAGCGCGATCATGCCCACCCAGACCGCGATCGAGACGTTATAGCCGAGCAGGTAAAGCAACCAGATGGCGCCGACGGCAGAAAAGGGCACGGCCAACATGACCACACCGGCCTTGAAACTCGACCTGGTGTTCAGGTAGAGCAGCCCGAAGATGAGCACCAAGGTAAGGGGCAGAATGATCTTCAGCCGCTCCTTCACCCGCAGCATGTTCTCGTATTGCCCACTCCATGACAGGGCGTAGCCGGTGGGCAGCTTCAGCCCTGCGGTCACTGCCTGCTTGGCGCGCTCGACGTAGCGGCCTACGTCGATCCTTGAGGTATCAAAGTCGACGTACACGTAGCCCGTCAGCAGTCCGTTCTCGTCGCGGATCATGGACGGCCCTTCCACCAGTTTGACCTCCGCGATTTCCGCCATGGGGATCTGGCCCTGGCCCCCGGGCAAGGGCAGCAGCACTCGTGAGAGCGCATCGACGTCGTCGCGAAAATCGCGTGCGTAGCGCACATTCACGCCGTAGCGCTGGCGGCCTTCGATAGTGGTGGTCTGGTTGTCGCCGCCCACCGCGGTCATCACCATCATGTTGGCGTCGTCGACGGACAGGCCGTAGCGCGCCAGCTTGTCTCGATCGAGCACGAAGTCGAGGAAGTAGCCGCCGGCGACCCGCTCAGCAAACACGCTGCGGGTCTCGGGCATCTTCTGGATGGCGGACTCGACCTCCAGTCCGATCTTCTGGATCACGTTCAGGTCCGCGCCGCTGACCTTGATGCCGATGGGCGTGCGGATACCGGTGGACAGCATGTCCAAGCGGCCTTTGATGGGCATGGTCCA
>PMLB01000307.1 GCA_003158735.1 Myxococcales bacterium | reverse complement strand
CTCCATCAACGATCTGGGCCACGTCGTCTGCCACCCGCAGGGACCCGACGCGGGCGCCATCGACCTGAAAGAACTGGTCGACGAGGTGGTGCGCCGTGGCATCGGACTTCCCTTGCTAATCCGTTTCTCGGACATTTTGAAGAGCCGCGTGGTGGAGCTGCACGAGGCCTTCAAGCGCGCCATCACCGAGTACGGCTACAAGGGTGAGTATCGCGGCGTGTATCCCATCAAGGTCAACCAGCACCGCTACGTGGTCGAAGAGATCGTGCAGTTCGGCCGGCCCTACCACTACGGCCTGGAGGCCGGCTCCAAGCCCGAGCTGCTGGCGGTGATGGGCATCCTCGACGACGAGGAAGCGCTCATCGTGTGCAACGGCTACAAAGACGAGGAGTACATCGAGACCGCGCTCATGTGCTCCAAGCTCGGGCGCAAGGTGCTCATCGTGGTCGAGAAGTTCTCCGAACTTGACCTGATCGCGTCTACCGCGAAGCGCATCGGGGTCAGACCCCGCATCGGCATCCGGGTGAAACTGGCGTCCAAGGGCTCGGGTCGCTGGGAAGCCTCGGGCGGCGACCGCTCCAAGTTCGGCCTGTCCACACGCGAGGTGGTCGAGGCGGTGCGCTTCCTGCGCGACGTCGACATGCTCAACTGCTTCGAGCTGATCCATTTTCACCTGGGCAGCCAGATCTCGGCCATCCGGGCCATCAAGAACGCCATGCGCGAGGCGAGCCGGTTCTTCGTCGAGATCGTCGGCCTGGGCGCGCCGCTTAAGTACTTCGACGCCGGCGGCGGCCTGGGTGTGGACTACGACGGGTCGCAAACCAATTTTGCTTCATCAATGAACTACACCTTGCAAGAATACGCCAACGACCTGGTGTTCGGCCTGCAAGAGGTGTGCGACGCAGCCGGGGTCGCGCATCCCACCATCGTCACCGAATCGGGACGCGCTGTGGTCGCCCACCATTCCATGCTGGCCATCGACGTGCTGGGCGTGGGCGAGTTCGATGTGGGCAAGGCACCGGACAAGCTGCCTGACAACGTCTCGCGCCTGGTGCGCAACATGTTCGACACCGCTCGCGATATTTCCAGCAAGAACCTGCGCGAGGCGTACCACGACGCCCTGGAGTATCGCGAAGAGGCGCTGTCGCTGTTCTCGCTCGGCAGCCTGTCGCTTACCGAACGGGTGATCGCGGAAGATATCTTCTGGTCCATTTGCCAGCGCATTCTGAAGGTCGTGCGTGAGATGCGCGAGGCGCCCGAGGAGTTCGAGGGTTTGGAACGCGCGCTTTCAGATACCTATTTCTGCAACTTCTCCATGTTTCAGTCGCTGCCCGACATTTGGGCCATCGATCAGCTTTTCCCCATCATGCCCATTCACCGACTGGGCGAAGAACCCACGCGGCGGGCGGTGTTGGCTGACATCACCTGCGATTCCGACGGCAAGATCGATCACTTCATCGACCGGCGCGATGTGAAGAACGTGCTCGAGCTGCACCCCTACGACCACGGCGAAGGGTACTTCTTGGGCGTGTTCCTGGCGGGCGCCTATCAGGAAATCCTGGGCGATCTGCACAACCTCTTCGGCAACACCAACACCGTGCACGTGTCGCTGGCCCCGGGCGGCGGCTACCAGATCGAGCACGTGGTCACCGGCGACACGGTGACCGACGTGCTCAAGTACGTCAGCTACGCGCGCGAGGACCTGATGGCGCGCGTGCGTCGCTTTGCCGAGCAGGCCGTGCGCACCAACGGCATGAGCCTGGAAGAAACGCGCTCGCTGCTGCGCATGTACGAGGAAGGACTGTCGGGATACACGTACCTGGAACGGGGATAGGGGGCTGGCTCGCTTCGCCCTGTCACTCGACGATAACCTCCTCGGGGCAGAGTTGGGTGTTGGCCAGGCAGGGGAAGGTCAGGCCACCGAGAGCCGCAAGAATGCAGTCCAGGACCTGCGAGTTGGTGCCGCCGTCCGCAACGCTGCGCACGTCGACAACGGCGCCATTGTCGTCGAGGACGATGGCGTAGCCGCTGCCGCTATAGGGTATGGCCCCACATTGGCCGAGCACGTTTGCCAATTTTAGGTTGTCGTCGCCGCCAACGTTGGTGCCGTTATAGGCGCTGCAGCCACCGGTGCCGAGGCCAGCCAAAGCGGCGGTCGCCGCCTGTCCCAACTGGTCGAATCGATCCGAAGTGGCCTTGTCGCATGCCGAGATGCTAAAGCCAGAGCCTGGAGTGAGGCCAAAACTCAGACAGAGACTGGAAAAACCGCTGCAGCCGTAGGTGGAGACATAGCCCGAAAAACACGGCACAGCGGCGGCTAGTCGTTCCTTCACCGTGCGATCGATCTCGTCAGCGCAGGCAGTGGGGTTGATGAGAACCGCATCAGGCTGAGCGTCGGCGCCGGAGCCTGTTCTTGAATCGGGTTGTGCGTCTGTGCTGATGCTTACTTGTGAATCAGGTCGCACGTCTGCGCTGACGCCCGCCTCTGCCCGCGAAGCCCGCATGGGGTGCGAGCCGCAGCTCGCCGAGGCGAAGAGGAAGATCAAACTCGATGCCGCCGCCGCGGCCATGGGCGAAAAACGTCGTTCGGGTGTGCCGAGAAGACGATGGACCTCGGTTTCGAGGCGTTCGATCTCAGTGCTGAACCCACTCGCGCGCTCGGCCAGGCCGCGCATTAGATCATCCGACCGCTTGCCGTCGGGCAGGTCCCGCGCCCCGTCGAGGGTCTTGCGCAACGACTCGATGGTGAAGGCGTTGAGGCGCGCCCGCAGATCCGCGAGCGCGGCGTCCACGCCAGCGGCCGGCTGCCGCATATCCAGGCGGCGTGCAACGGCCAGCCCCGTGTGTATCTCGTGAAGCCGCTGGGCCAGGCTGTGGTCGCCCAAAGCCTCCATGCGAACCCGCGCGAGCAGTTCAGTGAATCGCTGGGCGACCGGATCAGCGAGCCGGTAGTCCCAGCGCAGAGGATTGCCATAGAGACGTCCTTCGCCCAGCAGACGCTGATAGAGGTGGGTGCCGTGATAGGCCTTCATTCGGGTCACATCGAAGAGCCCGTGCTCGATGCGGCTCAAGAAGCGCAGCCCTTCCTCAATGGACGCGACCGTAGAATTCGGATGTACGAGCATCAGGTTGCTCACGCTCGCGACGCCGCGCTCGTCCAGCTGCTGCAGGATCGAGAGCGCATGCTCGGGGTTGCACTGTCGCCGGAACAGTCGTCCTTGCTCGGCACTGGGAAACTCGATGCCAAGAAAACAGCGGGCCAGCCCTATTTCGGCGAAGTGTCGCGCGACGGCCTGGGTCACCCGTTCAGCTCGCAGCATGCACCCGAGGGCAAGCTTGGGAACCTTCGCCGCCTTGAGCCGGTCCTGCAGATCGGAAAGCCAATTGAGGGCGTCTGCCTCGCGGTAGGGCAGGACGTGCTCGTCGACAAAGTACGCGTACCCGTGGCCCGAGCGCGCCAGCCCTGCCAACTCGTCAGCCACGTCAGCTACGCTGCGCCGGCGGATTCCTCCCACGCCTGATGAGAGCAACTCCCGCCGCGAATGACCTGCGCGCAGACCTTCCGCGACCTCGGCGTCTTGCAGGGCCGCGGGGCCGCAGTAACTGCACCGGCCGGCGCAACCTCGCGTGGCGGACACATGGGCCACCTTGCGGCCGAGCATGCGCATGCCTTCGTGCCGGACAGGCAGCAGCGTGGTGGGAAGCGGGTTGAGCACGTCGGCAGGAGGGCCGTCGCCTGCGCGGGTTGACAGACCCGGCACGCAGGCCATCGACTCGCCCCGGGCCAGGGCCCGCACCAGTGCCAGCAGGGGCGCCTCGCCGGCAAATCGCACCACGCTGTCCAGCCAAGCGTAGCGGCCGAGCAGCCAGGTGCGCGCCAGCGTCGCAAAAGGCCCACCCACTGTGATGTGGCCGCGATAGCCCAGACGTCGCAGTAGCTCACCCAGCGCGAGTGGCAACACCGATGAAGCACCGTCTTGCAGAGACAGCCCAACCACGTCGGGCGGCTGCTTGCAGATGGACCGCGCGATGGGCAGGACATCGTCGATGTGGTTCAGCACATGCCGGCTTCTGCGCACGGCCGCGCCGGCCAGGGCTGCTTCGAGATAGCCGATGCCCAGATGGTCGTTGTGTTCCAACCGGCGTCCGACCAGGGCAACGGAACTCTTCTTCATGAGCGCACCCTCTGTGCCGCCAGGGTACCACGTTCCGCTTGGGCAAGAACTCGGCGATGGTGATCCCACCAATGCGAACCTGGCGGGCGTCCCGCCGTGTCAGTCCATGGCTATCTCCTCGGGGCAGAGTTGGGTGTTGGCCAGGCAAGGGAAGGTCAGACCAGCGAGCGCCGCAAGGATGCAGTCCAGAACCTGGGAGTTGGTGCCGCCGTCCGCAACGCTGCGCACGTCAACCACGGCGCCATTGTCGTCGAGAACGATGGCGTAACCAGTGCCCCTGCCATAGCCTACGGCCCCACAGCCATTGATTGCGCTTGCCAGCTTCGCGTTGTCGTCGCTGC
Source organism: Myxococcales bacterium (assembly GCA_003158735.1). Classification (GTDB taxonomy): domain Bacteria; phylum Myxococcota_A; class Polyangia; order Fen-1088; family Fen-1088; genus Fen-1137. The sequence continues at coordinate 6,893 of PMLB01000307.1, read as the reverse complement.
CAACGCTGGTACCGTAATAGGCGCTGCAGCCGCTGGCGTCGATACCAGCCAAAGAGGCGGTGGCCGCCTGCCCCAACTGGTCCAATCGCTCTGAAGAGGCCAAGTCGCATCCCGGGATCGAAAGGCCAGTGCTTCCGGCCAGGTTCAGACTCGTACAAAGCCCAGAAGGATCCTTGCAGCCGGAGCGGTAGACATAGCCCGAAAAACACGGCACAGCGGCGGCTACCTTTTCCTTGACCGCGCGATCGATCTCATCAGCGCAGGCAGGGGGCAGATTGAGAAACGCATCAGGCTGAGCGTCTGCGCCGAAGCCTGTTCTTGAATCGGGTTGTGCGTCTGTGCTGACGCTTGCTTGTGAATCAGGTCGCACGTCTGCGCTGACGCCCGCCTCCGCCCGCGAAGCCCGCATGGGGTGCGAGCCGCAGCTTGCCGAGGCGAAGAGAAAGATCAAACTCGACGCTGCCGCCGCTGCCACAGGCGAAAAACGTCGTTCGGGCGTGCCGAGAAGACGATTGACCTCGGTTTCCAGGCGTTCGATTTCAGCGCTGAAGCCACGCGCGCGTTCCGCAACTTCGTGGACGAGACTATCCGCTGGCCTGCTGTCGGGAAATTCCCGGGCAACAGCAAGCGCCTTGCGCAACGACTCGATGCTGAAGGCATTGAGTCGCGCCCGCAGATCCATGAGCGCGGCGTCCACGCCGGACGGCGGGTGCACATCCAGGCGGCGTGCCACGGCCAGCACGGTGTCCATCTCGTGAAGTTGCTGGGTCAGGCTGTGGTTGCCGAAGGCCTCTATGCGAACCCGAGTGGCCAGCTCAGTGAATCGCTGGGCCACGGGATCGGCGAGTCGGTAATCCCAGCGCAGAGGATTGCCGTACAGGCGTCCCTCGCTCAGCAGACGCTGGTAGAGCTGGGTGCCGTGATAGGCTTTCATCCGGGTCACCTCGAAGAGGCTGTGCTCGAATCGCTCCAGGAAGCGCAGCCCGTCCTCGATGGACGCGACCGTCGAACTTGGATGCACGAGCATCAAGTTGCTCACGCTCGCGACGCCGCGCTCGTCCAGCTCCTGCAGAATCGAAAGCGCATGCTCGGGGTTGCACTGTCGCCGGAACAGTCGTCCTTGCTCGGCGCTGGGAAACTCGATGCCAAGAAAACAGCGGGCCAGCCCTATTTCGGCGAAGCGTCGCGCGACGGCCTGGGTCACCCGTTCAGCACGCAGCATGCATCCCAGAGCAAGCTTGGGAAGCTTCGCGGCCTTGAGCCGGCGTTGCAGATCGGAAAGCCAAGCCAGGGCGTCTGCCTCGCGGTAGGGCAGAGCGTGCTCGTCGACGAAGTACGCGTAGCCATGGCCCGAGCGCGCCAGCCCGGCCAGCTCGTCAGCCACGTCAGCCACCCTGCGCCGCCGAATTCCTCCCACGCCCGATGAAAGCAACTCCTGCCGCGAATGACCTGCGCGCACGCCTTCCTCGACCTCGGCGTCTTGCAAGGCCGCCGGACCACAGTAGCTGCACCGGCCGGCGCAGCCTCGGGTGGCAGCCACATGGGCCACCTTGCGGCCGAGCATTCGTGTGCCTTCGTGCCGGACAGGCACCAGCGTAGTGGGAAGCGGGCTGAGCACGTCGGCGGGAGGACCGTCGCCAGCCCGGGTTGACAGACCGGGCACGCTGGCCATCGACTCGCCCCGGGCCAGGGCCCGAACCAGGGCAAGCAAGGGCGCCTCACCGGCGAATCGCACCACGCTGTCCAGCCAAGCGTAGCGGCCGAGCAGCCAGGTGCGCGCCAGGGTGGCGAAGGGACCGCCCACCGTGATGTGACCGCGATAGCCCAGTCGCCGCAGCAGCTCACCCAGCGCGAGCGGCAACACCGCCGAGCCGCCGTCTTGCAGAGACAAGCCAATCACGTCGGGCGGCTGCTTGCAGATAGACCGAGCGATGGGCAGGACATCGTCGATGTGGTTCAGCACGTGCCGGCTCCTGCGCACGGCTGCACCGGCCAGGGCTGCTTCGAGATAGCCGATGCCCAAGTGGTCGTTGTGTTCTAGCCGGCGTCCAACCAATGCGACGAAACCTTTGCCTTTCATAAGCGTCTCCCTTTCCATCAGGACATAGCTGCTAGCCGCGATTGTCTCGGGAATCGACGGGCAACGGCGCGATCCGGAGTCTCACCACAGAGGACACAGAGGCCACAGAGGCCGGAAGGAAAGGGTTTCGGATCCGGATCCGAACCCATCCTTCCCTCCGATCCGTCTCTGTGAACTCTGTGCTCTCTGTGGTGAAATCCGGGCCGGACGTGCGCGAGACGATGTGGTTAGCACCCATGCTGCAGGAGCAGGGTATCACGTTCTACTTGGGCATGAGCTCCGCGATGGTGATTGCACCGATGCGGGCCTGGCGGGCATCTTCCAGGTCTTTGATCAGCGTGGCCAGCTCGGGCGATGTGCTGCCGGGTGTGGTCTCCAGATCGGTCGAGCGGAATGCGGCCAGCACATCCTGCAGGCTGATGCGGTCGGCAGCTCGGCCCGGGATGAAGCCCTCCTTGTCGCCCTGCACTTCCGCCAAGAAACCATGGCTCTTGAGGCGGGCGGCGATGTGATCGATGATCTCCACAGACAAAGTGAATTCGCGGCTCAGGGAAGCGCGATCGATGCCCTTGCCGCCCCGCTGATAGTCCGCGGCGACGAAGGCCAGGATCTGCGCGGCGACCAGACCGTTGATGGGCTCGTCGTCGCGATGGCGTCGTTCTTCGGCTTCCAGCAGACGCAGGTTCTGAATGGTGTTCGCGATCTCGGCGCCGCCCAGCACCACCCACCACGAGATGTAGATCCACAAGAGAATCAGTGGCACCAGCGCCAAGGGACCGTACACACCACTGTAGTTGGTGAGCAACATGCCCTTGGCGAAATGCACGAACCCCCATTTCAATCCCTCCAGCGCAAAGCCGGTAACCAGAGTTCCTGCCAGGGCGGCGTGCCAGCGCACGCGGATGTTGGGCAACATCCAGTTGATCAAGAAGAGCGCGCCGAACTGGATCGACAGCGGCCCGAAAAAGCGCGCCAAGTGTCCGGACCCTATCAGGCGTCCCGACCAGTAGAGGTGGGCGCCGGCCAGAACCGGCAGCAGCGTGACCACCGGGTAGAAGATCAAGAACTTGCGGAACCACGACCGCCGTGCAGTCACGTGCCAGATATCGTTGAAGGTATTTTCGACGGTGTCGTAGAGGAAGTAGCAGGTGGCCAGGGTGAACCCCAGACCCAGCCCGCCCGCCGCGCCGGTGGCGACTTTTTCGGAAAACGACGCGAGTTCGCTGACGACGTCGCCCATGTCGGGCAGAACTTGGGTCGAGAGGAATTCCACCAGGCGCGACTGGGCTTCAAGGTTGCGCGTCTGGCGCAGAATCGCGAACACCAGCGCCAGCAGCGGGACCATTCCCAGGGTGGTCTGATAAGTGAGCGCCGCTGCCTGCCGTGGACAGCGATCGCGCACCCACTGCTTGATGATGCGCAGGCCGAGGCGCGCCAGGTACACGCCGGCGCGCGCGGGCCGCGACAGCACGGCCACCATCTCATGGGAGGGCGCGCTCATCGCGGCCCTGATATGGCTCAGCGTTCGAAGCATGCCGGGCTACTGATAGCAGACGTATGTGCCGACACTGTCGACTTCTGGCCAATCGTTGCCTGCGGTGCTCACGTACGCGACCGAAAGCGCCGCGCCGAAGCCCGTGCTGTTGACGTCGGCGACAGACCAGGTCGTGCCCCACAGGTCAGTCGCTCCGCCATACAGCACGCGGACGTAGGCACCACTCGGCCAGGTATCCGGCCGCGATCGATCGGCGGTCTGGACCACCGAATCCTTGACGATTCTTGTCGCGTTGTCCGCGAGCCCCACCCCGCTGAGGGCCTTGCGTTCCCACGCGACATAGATGCCCTGTACCGTCGCGCTCACCGGCAAGTTGAACCTGAAGTTGGTGGCTTTCAGGTAATAGGAAGCACCGCCCGTCATCGCGCTTACCTCGGCGGGCGTGCCATCGCTGCGTTCCGCTGCTGTGGGGCTGGTCCAGGACAGGGCGCCTATGCTGCTGTCGTTGACCACCGTGGTTGGATAGTGCAAGAGCGACAAGATCTGCCCTGAACCGCACCCGCCGCAGATATTCGGCGTGCCCATGCCGCCGCAGGTTTCCGGCACCGGACACCCGCCACAGTTGAGTGTGCCGCCGCAGCCGTCGGGGGCGGTGCCACATTGCGTGTGCGACGTGGCACAGGTCCACGGTCTGCAATCGCAGGTTCCACCCGCGCTCGTGTACAGCACTCCTGTGTACTCTGCGTACTGGCAGTTCTGGAACAGGAGCTGGCCGCCGAACTTGTTGAGGAAGAAGCTGCGGATCTGATCGCGCGTGTTGCATCCGCTCGTGCTGTAGCCGGGGTCGCCGACATACCCGCATATGATCGCCGACGGACCGGGGGACGGAGCCCGGGGCATACTTTCCGCCGTCACGATGGCAGGCACAACTCCAGTGATCGACGTGGCGGAAGCCGTTCCGGCTCCCGCCCAGGCGACCGCCACCACATTTCCCGCGTAGGCCCCTGCGATGGTGACCACAGGGTTTCTGTAGCTGACGATACCGATGGCAAGATTGGGTATGTCATTGTCGACGTTGATGGTGAACGTGCCGCCGTCATAGTTGGAGTAGATGATGACGTTGTCCGCCCTGCCGCATAGGTTGAGCGGTCCGCAGTGATTGGGAGAGGCGCAAACACCGCAATCGATCGTTCCTCCGCAGCCGTCACTCACTTGCCCGCAGTTCTTCTGCAGCATCGAACAGGTGGATGGCGTGCACCCGCAGACATTGGGAGAGCCGCCGCCGCCGCAAGTCTGGGGTGTCTGGCAAGTGCCACAATTCTTGAGGCCGCCACAGCCGTTGTCGAACAGCCCACAACCATTTGCCGGACAAGGCACGGTTCCCTCCGGGCGTGGCGAGAAGGCATCGGCCCGCACCGCCGGCAGGCAGGTGAGGCAATTGTCGCTCGAGACACGCGCGCCGCCCGCATACAGAGTCCCCTCCACGCTGCACCCGACCTGGACTCCGTCCGACGAAGCGGTTCGGCGTAGCCCGGTACGATTGGTCGCCCGGACGGTGACGTAGATGACCGTCCCGTCGAGAGGCAGGGTCAGACCGCTTGCGCTGGCCTGGCTCTGCGTGCCCACGCTGGTGAAGGGTCGAATGTTCTCGGAGTCGGGCGAGGTGCCGATGGCCCATTCATATCCCGCAATCCCGTTCTCGGGCTCGTCGATGCTCCAATTGGCCGAGATGGAATCCTGCGACAGTTGGACATCGATGTCGGCGCCAATGCCGTCATTCACGTAGTTGATCACAAAAGGACGCGGGTCGATGGTCACGCCATCGCCATCCGAGGTGGTCCCATCTTCCTGTCCCACATCGGGACTATCAGGGACCGCGTCCTGCGCGGCGTCTGCGCTGGCGGCGACCTCGTCCTGGGGCACGTCCATGACAGTGTCACCGCCGCCCTGACCGGTGTCGGTGGTCGTGGCGTACACCACGACATCGAAGCTCGTCTGGCTGGCGTCCAAGGCAGCCGGCTTGCTGCCGTTCTTCGAGCCGCCGCATCCCAATAGCATCGCCACGGCGAGGGTGGCGGCCAAGCTAGTTTGCACGCTGTGCATTCTCAGACCCCTTCCTTTTCGAAGGTTCGACGAAGCAGCCTAGCCTATCATTCATAGTCCATAGTCGAGCGTAGAACCACGGCCGGATCCATCAGAATTCTGAGGGCACGCTGGCGCCTCCGTCGTGACTTGGAATCGTCGGCGACGTGGATGGACTGGTAGATGGTTTGTTCGAATCGACATCGCTACCTTCCGACAACAAAATTAGAATTCTTGATTCTGGACAAGGTACCCGTCTGGGTCCAGGTCAGCTGGTCAACCCTTTGACATTGGATGGATTTGTCGCGAACGTAGGCACATGACCAAGGTGGATAGCCTAAAGATGTTTCGCAAGCTTCATTTCGCAGTGTTGACATTCTGTTGCCACTCGGATGTTTCGCTGATGCGCAGGGTATGGAGACTGGGATTGCTACTAGTCGCTACGACGGCGATGGGCTGTGTGTATCCAGCGCTGGAGACCGGCGGGCGTGCGCCTGACGGTGGCGCTGCCCGTGACGGTGGCGCTGCCCGTGAAGCCACACCTGCAGATGCTGGCGTGGCTGGCGCAGGCGGCGGCGGGGGTGGGGGTGGAAGTGGGAGTGGCAGCGGCGGCCATGCCGAGGCGCCCGACGCCCCTCGCGCCCAGCCGGATGTTGCCATCGGTGGCACGGGTGGCGGTGTCGGAACCGGGGGCAATCCTGGCACGGGTAGCAGTGCGGGCGTCGGTGCAGGTGGCAGCTCTGGCGTCGGCGGCACGACCTCGACGGCGGCGGGCGGGATCACCGGCACAGGGGGTACGACTGGAGGCAACGGGGGCGCGAGCCATACCGGAGGCACTGCGGGCACCGGTGGCACAGGCGGAACTGCGACCGGTGGAGCGGCGAGAACTGGAGGCACGACAGCGACTGGCGGAACCGTGGCAACCGGTGGAACGACGGCAAGCTACACCGTGACCTTCGACGCCAACGGCGGCATCGGGACCATGAGCCCGCAGTCGATCGTGAGCGGGACCACGGCCAGACTGAGCGCCAGCGCCTTGACCTTCACCGGCAAGAGCTTTGCCGGCTGGTCCACCCTGCCGAACGGAAGTGTCGTCTACGCCGACCAGGCCTCCTACACCATGGGGTCAGCCAACGTGACCCTCTACGCCGTGTGGGTCGCGAACCTCAGCTACACCGTGACCTTCAACGCCAACGGCGGCGCCGGGACCATGAGCCCGCAGTCGATCGTGAGCGG
>PMLB01000107.1 GCA_003158735.1 Myxococcales bacterium | reverse complement strand
TCCTGGTGGGATCCGTCTTCGACGATCTCGCCGCGGTCAAACACCAGGATTCGGTCCAAGTGGGCGATGGTGGACAGACGGTGCGCGATGACGATCACGGTCTTGCCATCCATCACCTCGTCCAGCGCATCCTGAATGGCCCGCTCGGTCAGCGAATCCAGGCTCGAAGTCGCCTCGTCCATGACCAACAGGGAAGAGCATGCCGAATATCCACCACCGATAGCGTTGCACCGCCACATGAAGCACGTAGCCCAGCGCCGTGGGACAGGCGTGTGGATGCGGTGGCAGCAGTGAACATTCCGGCGTGGACATCTTCTACAAGTGGCGGAAGTCTCAGGCGGCAATGGCCGTCTTGGACGCGGCGATCTGGATCTCAATCCCCCTGCTCAGGGTGTTGCCGATCTTGCACGTGGCGGCCGCTTGGCGGAGTCGGATTTTGTCGTCCGCCGAGAGGCTGCCTTGCAGGGTCAGGACGATCTCAGCGCGCACAATTCGAGACGGTAGGTCGGCCTCTTGCCCGTACACATCCACCCGTACGTCCGTCAGCCCTGTGATGCCTTGTTGCTTGGCGTATGCTCGGACCGTGCCAACGGTGCAAGTGCCGAGGGCGCCGAGAATCAGTTCGCCGGCTTTGAAGGTGTCCGGAAGCTCCTTGCCGTCGGGGCCGCGCCCCGAAATCAGCACCGCCTGCCGGGCGGTGATCTGTGCCTTTCCCTCGTGTTCTCGCACATGGACATGGATCGTTTCGCTACTCATGTTCCTACTCCTTGGTTGTTGGCCGAACTCATTCTCGCGGCCTCCCGTTGCCGTCCAGATTGCGCCAGCGGCCCTTGAGGTGCAGCGTATCGAGACCGCGTTCCAGAAAAGTCGAATCGAGCCAGGTGTCGATATCGAAGGACTTGCGCACCAGTTTCAATTCTTGCGCGGATCTGAGCAGCCGCTTGTACTGCTCGCGGTAGAAGTCGTCCAGCAAGGGTGAGCTGCGATCGCGCAAGTCGTAGTCGTCGTACTCGACCTTCCACGCGGAGGCAGGCAAGCCGCTCTTGGCCCAGATGCGATACACCGCCTCCCGGTTCTTGCCGTCGGCCTCCCAGTCTGCGGCTTTCAGAAGCGCGGTGACCGTGCGCTGGACGATGTCCGGGTATCTGGCGGCGAAGTCTTCGGTGACCAGCAGATGGCTCAGACGTCCGAGTTTGCGGTCTCCATGGGTCGAGTAGACGAACCTGGCCTTGCCCGAGTCGACCAAGGGTACGAGGTCATTGTATGAAACCTGGGCATCGATGTCGCCGGAGGCCAGAGCTGCATCGCCATCGAAAGTGGACATACTGATGATCCTGAAGTCGCCTTCCTTCAATCCACGGCTCGACAGCAAGTTGTAGAAGGCCAACTGCAGGTTGGTTCCCTTGAAGACCGCTACACGCTTGCCTTTCAAGTCCTCCAGCGTTTTGGCAGACGAGCCGGCGGGGACGGCGATGAAAATCGCGCCAAAGCGATCGACCGCAAGAATGATTTTCGTGCGCAACCCTCCGGCACGGGCCACCAGGGCCGGCAGATCGCCCTGCAGGGCAAAGTCGATCTGGCCGCTGGCCAGACTCTCGTTGACTGACGGGCCGGCGCCGACGAAGTACGTGTAGCGCACCTTGATCCCGTCGCTGGCGAATTCCCCCTCGATGGCGTGTCGGTCGGCGGCGATGGCAGCGAAGCTACCGCCGGTCGCGGCGCGTCCGCCGGTGCCAGTCGAGGCCACGCCGATGCGAATCTCGCGTGGCTGGTCTACGGCCAGCGATGGCGCCGGCGTGAAGAGGGAAACGGCGACGCACACGATGCCTGTCGCGGACCTGCCCATCATGCTGGACCTCCTGAAGAAAGAGGGTCGCCACCGTACCGGGCCGACCGTCCAAAGCGATTCACGGCAACGCCTGTGCCGGCCGATCCGGTTCACTGCGGTCGCTTCTCGGCGACCGCGAAGATCAGATGGCGCCGAAGAACAATGACCCCGTCGGGGTTGCGGTATTTCGCGGCTGCGGCGTCCAGCGTTTCACGCGCCCGCGCTTTTTGCTCGGCGTTCAGGGCGGAAAATGCGTTGCCGAAGGAACTTGCGACGTTGAACGCGATGATCTCGTCGACGCCGCTGAATTGGTCGGTGAAGGTTCTGATGATCAGGCGCGACGAGAAGCCGGTCCGGCCGAGAAGCAGAGCGAGTTCGCTGCTGGTCACCTTGTGCAGGATGTGATGCTTGCTCGCGTCTCTCTCGCCAAACGCGAGCTTGAGCAGATTGTCGCTGTCGTGCGGCTGCTCCTTGGCCGCGGTGCTGATGCCAAGGCGGCCTCCCTTCTTGAGCACCCGATGGGCCTCGCGCAGGGCCAGTGGCTTGTCTGGCAGCCAGTGGAAGACGCTGTTGTAGAAGATGACATCGAAAGTCTCGTCCGCGAAAGCCGAGAGATCTTCGGCGCGGCCGACTTGGACTGTGAGGTTGTCGCGGGCGCGGCGGCGCGCCACCTCTATTCTTGGTGGCAAGGGATCGATCCCAACCACGCGACCGGTCGGCCCAACGAGGTCGGCCACGTGTTTGGTCAGAAGCGCCGTTCCACAGCCCACGTCCAGCACGTGCTGTCCTCGACGCACGCGCAGCTCGCGCACCAGGATCTTGCCATGCTCATATTGCCGAGTGCCGAGCAGATCATAGGTCTCAGCAAGATCGAGAGAGTCGAGGGTCAGGCTCACATGTGGTGCCGCAGAGATTTCGCGAGACGCTGTGGAAGTGGTCATGCCACGGCAGACAGCAAACCGTGGGCCAATCGGAGAACTGACTGAGAAGGACTAATTCCGCCCCTCCCTGCTGCCGGAGAAGCAGAACCCCACCAACTGCTGTTGCCTCGGCAACAGCCATCAGTGCCCCACCTGGGTTGGCAGGCCCGCATTCACCCACGCGCCCATGCCGCCAGAGACGCTCTTCACGATCTGGTAGCCCTGGGCCTTGAGCAGCAGCAGGCCGTAGAGGGAGCGCTGCCCGCGAGCGCAGATGGTGATGACCGGCGCCTGGCGGTCAGTGGGCAGGCCATCCTTCGCGCCCTTGGACAACGCGGGCAACGGCAGGTTGCGAGCTTCGGCGATGCGTTCTTGCGCGAATTCGTCCGGGTTGCGCACGTCGAGAACTGGCACGCCTGCATCGAGCATCTTCTTCGCCTCATGCACGTCGATGACGTCGGGACCCTTTTCGGCGAACGCGAGGGCTGCCCGGAGGTGCTGGGCGAACGGATCGCTCGACGCGGGCGCGGCGGTCTTCGCTTCCTGCTTCGGGAAAAGCTGGGGCAAATGCTTCTGAAAGGACGAGACGTATTTGAAGGCATTGTCGGGAAAGATCACGACGACCAGGTTGCCCGGCTCGTCGGGGATGGTGCGGAACGCGCCCGCCAGGGCCAGCCCACCACTCGGGCCGGCGATGATGCTCTCCTCCCGATTGAGGCGAAGACAGAGCCCGTACGCCTCCTGGTCGCTGATCTCGACCACGCCATCGTATTCCTCGGGCTTGAAGAAGTCAGTGAGGCGCAAAGCCCTGCGGCTGCGCACGCCAGGGATATCGTGACCCTCGGTCGGGTGCACGCCAATGACCTTCACGCTCGGGTTTTGCGCCTTGAGGAATCGTCCCGTCCCGGTGATGGTGCCGCAGGTGCCAAGCGACGCCACGAAGTGGGTGATCTTGCCGCGCGTCTGCTTCCAGACCTCGGGTCCGGTCGTGCGGAAGTGCGCATCGGGATTGGCGGGATTCTTGTACTGATTGAGCTGTTTCCAACCAGGTCGCGCGGCCAGCTCGGTGGCCTTGGCCATGGCGCCTTCGGGCTGGCCGGGCATGGGGCACAGTGTGTCCTCGAGTTCGTAGAGATCCGTGCCGAAGAAGCGCAGCACGGCACGCTTCTCCGCCGGAATCTCTTTGGACATGGTGGCCGCGAACTTGTAGCCCTTCGCGTTCGACAGCATGGCCAGACCCATGCCGGTGTTGCCAGAAGTCGGCTCGACCAGGTTCTCGATCTTCTCGCCCCGCTCCTCAGCGTCGCGCACGAGACTCGCAGCCACCCGGTCCTTGACGGCGCCGAACGGGTTGTACCATTCGAGCTTGGCGAAAACTTGCGTGTGTTTGTACGGCGTGATGTGCAGCAGGCGGACAATCGGCGTCGGGTTCTCAACGCTGGAAAGCATGTCCAGGATTGAGTCGTAGGCGCGCAGAGCATGGTCGGACATCGAGAACTCCTCTAGAGCGAAGAAATTCGCAAGGCCCCAAGTCAGCCACCCAAAGCGGGCTCCCGGCAACCGGCATGCGACGGCTGTGCGTGCCCGGCGGCGATTCCTCCGCTCGCTCTTACAAGTGTCAAATATAGCGGAGGAAAACGCAGGCAGCGGCCGATGCCGTCTTGCCGCGATGGTGGTCTAGATGTAGAGACCGGCCCGTCTCTTGGAAATGGTCCGATCTTCTCGGAGGGAGCCCCAATGCCGAACCCCGTTGATGTCAGCACTCTTTTGAACGACGCAGCCGCCAGGCAACTTGCCAATACAACCAAGACGCCCCCGCAGTGGGTGGGGACGACGCCGCGTTGGTTGGTGCAGCTTCTTCCCTGGACGCCGGTCGAAGCTGGCGTGTACCGGGTCAATCGCGTGATTGACAACAAATTCGCGGTGCAATGCTCGCCGGAACTGGGCAGTCAGCTTCCCACGGCCTTTATCGACTACGAGCCCAAGCCGCGCGAGTACTTGCTGAACACGGTGTCCACCACCGTTCAAATCTCCACACGCATCTCGGATCTGTACCGCAGCCCGTTCGAACAGGTGAAGGAACAGCTGCGCATCGCGGTGGAGCGTCTCAAGGAAAAGCAGGAAGACGAGCTGATCAACAACGGCAGCTATGGTCTGATTAACAACGTCCACGATACGATGCGGCTGAAGCCGCGCAACGGACGTCCGACACCCGACGACATTGATGAGTTGCTGGCGCGCGTATGGAAGGAGCCAGCGTTCTTCCTGGCCCACCCGAGGGCGATTGCGGCTTTTGGGCGTGAATGCACGCGCCGGGGGGTGCCTCCGGCCACCGTGACCCTGTTTGGTTCGCCCTTCATTACCTGGCGGGGCGTGCCGCTCGTCCCTTGCGACAAGCTCCACATGGCGGGCAACAAGACCGACATCCTCCTGCTCCGCACCGGCGAGCAGCGTCGCGGTGTGGTCGGTCTGTTTCAACCCGGGCTGCCCGGCGAGGTTAGCCCAAGCCTGTCAGTGCGTCTGATGGGCATCGATCAGCGGGGCGTGGCTTCATACCTGGTGTCGCTGTACTGCTCGGCTGCTGCACTGACCGAGGACGCGCTCGGCGCCCTCGAGAGTGTCGAGGTCGACCTCTACTATGACTACAAGTGATGCGGCTGGAGGCCCGTCGGGAACGGCGCCGGCTGTGTCGGGCCTAGCATCGGCTCCCGTGAGCAGCGTGCCTGCGCCTGTCTCGCCCCTGGCATCAACCGCGGGCCTGGCCTCGGTGCAGGCGCCGTCGTTGGCAGGGTGGGATCTGTCCACCCTGGCGCAGGCCATGATGGACGTGGTCAGGGATCCGAACGCGCAAGTCTTTCCCGCGGCCAAGGCGGGGGTGACCCCCACGCTTTCTCCATCGTCGGTTTCCGAGCCGGCCATCGTGGCTAGCACGCCGGGCGTATCCCCATCCGCTGCGCCCGCCAAAAGCGACGTACCCACGCAGGTGCCCAGTGTGCCTGCCACGCCGGCAGCCCCGCCCAGCGCGGGCGCCATCGACGCGCTTGCCCTGGCCGAACCCAGCGCAGATTTCTTTCGCATTCCCCTGCTGGGCGAAGCCGTTCCAGTGGCGACGTCCTATTTCCTGGCCCACACCGGAGCCCCCAATCCCGATTCACCCTCCGACATCTCGCTGGTGGAGACCAAGGAGGTCACGCCCGCGTCCCCGGCGCTGAACAAGCCGTTGCGGCAGGCTGGCTTCGACCCCTACGCGGTTCGCCGCGAATTCCCGATCCTGAATGAACGGGTTAACGGCCGTCGCCTGGTCTGGCTGGACAACGCCGCCACCACCCAGAAACCGCAGACCGTCATCGACCGGCTGTCGTATTTCTACGCCCACGAGAATTCCAATGTTCACCGGGCGGCCCATACTTTGGCGGCGCGCGCGACTGATGCCTATGAAAACGCACGCGCGACCGTGGCCCGCTTTCTGGGCGCGTCCAGCGCACGAGACATCGTGTTCGTGCGCGGGGCCACCGAGGCCATCAATCTGGTGGCACAAGCCTGGGGCGGACAATTCGTGTCTGCTGGCGACGAGATCGTCATCACCCATCTCGAACATCACGCCAACATCGTGCCCTGGCAGCAGCTCTGCGCCAAGACCGGTGCGCGGTTGTTGGTCGCGCCGGTCAACGATCGGGGCGAGGTAATCCTCGAGGCCTACGGCAAGCTGCTCTGTCCGCGCACCAAGATGGTGGCCTTGACCCAGGTGTCGAACGCCCTCGGCACCATCACGCCCGCGCAGCAGATGGTGGCCATGGCCCACGCCGTGGGGGCGCGCACGCTGGTCGACGGCGCGCAGGCCGTGGCCCATTTCCCCGTGAATGTCCGGGCGCTCGACAGCGACTTCTACGTGTTCTCCGGACACAAGATCTACGCGCCGACCGGAATCGGGGCGCTGTATGGCAAGCCCGAGGTGCTGGACTCCATGCCGCCGTGGCAGGGCGGCGGCAACATGATCAAGGACGTGACCTTTGAGCGGACCACGTACCATCCCGCGCCGGCACGGTTCGAAGCGGGGACCGGCAACATTGCAGACGCGGTCGGGCTGGGTGCGGCGCTCGATTGGCTGGACAATCTTGGCCATCAACGTGTGGCGGCCTACGAGCACGAGCTTCTGAACTACGCAACCGTCGAGCTATCCAAGGTTCCTGGCCTCAGCATCATCGGAACCTCGCCTAGCAAGGCTGGAGTGATTTCCTTCGTGCTGGCCGGGCACAAGACCGAGGAGCTGGGATCGGCCCTCGATCGCGAGGGGATCGCGGTGCGCTCTGGCCACCACTGCGCCCAGCCCATTCTGCGTCGATTTGGCCTTGAGGCCACGGTGCGCGCCTCGCTGGCGCCCTACAACGTTTGCGATGACATCGACATCTTGGTGGCGGCCCTGAAACGACTAGGCTCGCACGGCTGACCTGGATCACGCCTCTTCGTGACGCGGGCCGCGTCTTCTCAAGAAAAATGATCTTGCGCTCTGGATATGTGTCTCCTATCCTAGACACATGGTCCAGACACTGACTCCGCAAGAGATGAGTGAGTTGCTGGCCGGCGGCGAGGTTGACGTGGTGGACATTCGCGACGCGCAGGAATGGGCGGACGGCCATATTCCCGGCGCCCGGGTGGTTCCCTTGGATGATCTGCGCGCCGACCCTGCGAAGACGCTGCCCGGGTCGAATATTGTTTTCGTCTGTGGTCAGGGCCTGCGCAGCTTGACCGCGGCCAAGCTGGCTGACCGTCTGGGTATCGGCAAGGTCTACAGCCTGGACGGGGGGATCTCCAACTGGACCCGCGCGGGTCTGGAACTGGTGCACGGTTAGTCGAGACGCGGTGTCTACGATAGGAAACAGCCATGCCGTTAGCAAGCAGCAGAG
>PMLB01000235.1 GCA_003158735.1 Myxococcales bacterium | reverse complement strand
TACGCCGCCTACCCGCCCTTCCGACCCGGCGATCCCGTGGCGCTCACGCCACACGGTCTGTACCACGCGTGAAATAGCGTCACGGTGCCCGCAGCAGGCCGCACAGAGCGTTGAGTTCCCGTTCGCCATTGTAGAAATGCGGTGAAACGCGTACGCGTACGCGTCCCCACGCCAGCACGACACCGGCTGCCTGTGCACGCGCTATAAAGCGGCAGCCGCCTCGCGCGGCGGAGGGGGGGTTCTTGCTTACGCCTGAATGCTTCCCATGTTCTGGTCCAATCAGTCGCCAACGCTTTCCATCGCGGTGACGTCTTCTCGTTCATGAAGGACAGCGCCACAGCAAACACAGAAGACCTCCTGCTTCATGCGGGATGGCTGCGACGTTTTGCGGTGGCACTCGTGAATGACCAGGACACGGCCGAGGACATCGTTCAGGAAGTCCTGGTCTCGGCCTGGCGACGCCCGGCCGAGAACACGGGCCGTCCGTGGTTGGCCCGCGTGGCGCGCAATCTGGCGATCGACCGTTGGCGAAGCTCGGACCGTCGCGAGCGTCGCGAGTTGGCCGCGGCGGCTGCAGACCTCGGCACGGTCGCAAGTCCCGAGGAGCTTGTCGGCGATGCCCAAATCCATCGCGCCGTGGCCGAGGTGGTGGCAGAACTCGAAGAGCCTTTCCGTCAGACCATCGTGCTTCGCTTCTTTCATGGCGCCTCATCGGCGGATATCGCACGCCGCCTGCGCATACCCGACGGAACTGTTCGGTGGCGGCTCAAAGAAGGGATCGATCGCGTGCGCCGACAGCTGGACGTCCGCTACGGTGAGGTTCGCAAGAATTGGGTGGCCGCCTTGTTGCCGCTGCTCCCACGGCCGGCACCCACGAGGCCTGGCCGGGAAGGCCTGCGGCCTCACTCCCGCCTTGTGAGGACGAAAATCTTTGGCCTTCGCCCCGTCACCGTCGCCACGGCTGCAGCTCTCATGGCGGCCGTCATCGTGATGGTCGGCGCCATCGTGTCTCGCCATTGCGGATCGTCGCTTCAATCGGGCCGTGCAGCGGCGGAGGACGTGGCCACGCAAGCGGTCTCAGGCGCGCAGAGAGCGCTTCGGTTCAATCTCCCTGCACTCGCCCCATCGCCACCCGAACCCGAGTCACAGCCTGGTGCGGGACCGGGACAAGCCGACGCCAGTTCATTGCTAGCGGAATTGTTGCAGGCCATTCAGGGCAACGCCTACGACGACTTTGTGGCCAAGGGTTCGGCCGGCTTCAAGGCTGCGGTCCAGCCCACCATGCTGCGCGGACTCAGCACCAACCTGGGAGCGCATCTGGCGGTGGGCTATCAGCCCACCTCGCTCGGTAGCCTCCGACGGCCAGGGGGCACGCTCTGGCTTTTTCGCCTCGAATTTGCCGACGGTGGCGATGATGCCCTCGTCAGCATGTTCACGGATGGCTGGCAGGTGGCCGGCTTCTTCATCGATGATCCGCAAACCAGAGAAAGGGAGAAATGAACCATGTCCATGCGCAACTTAGTGACCTGTCTAGCCGTCAGCGCGCTTTGCCTGACGCTTGCTCCGAGAAAGCCCGCCTTGGCCGCACCCGTCGCGCCAGCCGGGGTGGAACGCGTCCTGGTCAAGATGATTGAGGCTGTCAAGGCGCAATCCTACGATGATTTTCTGACCGACGCGGATGATCACCTCAAGACCAATCTCAGTCGGCAGCAATTTGAAGGCCTTTGCGGCCTGTACACTGCGCCCTTGCGCAAGGGCTATAGGCTCGAACACCTCGGCCAGCTTCGGCAGCAGGGAACGTACGTGTACCTTTGGAAGATCACCATCGCTGGCGGGCAAGACGAAACCCTACTCAGGTTGGTGACGAAAGACGGGAAGGCGTACGGTTTCGCAGTCCAGTGATCCTGGCCGAAGAACGCGACTGCCGACTGAAGTACGGCGCGCAGTACGAGCAGTACGCGCAGAAGGTTCCCCGCTATTTGGCGTTGCATTGACCCGTGCGCCGTTCATACCGAGCGTAGCTGCGGCTCAACACATCTTGGAAGGGTTCCGGATCCGGGTCCGAACTCTTCCCCTTCTTTCCTTCCGATCCGTCTCTGCGCTCTCTGTGCTCTCTGTGGTGAAATCCGGTAGCTGGATTCTCAGCTACTTCGCGAACGCGCCCTTGCCCAGCGCATTCTCGCGAACGTAGCGGATGGTATCGAAAATGGTTTCGCTCGCCTCGCGCGGGGCGAAGCCCAGCTCGCTTTTCGCCTTGGTGCTGTCGAAATACCAAAAGTAGCTGGCCATGTCGACGCTGGCCGGCTCGATCGGGCTGGTGCGGCCGGCCGCCTTGAAGAGAGCCGATTGCACCTTGGCCGCCAGCACGGGCCAGCGGCTGTGCGCCTTCAGCCGCGGGTGGTATTCCTTGCTCGCCCGCTCGATGCGATCGAAGTACTCGGCGAAGGTCATGTTGTGGCCGCCCAGCAAGTAGCGCTCGCCGGGACGGCCCTTGTCCATGGCCACTGGAATGATGGCCGCCACGTCGCGCGCATCCACGAAGTTGAGCCCGCCCGAGGGCACGACCTTGACGTCGCCGGCGAGGTAGGACAGCACGTCGCGCGTGGACCCCATGCGCACGTCGCCTGGCCCGAGCAGCAGGCTGGGGTTCACCATGACCAGCTCGATGCGCTCCCCGCAGATCAGCCGTGCCGTGCGCTCCTGATAGAGTTTGCTGGCGTAGTAGGGCCAGCCCGCAATCAGCTCAAGCGGCGTGGGCGAGTCCTCGTCTGGCATCTCGTCGGCTCGTTTGGAAACCGCAATGGTGCCGCTGGTGGAGGCCATCAGGATGCGCTTGACCCCGGCCTGGAGCGCGGCCTCGCACAGAAGGCGCGTGCCCTGCACGTGAACCTCGAACATGCGGTGGCCGTCGGCCGGCTTGCGCGAGACGAAGCCGGCCAAATGGTACACCTGGGTCACGCCTTCCAGCGCACGTGCGACGTCGGCGAGGGTCAGGATCGACCCGACCTGGACCTCGATGCCGAGGCTGGAAAACTCCGGTGCGGGGGCCACGGCCAGCACGCGCAGTTGCTTGGGCTCGTGCCGCTGGCACAGCCCTTGTACCAAAGGCGATCCCAGAAAACCCGGGGCACCGGTGACCAAGATCGTCATGGGCTCTCCCCACCCTCACCGACGACCTGGCCGTCCTCCACCGCTCGCAACCGGGGCAACAGCGGCCCCAATCTCTCGCCATTCCACGCCGCCCGCACGCTGGCCACGTCAAAACGTGTGGCCACGCCGTCGCGCAGATTCTCGACGATCCGTTGGGTCAACGCCGAGCACAAGCGCCAGGAATCCTTGTCCGACAATCCACTGATCAGCTCACGCAAGAACTCGATGTCCAGGAACGGCCCGAAGTGGACCTCCAGATCGCGCTTCTTGGGAATGGTTGCGCCCACGGGCAGCGACTCGTGGGTGCCACGAATATAGGCCGGCAGGATGCCCACATCGGCGCGCAGGGCGAGGTAGCCCAGGCTCGGCAAGAAATCGGCCATCACGCCGCCGCGGGCTCGCGTGCCTTCTGGAAACAGCATCAGGCTGCGGCCGCGCCGAAGCACTCCCTCGGCGATGGCCAGCGATTTGCGGACCGAGCCACTCCGCTCCATGGGAACCAGATTGGTCAGGTTGGCAAAGTAGGCCCGGCGCCAGCGATTGGAAAAGAAGTAGTCGGCCGCAGCCAGCGACGCCAAGTCGCGTCCGGCATCGCCCAGTGCCACCTTCACCGCGCCCATGTCGAGGTGCGAGGAATGGTTGGCCGCCACGATGAAGTGCGTGTGCTGGGGGACATGGCCATGTCCGCGCACCTTGGTCAGCAACGCCCGCGTGTAGAAAAGTTTCTGCGCGGCCGCCAACCCGCGCTTGCCCAGACGCTGCAAGGGAGCCGGCAGCCTGATATCACCTTCCTGGTGGTGCTGGAAAGTGTCACGCCGGCGCGGCTCGCGCTTTTCCAAGGCCGGGTTGTGCCGCTTGCCCGTGGCCAGGTCGTAGAGCGCGGCCACATCGACCGCACCCATGAACACGACTCCCTCGGGCACGTGCACGCCTGCGGCCTCCAGCGCGGCGGCAAACTCGGTGAAGGTCAGACTGTCGAAGCCCAGCTCATCAACTCGGCTCTGCATGTGGATCTCGTACGGCGCCTTGCCGCAAGCGTTGGCCACGAGTTCCAGAAACCAGCCCATCCCCGCCTCGGAGGTATGCGCTTCTGGGCCCTGCTGGCTTTCGCTCTTGTTCTTCTGGTGGCGACGGCGCAGCTCCTCCACCACTTCGCGCCTCTTGACCTTGCGCAACTTGCTGCGAGGCAGCTCCCCCTCCCAGAATTCCAGGGTGCGCACGCGCTTCCAGAAGGGCAACCCGGTCGCCACTTCACGGAAGTGCACCTCGATCCTGGCCTGCACGATCTCGCGCGCGAGCCCTGGCTCATGCTCCAGATTGGGCACCACAGCGCAGGCCACGTGCTCGGCCACGCCATCGGGCAGCCCCACCACCGACAGCTCCTTGATGAAAGGTGAGTTGCGGTAGAGATCCTCGATCTCGTCGGGGTAGACGTTCTTGCCGTTGGTGTCGATGATGACGTCCTTGGATCGGCCGACGATGAAAAGGTTACCGTCCTCATCGAATCGCCCCAGATCGCCGGTGTGGAACCAACCGTCGCGCAGAGCTTCCGCCGTGGCTTCGGGATTCTCCCAGTAGCCGGCCATCACGTTGCGACCGCGCGCGATCACCTCGCCCACGCCCGAGGCGTCGGGGCTGTCGATCTTGAGCTCGACACCGGGCAGCGGCTGGCCCACCGACCCGAGCACGGGCTTCTTCTTGGGCGTGGTGACCGAAAGCACCGGCGCGGTCTCGGTCAGGCCGTAGCCCTCGAAAAAATCGAAACCCATACCGTAGAAGGTTTTGAGCACTTCGGGCGGCAGCGACGAACCGCCGCTGATCATGTAGCGCACCCGCCCGCCAAACCCCTTGTGCACGGGGAAGAAGACGAACATACCCAGATCGATCCCGGTGCGTGAGCGCAATTCGAAATTGGCCCGGGTGAGCCCGTTGACCAGCGATTCCGCGAGCGCCGAGCGATCCGAGAATTTTTGCAGGACGCGCCGGCGCAGCGTCTCCCACACCGCGGGCACGCCCACGATGGCGGTGATCTTGCCCGTCTTGAGCACGGCATTGATGGCGTCGCCGGTCAGCTCTTGCAGGTAGGTGATGCGCGCCCCGCGCGCGAGCGGGACCAGCAGCCCGGTCGAGAACTCGAAGGTGTGGTGCAAGGGCAGCACGGAGAGCATGCCGTCGGTGGGCCCCAGGTCGAAGGTGCGCAGCAACTCGGACACCATGAAGGTGAAATTCCGATGGGTCAGCATCACCCCTTTGGGATGTCCGGTGGTGCCCGAGGTGAAGATGAGGGAAGCCACCGCATCCGGGCTGTGCTTGCTCACCAGCGCACGCTTGCGCTCTTCTTCGACAGCCAGCGGCTGCAGCGCAAACACCGACTCAAAGGGCCACAGCCGCGTGGCCAGGCCTTCCTTGAAAAGAGCGGCTGCAAGATCGGGACGTTTGTCCAGCAAGTCCTCGCCGATAATCAAACCCACCGCGCCCGAGGCGCGCGCGATGTTCACCAGCTCGGACGTGGTCGAATCATGCGCCACCGGCACCACCGTGCCGCCCGCCTTGATCACGCCAAAGAAAGCCATGGACCATTCGGGCGCGTTCTTGGCGTAGAGGATCACGCGATCGCCGGGCCGGACATTCTCGCCCACCAGGAAGGTGCCGGCGCGGGTGGCCAGCTCTTGCAGGTTCTGGTAGCTGTACGACTCCTGCCGCTTGCCCCGTTCGATGCGCAAAGCCACGCGGGTGGCGTGCAACTTGGTGGTGGTGTTGAACAGTTCCAGCAGGTCGTGGTACGCGTACACGCTCTTGGGCTTGGCCGCGTAGGTCTCGTCCAGTTCGGGCAACACCCACTTCTGTAGCCCGGGGAAGTGGATGTTGAGGAAGTAGTCGTACCAATCGATGGTCTCGGGTGACCAGGGCAGAAGCGCGCGTTCCTCGGCCGGCAGCCGATCGCGCAGCGCCCGGATGTGGTCGGCACGCAAGACGTAGGCGTTGTCCAAGATGAAGGGTCGGAACAGGTCGATGTTCTCGCCCGCCTCCTTGGTGACACGCCTGACCTCGTCGACCTTCTTCTTGACCCGATCAACCAGCTCAGCGAAACGACCCCCGGCCCAGCGCGGTCGCACGCGGTCCAGGGTCTCGGACGCGCGCTCGGCCACGCGGTTGACCAGGGGCAACGACTTCTTGTCATATTCCTCATAAGTCACCGGCCGGAACTCCATGCGCGCGGCCAGTTGATTGAGGAACTTGTTGCCCACCTCCTTGTCCTGAAAACGCTTGCGCTTGTACAGACCGGTCAGCGTGGTCACCCGTCCGATGTACGAGGGATTGAGGTCGCCAGCCGCCAACTGGTGCACCAACTGCGGCTGCTCGACGCAAGCCTGCGCCGCCACCATCAGTATGGCGGCGGCGATGTAGTCGACCGGCACCACGTCGAGGATAAGCGAGTCGGACACCGGCAAGAGGTTCTGGCCCTTGAGCGCCAAGTACACCAGAGGTGCCGATGTGGTGAAGCCCTCGTTCCAGCCCTGGAAGGGGTACGCCAGCGAGCTTTCCACGATAGCCGGCCGCACGATGGAGCGCACGATGCTGCTCTCGCGCGCCACCAGTTGCTCGGCCATGCTCTTGGTATAGGTGTAGATGTTGGGCCAGCCCCAGTCCTGAGCGCGCGCGACGCCCCGCTGGGTCAGCTCAGCCCGCACCCAGTCCTTGCGTTCACGCGCCACTGCCAGCTTGAGCGTGCCCTCGTCGTCGGGATCGCGGTGCTGCTGCAGCAGCGCCTCACGCGCCCGCTGGCGCAGCCGCGCGACCACCTGCGCGTCGTCGGCCTGGGCGCGCACCTCGACCGCAATGCGGCCGCAGTCGGCGATCTCCTGCTCGACCGAGAAGTGCGTTCCTGCCAACTCCTGCCGGCGCGGGAAATAGCCGTCCGGCGGCTCGCTCTCCCACACGTTGCCACTGCGGTTGCCAGCCACGAAGCAGGTGCTGGTGTGAATCAACGCGGGCCGCTGCATGCGCTTGACGAAGGCGATCACGTTCTTGGTTCCCTGCACGTTGGTGCGCAGGGCCGACTCCAGCGGCGGGTTGAAGGTCACCTTGCCCGAGGTGTTGATGACCACGCTGATGTCAGCCGCCACCGCGGCCGCTTGCTCCTCGCTCAGGCCCAGGTTGTCCTCGGTGATGTCGCCATCGACGACGCGAATCTTCTGGGCCAAGAACTCGTGCAGCTGGTCCGCACCGCCAAACTTCTCGCGCAGGGGATCGAAGGTTCGCGAGGGCACCACATTCTCCCAGAAGCGCTTCTCGCTGGAGGTGCCGGTTCCTCGCCGCACCATCACGTACACCCGGCCGATTTCGGGAAAGCGATGCAACAGCATGCTGAGCAGCACTTTGCCGAGGAAGCCCGTGCTGCCCAGGATGAAGACGTTTCGCCCTCGGTAGATCTCGCGCGGCGAGAGTACGGAATTGGTGTTGCCTGCAGGCGAAATCATCGGCTTGCGGCTACTCCACGTCGGCCATGACGATGGGTGGCCATTTCATCAGGGTGATCGACGCCGACGGACCC
Organism: Myxococcales bacterium; assembly: GCA_003158735.1. Taxonomy (GTDB): domain Bacteria; phylum Myxococcota_A; class Polyangia; order Fen-1088; family Fen-1088; genus Fen-1137. The sequence goes on along the minus strand of PMLB01000235.1, from coordinate 3,620 downwards.
ACGAAGGATCGCGCCATGGCAATGGCTTCGGTCAGCGACTCCGAACGGTCCCAGCCCAAGGTGGCCGGCACATGCGCGTTCTTCGCGCCCGCCGCGATTATCTTGCCCACGTGCCGGCGCCCCGCCTCACCCCAGTACCACATGAAGAAGGGATGGGTGCCGTGATAGGCGTGGCCGCGCCGGTACATCTCGACGTAACTCGGGTTGCGCGCAAACTCCTCTTCGTACTTGTTGCGCAGCTCGTGTGAATCGCGCGTTTCGGGCAACAGCCGGTTGAAGAACTCGATGTAGCTCGGGTGGTACTCGTGATCGAACTCGTCATGGCAGGGGTGACAGAGAATCAGCGCCCCGCCCTTTCTCAGCACCGGCTGGCCCCGATAGAAGTGGTGGAAGTATCCCAGCGCCATCACCTGCAGCAGGATGGGGTTGAGGATCGAGTTGACGTTGTAGGGTGAGATGTAGGGGATGGGGAAGATGACGATGTCGCTCTGGCCCTTCACCTTGACCAGATACTGGTCGTTGAGCTTGGCCACGATGCGCTCGTGCACCGGATCGGCCTTGCCGGCGTAACACGCGATCAATTGATAGGGGGCCGGGATGGCGTTGAACATCTTGCGCTTGGCCGCTTCCGGCATCTTGGACAGGGTCAGGCGCAGGGTTTCGGCCTTCAGGCGATCGAACTCAGAAAACTCGTCCTCGTTCTTGCCCAGAAAGGCCAGCGGCGAGGCGAACATGCGGTTGTTAAGCGCGGTCTCGATATGAAACACATTCATGTGCTGATCGACGATGGCTCCCATGCGGGCCAGTTTGGTCGCCAGCATGGACTGGGGCGGATCCATCAGACTATTGCAGGCCGCGATGGTTTCCGGCTCGTGGTGGACGCGCACGCTTTCGTAGTCGCACAGCCCAACTGCGACCGACTTGTGGCCCCCGTCCATGGGCACCAAGGTCACGTTGGCGTAGATGACCAGATCGCTCTCCACGCAGCGACGGTTGATATTGACCGGCTCACCGTAGGCGGTCTTGCCCAAGGGGACGAATCCGTCCGGATCCTCGGCGTCGAGATTGTAGAAGCGGTCGGGGTAGAAGGCATCGTAGATCTTCTTGCCCACCATGCGCTTCATCTCCGCCGGGGTCATGCGCCGGTGCGCGGACCCGAGCGCGATGATGATGTGCACATCGTCCACCCCGTTGGCGTCGAGGATCTCGAGCAAGATCTCGAGCATGGTCTGCCGGATGTCGGGCGTGCTCATGGGCGGCAGGGGCAAGCTGATGTCGTCCACCGCGATGGTCACGCGCATGCCGGGCGAAAGCTGGGTGTAGAGCGGCTCGCTGCCCAGCGGATGGTTGAGTGCGTAGCGAATGGCAGCGCCGGGATTGGCCAGACCCTCGATGGGCGGCTTGGCGTAGATGACCCGCGTGCCGATGGGCAGGTCCTCGCACAGCAGGTCGGTGCCCGAGAAGATGATCCGGGGCGCAGAGTTTTCGTCGATATAGACGACTTGATCGTCTTCCTTGTGGCGGGGCACGGGCCCGCGCACCGGCTTGGCTTCGCGCTTGTTCATCGGGGCCTCATGCTAACGCAGATCCAGAATGGGCCAGTCATGTTGTAGAGCCGTGTTCCTCAGGCGAAAATCGGGGTTGACCGCGGTGGGGTGGCCCACCACCGACAGCATGGGCAGATCGCTCATGCTGTCCGAGTAGCTGTAGCACTCGGTGAGATTGAGTCCTTCTTTCTCGGCGTAGACGCGAATCCAGCTTGCCTTGGTGGCGGCGGCCATCACCGGGGGTAAAAGGCGCCCGGTGGCCTTGCCGTCTACGAACTCCAGTCGGTTGGTGACGGAGTCGTCCAATCCCAGGTGGCGCACCAGCGGCGCGGCGGTGAGGTCCAGCGCACCCGTGACCAGCACCTGGCGCAACCCCAGTCGGCGCGACTTGTCGACCAGTTGGTAGCTGCCCGGGAAGATGGAAGGCCGGATGACCGTGTCGAACAGCTCCTGGGCCAGATAGCGCAAGCGGTCCTCGGACTCACCCCGATAGCGGCGGAAAAAGATGTCGTTAAAGAGCCGACGGTTGAACGCGTCGGCAGCCAAGAACATGGGAATGCTGACCACGGTGGACGCCGTACGGGTCACGCTCCTCCACAGACCTTGCTGGTTGCGCGCGTTGTAGGCGAAGGCGTGCACCAGGTTTGTACGACACAGGGTGCCGTCGAGGTCATAGAACGCAGCCGCTGCCATATTCAGAACTGCAACCGTATATCACGACCGAGGCGGCGAACCACAATCGGCCTGAGCCTGCGATAGCCGCAGAAGGCCGTGGCCGTGGCCGGTGGCCGAGGACGGCGAGGCGCGTAGGGGTGTTGGTCATAGGTGCCAACCACAATTCTCTCGCGATTTGACGGCAAACGGCGCGATTCGGAGTTTCACCACAGAGGCCACAGAGGCCACAGAGGCCGGAAAGAAAGGGTTTCGGATCCGGATCCGAACCCTTCTTTCCCTCCGGTCCGTCTCTGTGATCTCTGTGCCCTCTGTGGTGAAATCCGGGCCAAACATGCGGGAAACAGTGGGTAGCACCTATGGGGGTGGGTGGTGCCCTCTGTCGGATCGCGTAGAAGGGGGCCATGGTTCCCGAACGGGCGCTGGCACAATCTGCCCGGCAGGCCGGTCTTCGTCTGCTGGTGCTCTTCGGCTCTCGCGTCCTGGGAAACATCCACGGCCAGTCCGACTGGGACTTCGGCTACCTGGCCAGCGGGACTCTTGACGAGGAGTTGTTGCGCGAGCGCCTGATGGGAATCCTCGGCACGGACCTTGTCGATCTGGTTGACCTGTCCAAGTCGAGCGCCCTGCTGAGAATCCAGGTCGCGGTCAACGGAAAACCTGTGTTCGAGGCGGCTTCCGCAATGTCGTGGCCCACGCCTACGAAGACTTGGACATGGCCCGTGTCCACAAAACGGCCATGCAGGGGCCGGCCGACCTGCGCGCCCTCTTGGCGGCCCTGGCGACGCTTGAGACCGCAAGAAAGCGTTGGCGGTCGAGCGACGACCCATGCCAAAGCCGCCTCACCCCTGAACGCCGACGGACGGTACCGGAATACCGGTCCTGAGCAGCGTAGCGAATTGCTCCGGGGCGACCGGCCGGCTGATGAAGTACCCTTGCGCCTCGTCACATCCGTGTGTCCGAAGAAATGACAGCTGCTCCAGGGTTTCCACGCCCTCCGCAACGACCCGCAGCTTCAGACTCCTGGCCATGCTGATCACAGCTGTCACGATGCACCTATCGTCACCAGGTGCGTTGATCTGACCGACGAAGGACTCATCGATCTTGAGCGCGTCTACCGGGAATCTTCGGAGACAGCTCAAACTGGAATAGCCCGTGCCGAAGTCATCGACCGCCACCNNGTCTGGAGGATGGATGCCGCGGACTCGGAATGCTTCATGAGGACGAACTCGGTCAGCTCCAACTCGAGCAATCTCGGGTCCAAGCCGGTTTCGTCGAGGATTGCGAACAAACCCTCCAGGAAGTCCGGGTCCAGAAACTGCTTTGCGGAGACGTTCACCGCCATGGTTGCCATTGGCAAGCCGGCATCCACCCAGGCTTGGGCTTGCTTGCAAGCCTGAC
>PMLB01000302.1:6081-15203 GCA_003158735.1 Myxococcales bacterium | reverse complement strand
CTACTTCCGGGTGTGGATGTACATTCCGCAACGCTACACCATCGGGCTGTATTGGAACGTGTTTGAGTTCCAAGGGCGCAAGGATCCCGCGGACTCCACCAGCTATCAGTACCTGTGGAGCCTCGACCTGGAGCAAGCCCCGAACGGCGATATGTCCTGGTACCTCTACGATGATGTGCGCCTAAAGAATTACCCTCCCGCTACCACGACCGTGGCTCCCATCGGGCGCTGGTTCCTGGTCGAGGCGTTCATGCATCAGGCGACGGACAACTCGGGACGGGTCACGTTCTGGATCGACGGCAATCTGTTGGTGGATGTGACCGGGGTATCAACCGTACCCACCATGTGGCTATCCTGGAACGTAGGTGGTTCCGCGTCCAACATCACCCAGCAGCCAGCCGAGATCTTTCTCGACGATGCCGCCATCACGCTCACCGGCCCATAGCTGGCTAGCTTTTCCACCACAAAGAGCACAGAGAACACAGAGAGCGGAAAGGAAGAAGGGGTTCGGAAGGGACAGGAGCCAACCCTTTCCCCTATCCGCCTCTGCGGCCTCTGCGTCTCTGTGTGGAATAGGTAACTTCGATCCACGCCCCATGAGATGCTGGTTAGAACGCGCTCGACAGGACCCGGCGCAACCGACTGAAGATTCCGCCGCCGCTGCGGGCTGGGGTGTTGGGGCGTACGGATAGGCTCTGTTGGCTGGCGCCGTACTGAACCAGGCCGACACCCGTGGAAAACGCAGGCGACTTGACCACGTCGGCCAGGCCGCCAACCCCCTTGGGCATGCCCAGCCGCACCGGGATGCCCAGCACCTCTTCGGCCAGCTCGGCCATGCCCGGAAGCTGGGTCGCGCCGCCCGTGATCACGGCGCCTGAGGCCAACATGTCCTCGCAGCCCAGCCGCATGATCTCCGCCTTGACGAAGGAGAAGATCTCCTCAATGCGCGGCTGGATGATGTCCCGACACAGCATCTGTCGCGACAGAATGCGCGGCGCACGGCCGCCCACCGAGGCCACCTCGATGGTCTCGGGCGCGGACACCATGCTGGCCAGCGCGCAACCCCAGCGATGCTTGATCTTCTCTGCCTCGTGCGGGGGAGTGCGCAAGCCGAACGCGATGTCGCTGGTGAGCTGGTGACCGCCGAGCGGTATCACGCTGGTGTGGGCCACCGCCCCCTCGGTGAAGATGGCGATGTCGGTAGTGCCGCCGCCAATGTCGACCAGAGCCACGCCCAGATCCTTCTCGTCCCGTTCCAGCACCGCCTCGCCTGAAGCCAGCGGCTCGAGCACGGTGTCCACCACTTCCAGGTCGCACCGGCTGCAGCACTTGATGATGTTTTGCAGGGCCGCGGCCGCCGCGGTGACGATGTGCACGCGCGCTTCCAAGCGCACCCCACACATGCCGAGCGGCTCGCGCACGCCGTCCTGGCCATCGACCCGGTATTCCTGCGGCAGCACATGCACCACGTGTCGGTCCACCGGCAGGGCGATGGCGCGCGCCAGCTCGAGCACCTTGGCCACGTCGCTGGAGCGCACTTCCTTGTCCTTGATGGCCACCGTGCCGGTTGAATTCACGCCCTTGATGTGTCCGCCCGCGATCCCCACGTAGACCTGCGAGATCTCACACCCGGACATGCCTTCGGCTTCCAGCACCGCCTGCTTGATGGCCGCGACGGTGGAGTCAATGTTGACGATGACTCCCTTCTTCAAGCCGCGCGATACGTGCGTGCCCACGCCAATCACGTCGAGTCCGCTCTCGACGATTTCTGCGACGATGGCCGCAATCTTGGTGGTGCCGATGTCGAGCCCAACGATGATGTCGGAGCTTCGTCTCGCCATGTTTTTCTCGTCTCCGTTCCTTCGCCCTGTCAGTTTCTTGTCGGCTTGGATGCTGGCTTGTCAACCGCGGCGTCCCCGTCGCGGCCACGCACCAGCACCGGGACTTGTCCCCCGCCCAGGTCGAGGTTCACGACCCGCACGGCGGACAGCCCGCCCAAGTGTTCTTTGTCCACAGCTTCCAGGATTTGATCGAGTCGCGCCAATTTCTTGCTGTATGCGCCCCGGCCAAGCCGGATCTCGGCCCCGCCTTCCAGCAGGATGAGGGTGAAGCCAAAGCGGGGGTCGATGCTCACCTCGGAAAGGCTTGGCCGGCCAGGCCGCGAGCGGTAGTCGTCGAGGAGCGCCAGGGCCTCGCGGAACACCGCCGCACTGGCGTCGGGCAGCTTGGCGTATTGTTCGCGGCCAATGCCGGTCAGAACCGGCAGGCCTTCGGCTTCGTCCATGCGCGCGCGCTTGAATGGTCGGCCATTCCCGTCGACCAAGTACAGCCCGCTCAGCGAAGCAGCCGCGGCCGCGCGCCGCTCGACGATATCGATGTGAAGCACCGAAGGCAGATGGCGTTTCACTTGCGCGGCCGCGACCCAGGGGTGCGTGGCCAGCCGCGCCGCCACGGCGTCGGTGTCGATGCTGAGCAAGCGGTCGCCCAGCGACACCCCGCTCAAAACCAAGAGTTCCTCGCGTCGGACGTGCTGGGTCGCCGCGATGTCGATCTGTTTGACCTGAAAGCGAGGCGAGTCCACGACGTGGCGAACTGTCCAGCGGCCGCCCCACCCTGCCCCGGCCAGCACGGCGAGCACGGCCACGACTTTCCCGACCACCTTTCCCACCAGCCACGCCCCGCGAGCGAGGCGGGCCAAAGCAGCCCCCAGCATGAGAAATAGACTGCGCCTCTGCACCACCACGCGCCGGTTGTGCCGCCGGCCGAACCAACCGCGCCGGGAGGCGTGATAGTCGGGGATGTCCGCCTCCGCCGTCGCCACCCGCCCCCCGGTCAGCCGCACGCCAGGGCTCACCCCGCCGGACAGGGCTGGCCGGCCCACCAGGCTGATGGCCGCGTGGTTGCGCACCCCAACACGATCACCCCGTCAGGCCCGACCGCCAAATTTTTGATCGAGTCGAGGAGGCGCAACCGGAGCGCCATCCCAGCACGACGGCGCGGCTCACAATGGGAACGCGTACGCGAGACATTCCCACTCGCCATCCGACGCGGAGTACACGCAACCCAGGCCCGGGCCTGCCCCGCAGTCGCTGTCGTTGATGCACCGGTCGTTCGGCGTGTGGCAGTAGTAGCCGATGTCTTGGCAATAATCCCAGCCGGTCATGTCGCACGGCATGGCCGGCGATGGCGAGCAGTACCCGCCGGTCCCGCAATCGGCGTCGACGCGACAATTGCCGGGCACGCACGTGTTGCCCACGCCGTAAGTATAGGGGGATCCGTGGCAGCCACAGGTCTGGCCGCTCGGACAGTCGATGTCACCATCACAACTGTCATAGGTGCAGAAGCAGCCCGCCGGGCCGCCTTGGTTGATGCACCGGCCGTTCGCACCAGCGTCGGTGCCGCCGCACGCGCTGTCACTGGTGCATGTGAATTGGGGGGACGAACAGCCGACAGTGCAAGAGCAGCTCCCCGCCGGTGCGGTTTGCATGCACTGCGCGTCGCTCGGCCGATGGTTGTACGGCACGCGCCCTCCGTTCAGCTCCCACAATGCGCCCCGTTGGCAGAAGACCGTACGAAGCTCGGGGCGATCGATGCGCTCTCTGGCTCCCGACGGCCCCGCCAAGCTGGCCGTGTACCACGAGCCTTCCCACGCACCGAGACGCAAGACCACGAGGTTGTTAGCGTCGCGAGCCACGGCCAGCACCGGTGTGTTGATGGCCGCCTGCCCGTCTATGATGTAGGTCACGCCCACGAACAGACTCTGGCCGCCGCACGAAACCCGAAAGGGATGACCGTCCCGCACGTTGTCCAAAGCCGTTCCATACAGCGACGACGCTTGAGAGGACATGTGCATCTCGATGCGCGCGGTGGGCGCCGGGTCCGCTGCCGCCCACGCGATGTCCGTGTCCGTGAAGGAGACCAGCACGTCCTGTGGTACCGAAGCGATCTTTTTCTCGAGATCGGGGTACTCGTAGGGGGGAGTGAAGAATGCGGAGAGCACGTCGACAACGCAGCTGCCTCCGGGCTGAATGCAGGCCCCTGATCCAATGCAGCAAGCTGGCCCATAGAGTGCGCACACGTCAATGCAACCGCTTGTGCCACCCATGGAGTTGCCGCCCATGCCGCCGCTCTCGATGATTCCGCCCGTGAAGCTGCCGCCGGTGGAGCTGTCGACGATTCCGCCCGTACCGATGCCCCCAGTGGGACTGCCGCCAGTGCCGCCGATCAATCCGCTTGTGCCAATGCCCCCAGTGCCCAGGCCCCCTGCACTGCCGCCCTGGCCAGCGTCGCTCAGGTTCTCCAGGCCCGTGTCCAATTTGCCTGTGCAAGCGGCGATGCCAAGACCAAGTACCAACGAGATGACAACCGACTTCCTTCGAGTTTTCATACTTGAACTCATGTCCTAGGGGAGGCGAACCTTTCCAAGATTCGTCTCACTGAAAAACGTAGCCGATGCCCACGGCCCCTTGCGCATCCCAGGATGGCAAGTTCGCTGTACTCGCCGTGCCAGTCGTGACGGGATCGATTTGCACGCTCTGTTCGCGTAGCCACTTGACGGCGCGCAGGTCCAGCCAAAGCCGGATTCGGCCCCAGGACACACCCACGCGCATGCCCGCGGCGAGCCCCCAGGTCGGCGACCAGTCGGACTGGTTTGCGACGTAGCCCTGGCCCCAGGCGTAGGTCAGCGCCGCGACGCCTCCCAATGCCCCGTCGAGAAAGAACCTGCGCATCGCCCAACGGGCGTCAAGGGCCGCCCCAGCGGAAATCCGAGTCCAGCGGGTTGTGCCGCCCCCGACATTCACCTGTCGGGCCGCGGGAACCGTGAGGTCGACCTGCCAGCCCAAGCCGCTGCCGCGTCTCATCCGGCCGAATTCCAGACGGCCGCCGGGCACGATTCCGCCGGCGGTGGCCGCTAGCAGGCCCGCGCCGATTTCGCTGTGGCGAGCGTCGCTTTTCGGAATCACTGTCTCGGGCTTTTTGTCTTGCGAAGGTTGGAGGATGGGCGTGGCGGGCTGAAGGACTGGCGTGCCCGCTACCTCAACCGGCAGATCTCCGGTCCAAGTGGAGATGACCAGAGCGACGTCAGTGGCCCGCGCCGCGCAGTCGGGACCAAGGGCGAGCTGCCTCGGATTCGTCTTGTCTGGCCCGATTTCGACCACCAGGGTCTGCAGCGTGGCGCGGATGGCCACGGACAGGGCAGGCCATTGTTCGACCGGGCGAAGGCCGACAAGCGCATCGCGAACCGCCTCGGCCGACGGGCAGTCCGAGTCGCTGACGATCACAAGCGCGCCGTCTGCAGCAGGAACCTGCGAGCCAGCCTCGGCTCTCCCGACGGCCAAGATCGCAGCCAGCGTGGCTGACAGGACCAGCGGCAAACTTCGCACTCGCAGCGGCGGCATGGTCAACGCTGCTCGCCGAGCAAGCGTGTCGCCTCGGAGGCGAAACGTCCACCAGGAAAGCGACGGAGACATTCCTGCAAGTCCGCGCGCGCGCCAGCGTCGTCGCCCAGGCGGCTGCGGGCCAGGGCTCGGCCCCACAGCGCGCGTTCCAAGCGTCCCTGCGCTTTAGCGTCGGTTGGCGCGCCGATATAGGCCCTCGCCCCGGCGTGACCGCGCAGGACGACGTCGAAATCCGCCAGGGCTTCTCGCCAGCGGCCCACAGCCGCCCGCAGCTCTCCCCGCAGAACGTGAGGCTCGGCGCTGTTGGGCATCTGAGCAAGCGACAGCCGATCCAACTCGGCGAGCGCATCGCCTTTGCGGCCAATCTGTAGGAGCGCCTCCGCGCGCAGCATGCCCGCCTCGGGAGCGAGCACGCCGCCCGGGAAGCGCGCCCGGTAGTCGTCGAGCGCCGCCAGGGCGGACGCCGGATCGTGCGCCGTGCGCAGCCTTCGCACCGCGGTCGTCAACAAGGAATGCTCGTCAGGTAGCGGCGGTGATGCCTCGACGGGTGGCATCGGCTCCAACGATGCCGGCGCCGCCAGGAGGGCGCGCTTCCCTGGCACTGTGCTCGACGGACGCAACGCCAGCACATTGGACGCACTCGCGACGGCAGCGACAGGTGCCAACGCGACTTTCGCGGTCGCCGAGTCATCCGAGCCCGCCACAGACCTGGTTTCCGGTAGCAGGGCCGGAGCCGGAACAGCAGGCGGCTTCGCCGGCACGATTGGTTGGTCCGCGGGTGCCGATGGGATCGCCTGCACGGGCACGCGGCGGTGGGAGTGCTGGACCGCTTTCGCTGACGGATGGGTCTCGGCCGGTTCCGGCGGCACCGAGCGCAGCCGCGAACCCAAGAGCGGCAGCGCAATCGCGCCGACCACGCTGCCGGCAAAAAAGACCAGTGCGCCCGCCAGCGCCAGGCGCAGCCCGCGGCGATTCCACTCGCTGCGCCGGCGCAGGCTGTTTCGAATGCGCCACTTGACCAGAGGCAACGGCTCGTCGGGCGCCTGCCTGGCGCTCTGGATCAGCAGCGCAACCCCCACCAGGTCATTTTCTGGCGGCAGCTCGGCCAACCGCGCGGGATTCTGGCGACATGGCCTCATGGTCGTTCTTCCTTGTCTAGGACTTCGAGGAGTTTGGCCCGTCCCCGGTGCAGGCGAACCCAGACTGTCCCCAGGCTGGTGCCGGTCAACTCGGCCACCTCTTCACCCGAAAGCCCTTCAATCTCGTAGAGAATGACCGCTGTCCGGTAGCAGTCGGGAAGCTGATCGAGCGCCCGGTAGAGCCGGACATGCCGTTCGCGCCGCTCGACCTCTTCGTGTGGCGTGGACGGCGACGGAGCCAGGGACACCAGTGTTTCCTGATGGCGGTTGAAAAGCAGCCGTCGAATGAACCCGCGGCGCATGCGGTTGCGAACTACATTCTCAGTGACCCGGAACAACCAGGTCGTCACGTTCGCCTGGCGCCGGCTCACGAACCGCCGACGAAGAGCAATGACAAAGACGTCGTGTACCAGATCTTCGAGATCGGCGCGCGGTCCAGCCAGTCGCCGCGCCCAGCGCTTCACGTCGGAGGCGTGTTCCTCGTACAGCCTGTCCAGAGGCTCTGGTCGGCCGTTGGCCTCTTCAGGATCGGAGAGTGACCCGACAACGTGCAGTCCCATCTTGCTCCGCGATATCCATCCTATCGCTCGACCGTCGAAGACCTTACCGTCTTCGCGTCGATTATGCGACACGCGCGGCGGAGAAGCGCGTCAGATTTTCGTGCCTACTGGCTCACGAGAGGCACCGTCTGAAGAACGCTGCTCATATTGGCTAGCGCGGCGACACGCAGTTGGGCGTCGCTGAAACCGAAGATCCAGTCGTCCATGAAGATGCTGCGCTTGACCAGCGACTTTGAATCGGTCCAGAACTCGTCGCAATTGGCGGTGGCGCTGACCGTGGAAGGATCCAGGAACGGCAGGCGGCCATGCTCGGTGATGCCGGTGTCGAGGGAGACGTCGAAGACCATGAGACCGGCGAAGGTCAGATCCTGAGCATAGACACCGTTGCCGCCGCCTTCGCACACCGTAATGGGCAGGGCCAACATCTTCTTGGGCGCGAAGTAGTTGAACGCCAAATGATTGGTGAGCGCCTCGGAATTCGACCCGCGGGTGCCGATCACCGTCTTCCACGCCAGCGTGGGATTGGCCAGGTCGGTCACGTCGAAGATTTGAATCTGGATGCCGTTGAACCAGGCGAAGGATCCCTCATCGTCGGCGGTGAACCCGATGGCCAGCATGTGGTTGGTGTCGAGCGGCTGCATATAGGTCGAGAAGCCCGGAATTTGAAGCTCACCCAGTTTCTTGGGATTGGCGGGGTCGGTTAGGTCGAAGACGAAGAGCGGGTCTGTCTTCTTGAAGGTGACCACGAATCCACGGTCGCCGTCGAAACGCACCGAGCGGATGTCCTCTTGGGGGGCGATTCCCCCGATTTGTCCCAGCTGTGTGAGCTTGCCACTCTGTTCGCCGAACGTCGTCAGGTAGCTTATGACCGAGGGGTCAGGAACCCAGCCACTGGTCGAGGCCACGCGCAGGACGCCGTTGTTCTCATCCATGGCAAATTGGTTGAGAATGTGACCCGGCAAGGCGACGCTGCCGACGTAGTTCGTGTCAGTGCCGTTCAGGGTGAACTTGTGAACGAAGGAGTCGGTGGGCTGATAGTAAGAGTAGTAGCTCCCGCTGGCGTAGTCTGCTTCGTAGGTTTTGTCGACGGCCATGTACAGCGCGGTCGCCGAGGAATACACGTAGCCGGGGCTGGAACCCAGGACCGTGCGGGTCGGGCTTTCGAGCGTGGTCAGGTCAAAGGCGTTGAGCGAGACAAAACTCGCGCCCTGTGCATTCTGCACCACCCAAGCGTGCTGACAGTCCGAGCTAAGCGTGGCGGTTCCGCCGGGTTTGGTGGTGCTTGACCACGGCAAGAAGTATCCGTCGTTGGTATTGTCAATCTTGGCGTTGTTGTCGGCGACCCGTTGATTGAACTTCGCCTGCAGGTCGTCGTAGCTGGTGGCTTGCAGGGTGTAGTCGAGGCCTGGGATCTGCGTGGCGCCCGTGTCGTGCACCACGCTGTACACCACGGACCCGATCCGGCGCGAGTCGACGTACCCGCCTGACATCTCATAACGGACCAATTCGGCCGGTGATGCCGGATTGGTCACATCGTACACGACGACCAGGGTGTGCCCGCCCTCGCTGGAGAAGCGGCACTCGTAGCCATAGGTGCAGCCCTGGTCCGAGGGATTGGAACTTCCCGCGCCGCCGCTCGTGCTGGTGGCTTGCTCGCGCGTGTAGACCACCAGCCGGTTGTCGAGCAAATACATCCGGCGCGGCTCGCCCGCCAGCGGGAGATGAGCGATCTCGTGAGTCTGGGCTGCGGGCCAGGCGTCGATGACGTGCAGGCCGTCCGTGCTCAGCACGAAGATCGTGTTGCTGTCGTTCTTGATGTAGTCGGCTTCGTCCACGCTCGCCACCTGGGTGTTGGTGGTCGAATACTCCGTGGCCCCGGAGGCACCCGCTGCTCCGCTATTGGCCGGGACCATCATGGCCCCACCCGCTGCCGTCATTCCGCCGTACCCCCAGGACGCTCCCGCGTCCACGCTCCCGTACGAGTAGTAGCAATTGTAGATGCTGACATCCGTGCCATTGCTGTC
>PMLB01000302.1:0-6045 GCA_003158735.1 Myxococcales bacterium | reverse complement strand
AGCGAAGTGTCGGCGGGACAGGACCAGGCGGCCGGGTAGGCGATGGTGACCAGGTTGTAGCCGTTCTGTGGGGACACACTGACCGCGACGCCGGCCGTGGAGGTGGACGTGGACGTGATGGTGACCGTCTTCACAGCGGTTGGCGTCGAAGTGCTCGTGGTCGTTGACGCGCCCGTGTTTGTCGAAGCTTGCCCCGTGGTGTTCGTAGCGGTGCCGGTAACCGAAGCGGTCGCGGTAGACACAGCAGGGACCACCGTCACGGTGATCGTGGCACCTGAAGCAACGTCAGGACTGCCAGCATCGGGTGGGCTTCCCACGCCTACACCGGGATTGTCCGCACAAGCGAGCCCCAGCGTACTGAGTAGAGCCACTGCACCAATCGACAGAGTTCTCCGCGTTGTTGTCATGGTCGTCCCCTTCGGCCGCCAAAGCGATGCATCTGGCGTGCCCGCGGACCCATGAAGATTCAGGCGCTTACGCGGGCGAAGTCGACCGCGTGTGCCCGGAGGCAGCCCAAGCACGGCACCGCTGTCGTGATCTCGTCGTGCCCTACGCTTTTCCCAGACGTGCGAGGATCTCGCTGCCCACCTGGGTGATGTCACCCGCGCCCAGGGTCAGCAGGAGATCGCCGGAGTGCAGGCGGGGCAGCAGACTCTCGGCCAAACCCTTGCGCGCCAGGTAGGTCACGGCGCGGCCCGCGGGAAACGTGGCCAGCAACCGCTCGATAGTCGTGCCTTCAACGGGCGCCTCGCCGGCCGCATAGATGTCAGTGAGCACGATCTCGTCGGCGCCTTTCAGTGCGGGCGCGAAATCCTTGAGCAAGTCGCGCGTGCGGGTGAAACGGTGAGGCTGGAAGGCAACCAGCAAGCGCCGGCCGAAGAGGCGCGCGGCGCCCAGGGTCGCGGCGATCTCGGTCGGGTGGTGGCCGTAGTCGTCCACCACCAGAACCCCGCCCGCTTCGCCGCGCACGGAAAAGCGCCGGTCCACGCCGGCAAATGAAGCCAACGCCTCGCCATAGACCGAAAAAGCCACATCGAACACGTCGGACACACACAGGGCCGCCAGCGCGTTCTGCGCGTAGTGGATGCCGGGCATGCGCACCCACACCTCGCCGCGGGCCTTGCCGTGCACGGCCACGCGCAGGCGTGTGCCCTGCGCATCGGCAGACAAGATCTCGCCGCGATAGTCGCCCGCCGACAGCCCGTAAGTGACGTGGCGCTTCTGCAGGTCCGCGGCTAACCCGGCAGCCACCGGGTTGTCGGCACAGAGAACCACCAGTCCGTAGAACGGGACCTTGTTGGCAAAATCGACGAAGGCCTCGCGCAAGGCGGCCTCGGTCCCGTAGTGGTCCATGTGCTCGCGATCGATGTTGGTGATGACCGCGACCATGGGAATCAGGTGGCGAAACGAACCATCCGACTCATCCGCCTCGGCCACCAGCACCTCGCCCTGGCCCAAACGCGCGTTGGACCCAAACACCTTGGCTTTGCCGCCGATGATCGCCGTCGGGTCAAGGCCGGCGTGGGCTAGAATCGTGGCGACCATAGTGGTGGTGCTGGTCTTGCCGTGCGAGCCAGCCACCGCCACGCCATCCTTAACGCGCATCAGCTCGCCCAGCATCTCGGCGCGCGGAATCACCGGTATGTCGCGCCGGCGCGCCGCCAGCACCTCGGGATTGTCGGGCTTGACCGCGCTGGAAATCACTACGACATCGGCACTGCGGACCTGCTCAGCGCGATGCCCGATCTGGATCTGCCCGCCCAGGACCGCCAGCCGGCGGGTCGTTTCGCTATCACGCTGGTCCGACCCGGACACGCGATAGCCGAGGTTGAGCAGGACCTCGGCTATCCCTGACATGCCGATGCCCCCGATCCCCACGAAGTGTATGGCTACGTCACGCTTCTTGAACATCAGGGGCACGACCACGAAAGGGCGACCCGCAGGTCGCCCCTACACAGGATGGAACACGCACTCCCAGAGCGTGGGCATAGGCCAATGCCTATATCCCCGCTGGAACTACTTGGCCGACTTGCCACCCAGGCCGTCCAGGCTGGGCAGCTCGGACAGGTTTGGCTCGACCACGATCTCGATGCGACGATTCTGCTTCTGACCATCGGGCGTGTCATTGGACGCTGCAGGGTCGAAGTCGGCGTAGCCGGCGGCGCCGAGCTGGCTGGGCTTCATGCCGCCCTCGACCAGCAATCGGGTAACCTCGACCGCGCGCTGGGTGGACAGTTCCCAGTTGGAACGGAACTTGTGGGTCTTGATGGGCACGTTGTCGGTGTGGCCGGCCACCAGGAAGTGGCGGTCGGCCATGCCAGCCAGAACCTTGGCCACGTTCGCAATCGCGGTCTTGCCCTCGTCCTTGAGCTCGACCTTGCCGGAATCAAAGAGGATGTCGTTGGGCAACACCAGCAGCATGCGCCCGTTGCGTACGGTCACCTTGATCTGGCCGGCGTCGACCATCGAGCGCAGCTTCTCGGCCAGGCTCCTGAACATTGCTTCGCGTGCCTCGGACGCCGCCTTGGCCTTCTCCAGCTCGGCCAGCTTCTTCTGCAAAGCTTCCTTGTCAGCCTGGGTGCCGGTGCCCCACGCCTTGAATTTGTCAGCCGCCGCGCTTGCGTCCGCCAGCTTTTTGGTCAGGTCTGCTTTGTCGGCTTTCAGCTTGGCGTTCTCGTCTTGCTGCTCCTTCAATGCCTTTTCCAGGCCCGGTACCTTTTGCTCCAGCTCGGATGGACCGCAGCCCACGGCAAAGAGCGAACCAACTAGAAACATTCCTAAGAGTTTGCTTGTGTGTCTCACGATGTCCTCCCGTGTCAGAGGCCGTCACTTTACCCCATCTTCGACGTCCACGATAGTGTGCGGACAGCAACGACTAGAATCTTTGAAGAAACATGCGCGGCTTACCGGCAGTGCTATGGTGCCGGACGTGAATCCGCAAGCCTTCGTGCAAGAGAAGGGAAGTCCGGATGGCGCCCCGCGTGCGGCCCTGGTTGCCTTCGCGCTTTTCGCCTTGCTGGGCGTGGTGTTCTCCGCCGTGTCGACCTACGACTTCGTGGCGCACCTCGACCGTCAAGTGCACGCCATCACCTGCTCCATCGTGCCAGGCATGGGTCCCCGTGATGCTGCCGGAACTTCAGGGTGCCACGCGGTTCTCATGAGCCCCTATTCCTCGGTGTTCCGCAGCCTGACCTGGGGCGGGATTCCCATCGCGCTGCCCGCGCTGGGCGTGTTTGCTTTTCTCTTCTTTCGTGGCCTGGATCTGTCTCTGCGCCGCGGGATTGATCGCGGCGAGACCGGGTTCCTCATCGTGGCGGCGCTGCTTCCGGTTGCGACCTCGGCCATCTACTTCTGGATCTCGAAGGTGGAGCTGGGCACGGTCTGCACCATCTGCGCAGGCATCTACGGTGCGTCGCTGGGCGTGCTGGTCGCCGCCATCTGGGCCCACATCGGGGTAGCAAGAGGCGCAGGAACGATCTCAGGCCAGTGGCCGCTCTATTTCTTGGAAGGCTGTGCCCTGGTTCTGGTCCCGGTCATGCTCTACATGGTGCAGAAGCCTCCCTATCCCGATGCCCTCACCCACAAGAACGAGTTGCGCCACCCCGAGGATCGATACGGCGTCATGCTCAAGAACAAAGGCACGGGCAGCGTGCCGGCTATCGAAGTCCTCGATCCACTCTGTCCGGCGTGCAAGGCGTTCTCCCAGCGCCTAGCCGCCAGCGATCTCGGCCGCGACCTGGCCCTACAGACGGTGCTGTTCCCGCTCGACAAGGACTGCAACTGGATGGTCAACGAGTCGCTGCATCCAGGATCCTGTGCGGTCAGCGAGGCCGTGTTGTGCGCGGGCGAGAAGTCGAGCATTGTGCTGGAGTGGGCCTTTGCCCACCAGCCCGAGCTGCTGGCCGCGGGCGCACGTGGCCAGGACCAGGTGTATGCCCTCCTCAAACAGGAATTCCCGGCCCTGGGGACGTGTCTGGGTCTGCCCTTGGTGCGGACCCGGCTCAACCGCAGCCTGCGCTGGGTGGTGTCCAACTCGCTGCCGGTGCTGACGCCACAACTCTTCGTGCGCAACCGCAAGATCCCCGACGAGGATACTGACCTCGGCCTCGACTTCGTGTTGGCGCGAACACTGGAAGGCGATGGCAGCACGCGCGAGGAGGTGCGGCGATGAGGCTCGACAAGCTCCACTTCCTGCTCGCGCTGGGCACCCTGCTGGGGGTGGCGCTCCCCGCTGCGCTGTGGACGCGGGCCTCGGCCACGCGCTTGACCGAGTCACTGAACAAAGTCTCCGACGTGGCCACGGCCAGCGCGGCCAACGAAGGCTACTGCAGCGGGAACCTCAAGCAGATACTCCGCCGCGTGCTCACCTCCTGCGGTCTCATCCAGGGCGGTGGCGCGCGCGGCTGCCAGCCCTTGCAGGCGCGCCAGATGGCGGCCATGTCCGGCGGCGACTTCAACTCGCTCTTCACGCCGCTCGCCCAACGTGCGGCCATTATCCAGTTCGACCAGGACAAGGCGGATCTCGACGAAGCGGCCATGGGGCTCCTGGAAAAGACCTTCGCCGACCAGCGGGGCGCGTCCTACTTTCTGGTGGTGTCGCGCGCCTCGCCCGAAGGATCGGTCGAGCACAATCGCGACCTGTCCCGCCATCGCGCCGACGCCGTGCTGGAGCACATCAAGGGTAAGTTCAACGACCCCGAGCTCGAGCAAGAGGTGGGTCTCCTGTGGCTGGGCGAAGAATTCGCGCAGCTGGACCAGGAGTTTTGTCAGTGGAGGCGCTCGCGCGCCGAGGGTGCGTGCACAACCGCTGATCTCAACCGATCGGCCTTCATCGCGTGGATCGATTGCCGGTTGTGATGCGTTTTCCCCTGTTGCTTCTGGTCGCTGGCCTGGCTGGCTGCCCGGCTGCGGAAAAGGCGCCCCCGCCCAACACCCGCTACCAGGCCGTCAAGGCCGCGCCCACGGCCAAGGCGCCGCCCGACCCGTGGTGCGACTTGGAGTTCGCCGCGGGTACAGGAGCCCGCCTGGTACTGCCGCCAGCCACGCCCGCGCGCAAGCCAGTCGGCGCGTTGTCTGCCGGGCGGTGGACGTGGTTCAACCTATGGGCGACCTGGTGCAAGCCCTGTCTGCGCGAAATGGCCGTGCTGCGCAGCTGGCGCGACCGGCTCAGGCAAGATGGCGTGGCGGTGGATCTGTGGTTTCTTTCTCTCGACGAAGATGCGGACGAACTGGCGAAGTTCCTGGCGGCGTATCCGGAAGTCGCCCCGGCGCCGTCGCTGCGTGCCTCCAGCCAGGCCGACTTCCGAGCCTGGGTCAAGAACTACACAATCGATGCCGACATGCCCATCCCCATCCACCTTCTGGCCGCGCCCGATGGCAGGATCCGTTGCGTTCACAACGGTTCTCTCGACGAGAGTGACTACCCGAGGGTGGCGGCGCTGCTCCACTGAACGGTCCCGGCCGCCTGGCATCCTGGCGACACGCACCGCGACAACACAACCTTTGGTCTGCACTTGTCGGCCCTTCCCCCCACGGGCCAATTACGTGTAATAGTGGGCCGTACTTCGAGGCATCATACGGTGTCGTCTTCTCGTCGACAGGAGATCTCCATGATTCACCAGCGCGTTCTCGCAGTCTTGTCAGTCTCGATCGCTCTTTCGGCCTGCGCAAGCATGGGCAAGGGCAGCACCGCCCCAGCGCCGACTGGAAGCGAGGCCTCACGCCGCAATCCCTTCCTGGACGTCAACTTCTTCCTCAACCCCGAATACGTCGACAACGTCGAAGCAACCGCCAAGGCCTTTCCCGCGGAAGCGAAAGCCATTCGCAAGGTCAAGCAGTACCCCACCGGGCTGTGGCTGGACTCCATTGCACATGTCGCAAATCTGCCTTTGTGGCTCGCCGAGGCGAAAAAGCAGCAGCAGGCCAGTGGCAAGCCAACGCTGTCGTAGGTCGTGGTCTACGACCTGCCCAACCGCGACAGTGCCGCCAATTCGTCGGCAGGAGAGCTGAATGTTTCGGAGAACGGCGCCGCTCGCTACCGGACCG
>PMLB01000234.1:2188-37327 GCA_003158735.1 Myxococcales bacterium | reverse complement strand
GAGGATGCGCACCGGAAATTCGGTGGGTTGCGGAACTTCAGTGCAGAACTGCCCGCGCACGGTCAAGCGGTCGTCGCGAACTTCGGGTGGCGGCTTCACTGGGTAGAGCGACGCCTCGGAACAGGCGAGCAACAGAACGGCCCCGACGGCCACTTCACGGCGCATCTACGGGACTCCGGCGTCCGGTGGGGGGCAGATCGAGGTGAGATTTTTGCAGTCTCCCGCAGACCACTGGGACTCGCTGAAGGGCGACTGAACGAAACTCCCGGCCGGCTTGAAATCCATGCACGGCGGTGGGGGTGGGCAAGCCGGAACCTGAGGGCATCGTTCGATCAGCGGAACCACGCCATCCGAGGGAGATTTTACTGCGCCGTCCACGAAACGTACGTCTGCGCAAGCCACCCGAACATTCCCATAGTCGAGCACGCGCCCCACCGGCGCCTCGTCGAAGTAGAGCAACACGCGATTCACCCCCAACTTTGCGTTGGTGTCGTTGCCCGTGGTGAGCGCGTTCGCGCCCTTGCCCGTGGTGAGCAGCTTGATGTGCCGTACGTCGAGATGGTAGCAGCGCTCTCCCGTGACCTTGGTGAAGGGCGCGACGTCGTACAGGTAGCGAACCGGCTGGTAGCTCGGGGGCGAGGCCACCGAGGGATTGGTGTGGGCTGTCACCTCGTCCAGGTTGCGTTCGCCGTCGCGGTCGATGTCCCCGAAAGCATCGGTCCTATCCAGCGGATCCATGCCAGCGCGGAATTCCAGACCATCGGGAATGCGATCCCCGTCGCTGTCGGGCAAGCGGGGATCGGTCTTGAGGAAGTCTTCCTCGCAATTGCGCAGCAGATCCCCGTCGCTGTCGCTTTTGCTGGCGCAAGGAGTGAGTGGCTTGTTGGGATCCAGGGGATCGAATCCCGAGGCCCGGTTGCGTTCCTCAAACAGATCGGTGTAGCCGTCGCCGTCACTGTCGGCGGGATCGCTGCACTTCGACCCCGGGAGGCCAGCCTTCACGCAGGTGCCCATGGCCCGCTCCTGCGCATCGGTCAGCCCATCACCATCGCTGTCGGGCTCCAGGCCGTCGCCGGTGTCGATGACCGACAGGTTGGTCGCCAACACACCCGCCAGGCCATTCTCCTCGATATACGGCGTGTAGTTGATGCTGAGAAAATCGATCTTCGAGGCCGAATCAAACTCGGTGAAGGTGCCCAGGCCGTGCTCGGCCATGGAGGTCATGAGCGCCACACCACCCGGCCGGTCCAGACCAAATGGCCCGGCCAGCGGGTCAGCCGCCGCCGTCGGGTCATAGAGGAACGCCGTATGCAGTCGGATCTCGCCCACGTGATAGAAATCCTGCAGTCCCATGATGTCGTCCACCGCGCGCAGAATCTGCGGCGTCAGATTGTAGTCGGCTCCTGCGCCCAGGTCGGGATACATGGTGGCCGGAATCGCAACGGTGAAAGCCGTGCTCCAATCCTTGCGGGGCACCGTACACACCAAAAAGTCGTCCTGGCAGACGGTGGCCCGGCAATGCTGGTGGGCCGGACACTGGCCGGTGCCGCATGCGGTGACGCTGGCACTGCACTGGGGATCGGGTGTGCCGTCGGAAAAGAAGACGATGATGTACTTGGTCCGGGCCCGCTCAGCCGGTGAGCTAGCCACGATGTCTTCGGAAATCATCTCATACGCGACGCTCAGTGCGCCCTGGTAGTCGGTCATTGAATCCGCCTGGCTGATGCGGGTATCAATGGCGCCCCGATCGGGCGCATTGGTGAAGCCCCCGCTTCCAGCGGGGGGAAACCGGTCAATTTGCGAAGAGAATGCAACCACCCCGAAGCTGACCGCAGGATTGTCTTTGTAGCTGTCCAGCACCGCGTCCACCGCCTTGGTGCGGTAGTCCTGGCGATCGGTCACGCTCATGGAGTCCGAGGTATCCACCAGGAAAAGAACTTTGACCGGGAACACCGCGTCCGTGTCGGGCGACAGACAGACGTCGCCGGTCAGGCGCAGTTCATCGTCGTAGAAAGTGGCAGGAGCCTCGCGGGCCGGTTCCAACCCCGAATCCGTGCACGAGAGCGTGGCCCCAGACAGCCCAGTGGCCGCGAAGAAGAGCGCCGTCGCTGCGTGACTACTACGAAAACGCATATGCTGTGCTCGGAAGGTCACATCACCTTATGGTGGTTCGTGGATTGTGAAGTGACGGGCGATGAGTTGCCTCGGTGGCAGAGAAGGCCGACCTGGCCGGTGACCCTCTCTGCCCCGTTGCGAACGACTAGCGCCGGCGACGCCAGAGCGTCACCAGGGCCAAGCCCAGGATGACGAACAATCCGGCTGGACGCTGGCCTGCAATCGCGCAACCACTGCCACCGCTGCCCGGGGTCACGGTCACGGTCAAGGTCGTCTCAGCGTGCATCACCGATGGCTCGATAGTGTCTGGTTGGGCCAGGTCTCCGGTCAGGGTCAGGGTGTATTCGCCTGGCGTGCTTGGGACCAACGCCGGCGCTGTGCCTGTGGGGGCACATTCGTAGCTATCGCTACAGCTGGCAGTGCCAGTCGGGCTTCTCACCGTATCCTTGGAGCCCTCGGGCTGGCCCGTCACAAACCAACTGTACTTGATGTTGATACCTTGGGCGAGGGTGCCCTTGCGGTTGGACCAGAGTGACAGGTTGATCGTCTCGCCCGCGTGCGCGGTGACCCGCGGCGCCCCTACGATCTGGAACGGGCTGTTGGGATCCAGACAGTTGTTGCGATCGGGGTTCTTCGGGACCACCAGGCAGAATCCGTCGGTGTCGCAGGCATCGCCCATGCCGTCGTTGTCCGAGTCCTTCTGATCCGGGTTCGCCACCAGCGGGCAATTGTCATTGCCGTTGGCGATGCCGTCCCCGTCTGCATCAGGATCGCACCTGTCGCCCAGCCCGTTGCCGTCGGTATCCTTCTGATCTGGGTTGGCAGCCAGAGGGCAATTGTCGATAGCATCCGGGACGCCGTCGTCGTCGGTATCTCCGCCCGAGCACGTGGTCACGTTGGCATCGAACGGACAGGGATCGTCCTTGTTGAGAATGCCGTCGCCGTCAATGTCGTCGTCACAGACATCGCCCTTGCCGTCCCCATCGGTATCCTTTTGTGCCTGGTTGGGAATCGTCGGGCAATTGTCCACCCTGTTGGGAACGCCATCGTTGTCCATGTCGTCATCACACACATCGCCTATCCCATCCCCGTCGTTGTCCGCCTGATCCGCGTTCGCAGCGTGCGGGCAGTTGTCGCACACGTCCCCGACACCATCGCCATCCGAATCGGCCTGATCGCGGTTGGGGCGGAATGGACAATTGTCGAAATCGTCCACGATGCCGTCGCCATCAAAGTCGTCCGAGGTGGAGTAGGTGCGGCCTATGTCTGTGTTGTTCACCAGGATCGCACCACCACCCCCACCGCCGCCGCCGCCGTTGTTCTTGGGTGTGCCGCAGAACCCGGTGCCGCATTCGCCATCGGTTTGCGCAAGAACCGGCAGAGTCGTCAGCAAGACAGCGGCCACGAGATTGACTGAGAAGAACCCCGTTTTTCGCATCGAATGTCTCCTTTCGTGGCTCGTCAGTTGGACCACGTCAACACCGAAATCACTCGAAAGCTGGTTGATCGTAACACGTTTGAAAGAACGCGGATGGCTCGTTTTTTCCTTTGTTTTCGCACGTTACCCGACATCACCACACCCAGCGTACTTGTAGGGTCAACTCCGGTCGAAGCCCCCCACACAAGGTGTTTCGTCATGAAACCAACAAAGCTTGACTAGATCGCAGCCTGCGACAGGCTGAAACGCAGGAAGTAGGAGCAGTAGGCATCACTCGACAGCTCGACCAGATGATCGCCGGGCCGGGTGGTGTGGATGGGAATCTCGATGATCCCGTCCATGCCCGATTCCCGGAAGATGTCGACGCCCGCACTGTCGAAGGTTTCCTTCTCGTTGCAACTCGGTTCCGAGACTTCCAGTCGCAAAGAGGTGCCGGGGGAGTGGCGATCATCGAGATAGATCTCGAATTTCACATCGGCTTCGCCCATGGTGCGCACGATGAAACGCCGGGCGCTGGGGAACTCACCGTCGAGGTAGTGGCTGGTGTCGAGAACACAGCGGGCAGTGGCTCCGCAGGCGGTGGGAATGCTGTCCTCACAGACCATGCGATCGAGGCCCAACGTGAAGAACGATTCGTCGCTGCAGGCTCCCAGTCCGAGCAACACGAAGCACAGGGCGATCCGTCCTGTCACAGAGCCTCGACCTTTGCTTGGAAATTGCCGTTCAGAGTGCGGCTCGATGATTCCGCGGAGTCCGCCGCAACGGTGGTGTGAAACCATCCCGTGATCTCCGCGTCAGCGACGGGTTCCTGGTTGAAATGGATCTTGCCCACCTGCAGGGTGAAATCGGTGGTGCCATCGGATTCCACCCGCTGCACCGTCCCGCGCGGCAGCCCGTTGACCAGCGAGGTCATGTCGATGTCATTTCCTGCCACCGGTTGAATGTCGCCAATGCTGACCGTGACCTTCGCGGTCATGCCCAGTACAGTCTGCCCGGACATGCGCTGGTACTCGACGGAGACCTGGTCGCCCACCAGGGTGAGCCGTACCGAGTTGAAGTCCAGTGGGTACACCTGAGACATGCTGCCGTACAGTCGATTGGGTGAGTCGCTGCAACTGGCGAGAAGAAGCAAAGGAACGAGAAGCAGAGTTGCGCGCATCAGGGCTCCTTGGCAACGCGCAGGATGGACTTGCTGGCCCCTGCGACAACATCGTAGGATGTCTGTTGGAAGGCGATCACGGCTTTCCCGCCCACGAAAGCCAGCGCGGTGTATTGGCCGTCGTTGACGCCGCTTACGGCGCTGACTTGCTGAATGTTCCAGGTTCCCGCGCTACGGCGGGCCAAATATAGGCCATCCTTGTTCATATCGCAGCCCTGGGCCACGCCGTAGTCGTTGCAGCGATAGTACGCGATCACGGGATTGCCATCGGCGTCGAAGGCCAATGAGGGGTAATAGCCGGTCACGCCGTCACTATCCACATCCTCTGCCGCGGTCCAGGTGCTTCCGTCGCTGGATTCGCTGTAGGCCAGCAGCTGACGAGCCTCATCAAAGTAGGCAAGCGCATGCAGACCCTGGCGGCTGACCGCAAAACCGATTTGTTCGCGGATCGCCCCGACGAACAGTTGCTTCGATTCCCAACCCTGGTCGGTTTCATGGTCCAGCCAGATGGCCGGCACGTGCTCGTTGTAGTGAACGATGGCAGCTTTGCCCGCCGGCGAAAAGCCGAGCCGGATGTAACTGCCGCCGCCACGGGCCACGTCCGCGGTGAAGATGGAATAGGTATCGCCGCGAGCGAACTCCACATCCGAACTGTTGAAGTCCGTGTCTGCGAAGCCAAAGTGCAGGTCGCGGAAGGCCACCGCCAGCTTGCCCGAGGATGGATCGAGCGCCAGTGCAGGCCAGTAGCCGGTCGCATCGCCTAGATTGCACACGTTCTGGGCCGCTGCGGACGTGCAGTTGGCCGCCTGGTCCAGCGGCATGCCGCTGGACTGGGAACCCGCCGCGATGGTACTCGGCGTTCCCAACACCCCGCCGCTCACGCTGGCTAGAAGCATATCCGAGGCCCCGCAGCGGAACTGCGCTGACGGGCCGCCCGTGTAGGCCAGCATCGGCACACCCGCACTGTCGAACGCCAGCCCCACGCCCATCATGGCGGCGTAGGGCAACTCAGTGACGATGGTTCCGACAAAACCGCCGGCGGAGGGAAGCACGACGCATATCTTGAATTCCAGGGCTGTTGTGGCGGCGCGACCTTCGACGGTGCATGGGGCCTGGTCACTGGTTTGTACAAGGGAGGCAAAGGCCACCTGCGTATCAGCGGCTGCGGCCACGGTCTGATAGCCCGCCTGATCGCCCGCCTGCGGCCCGCATCCGGAAACATCGAAGAACTGCCAAACTACGGGGCCGGTTGCCGTATCCGCCGCCTGTGCGTCCCGCTTGAAGACACCTGCATCGGGCTCATCGCCACTGCCCCCTGAGCAGGACAGACCGAAGGTTCCTACCATCGCAACCGACAAGATGATCGTTATACGCACGCCCAGTCAGTGTCCACCCACAGAGTTGGTCCGTCAACCTGGTGGGGCAAGGTGAACAAGGGTACTCATCAGTACGTGTGACCACGGAGGCCGCAGAGGAAAATGGGAAGGAGCGAAAGTGTTCTGTCCGGTCCGAGCCCAACCTTCTTCTCTTCCGATCTCTGTGACCTCAGTGCCCTCTGTGTGAAATAGCTAACTTCCCTCCCGTCGAGCCACGATCTCTTCGATGCGCGTACGCAGATCGCCGTCGCGCAGGGTGACGGTCACGTCGTCGCCCTGCTGCAGACCGGCACAGCTTCGCAGCACTTGGCCCCCTGGCCCGCGCGTCAGGCTGTAGCCGCGATCCAACACCTTGAGCGGCGAGAGCGCGTCGAGTTTGCCCGCGAGCGATTCCAGAGAAAGACGTCGATGCGCTACCAAAGAGGTTCCTGAGGCGAGCAAACGCCGCTCGGCTGCGGCCAGCGCGGCACGCTGATCGGCGATCTGGCGCTGGGGGTGCGAACGGAAAAGCCGCGCTTCGAGCGAGCGCAAGTCGGCGCGGCGCTGGGCGCTGGCGGCGTGCAGGGTACGGACCGCGCGTTCCACGAAGTCGTCCAGACCCTGACGGCGCAGGTCGATGAGTCGGCGGGGATCGCCGAGCGCGGCTCGGGTTCGTTCCAGACGCAGGCGCAGCGAGCGCGTCTCGGCGTGTAGGGCGCGGCCCAGGCGCCGACCCAGAAGATGCAGCTCGGCCAGCAGTTCCGCCGCCACTGGCACGGCCAGCTCAGCCGCCGCTGAAGGCGTTGGCGCACGCAGGTCGGCCACGAAGTCAGCGATGGTGAAGTCAGTCTCGTGGCCCACCGCCGAGATGACCGGTACCGGGCAGGCGGCAATGGCCCGTGCCAAGGCTTCGTCGTTGAAGGCCCACAGGTCTTCCAGCGAGCCACCCCCGCGCGCCACGATGACCACGTCCACATCAGGAACCTTCACGATCTCCGCCAATGCCGCCGCGATGGCAGCGGCCGCGCCTTCCCCCTGCACCGGGCTGGGCGCCAGCAGAATGGGCACGGGAAAGCGGCGGTGAGCCACCCGCACGATGTCGCGAATCACGGCACCCTGGGCCGAGGTCACCACACCGAGCCGGCGTGGCAGAAAGGGCAGGGGACGTTTGCGTTCCGGATCGAAAAGACCCTCGGCTGCCAGCTTCTGCTTGAGCTGCTCGAAAGCCAGCGCCAGGGCACCCGCGCCGGTAGGCTCCATCCCGTGGACGGAGAGCTGGAACCGGCCGCGCGCTTCGTAGATGGTCAGGCGGCCACGGCAACGCACTTGCTGCCCGTCTTGCAGCCGAAAGCGCAAGCGAACCGCCTCCCGTGCGTACATCACGCAGTCGAGTTGCGCCTCCGCGTCCTTCAAAGTGAAGTACAGATGTCCATTGGCCGAGCGCTTGAGCCCGGACACTTCGCCTTCCACGCGCAGATCGGAGAAGCGGGATTCCAGAGTCAGGCGGGCAGCGCGCACCAGATCAGACACAGCGAAGATGCGCGTCTCCGGGGCTGCGGGCGATTCGCCGTGCGCCGGGCCGTGCGCCGGCGCGGCGCTGGCACCCGCACTACGCACGGGCGCAGCCACATCGGATGCCGGTGCTGTTTCGGTGATCGGGGCGGCCTGCGATGGCGGCTGCGCTGCCAATCGGCTGTCGAATGAGAGCTGGCTTGAGTCGTTCTCAGATGCAGGCTTGAGGGCCGCATCCGGCAGGGTTTTGCCTCGGCGCGGACTCACCGCAATCCCCGCGCAGCCGCACGTTCGTAGTCGGCGGCATTGGTGCGCAAGGCTTCCAGATCCGTGCTGGCCGTCCGCTTAAGCGCGTCCGCCTCCGCGGCCAGACCCGCGAAGCCCCAGCCGAACGAGGCCTTGCTGGTCTTGCGAAAGAGGAGACGACCAGCGGGCCACACGATCTCGGCCTGGTTGCCCGCGGCGTTGACCACCGGCGCTCGATCGCCGGCGGCCGCGAGCTGGGCGGCCAAGCTGGGCCACAATTCGGGGGACAGCGACTTGGCGAAGAGAGCGGCGGCATTCTCGCTGGTGGCCGCCGGCGCAAAACGCCGAATCATGCGCTCGCGTTGCTGTCCCTCGGGGAGGTTGCTGAGCGTGACGTCGTACGACTCGCGCCCGGCGCGATGAACGGTCATCCACGACCACTGCGTGTCCAGATCCAGCGCACCCCAAAGCCGTGCCGGATCCCGCGCCGTCACGGCTGCGACCAGTCGCGCCTTGGCTTCGTCCGGAGTCTTGGACCCGCGGCCCCAGCAGGCCGAAGCCAGAAACATAGGCAACATCGGCAGGATGGCCGCAACGACAATGCTGAAGGGAGATCGGGGCTTCACAGGGTGTGACCGTGCAATCGAGTTGTTGTCGGAGCCGAAGCTAATGCCGGCCGAGCCAATACGCAACGGTTGCAGGTCGCTGTTGTCTTGGTCGCTGTGTTGCAGGTCGCTGCCAACCTATCTCCTACGGGGGACTGGCTCGCTCTTGCTCGCAGTCCCCCGATCCTCCCTTGCTCCGCCCGGCAAAGCTGGGCTAGCGCGCCCCACAGCAGCAGGATGCTCTGTCGGGTTGCACCCATCGCCGTGCGGCTCCCTCAACGGATTCGTGCTAGATTGGCGCCCGCTCGACGGTGAACGACGAAAGCAAACCCACCCCTCCTGCGGCCAATGCGCCGCTGCCCGACGGCGGCCTTGCTGTGTCCGCTGGTGAGGACGAGTTCGCCGGCATCCGATCCTCGTCCGGGCGTCATCCTGTGATCGCCTTGGCCACGGCAGCGCTGGCCTGCTTCTTAGTCTTCCAGATCAAGGACGACGTGCGCTATGCCCTCTCGCCCAGCGTGGTACAGGATTTGGGCGATGCGCGTTCTGTCAGCAAGGCGAAGCCCGATGCGCTGCCTATCAATCGATACGTCCGCCTGGCGGGCAACGCCGATCGTGAGAGCGCCGTGGTACTTGACACGCAGGGGGCGTGGAATTTCATGCAGTTCTTCCGCCTGCTGGGCACCAACAACCGGATCTTCGTCAGGCGCGCCGCTGACCCCCTGCCCGCCGAGCTGGCGGCGCATGACGTGTTCGTGGGCCGGCTCATGCGGTTTTCGGACCTGTCGTTTCAGGAGGCCATCCGTCGCTACTTCTCCGGTCACGTGAGCGCGACACACTTCTTTGCGCCGCCGGTGGTCCGGGCCGCGCTGGCTGAGGCGACCGGTGGCTCGTGGACGATCACCGACCTGCTCGGCGATCGCGTGCCGCTGGCTGCCAACGACGAGCTGGTCATAGACCTGGACCGTCCCGGGCAGATCCGGATTGCCTTTCCGCGCGAGCGATTTGCTGACCAGGCCGCCGCCCGCGCTGCGGTGGAACAGCAAGGAGGGCAGGTGATCGAGGCGCCCAGCGATGCTCTCGATCCCAAGAGTCTGGAGCTGGTGGTGACATTCCCGCCCGACCGGCGTGACCAGGCCTTGCAGGCGCTGGGCGAGATGGATCGCCGGCTGCGCATCCGGCCCGCACACGCTACACACAAAGCCCGCGTCGCGGACCTGGCCGCCATCGCCGATGCCATTGTGGCAAAGACCGCGGGCGCCGAGCTGCAGACCTTCCCGCTTGCCCAGATCCAAGGCATCGGCACCGTGGCTTCGGTGCAGATCCCCCACGACGCGCTTATCCTCTTCGAGGGCGAACGGCCGCGCGAGCATGTGAAGACGCTCGTCATCGCGGCCCTGCTGCTCGGCTTTGCCCTTGCCAATTTGTTGGCCTTGCGCCGCCGGGGCGGCTACTAGAGTTTCATGACGATTCGGCTGCACGACACGCGGGCCAGGAAGAAGGTAGAATTCCAGCCGCTCGAACCAGGCAAGGTCTCCATCTACGTCTGCGGCGTGACCGTGTACGATCTTTGCCACGTGGGTCACGCGCGCACCGCGGTTGCGTTCGACGTGATCGTGCGCCACCTGCGCGCGCGCGGCTTTGACGTGCGCTATGTGCACAACATCACCGACGTCGACGACAAGATCATTCGCAAGGGGCTGGCCGAGGGGCGGCCTGCCGCCGAGGTTGCGCGCTTCTATGCCGACGCCATGGCGGCCGACATGGCTGGCCTGGGCGTGGCCCCGGCCGACGTCGAGCCGCGTGCCACCCTGCACATTGCCGACATGATCGACGTCATCCGCCGGCTGGAGGAACGCGGCCTGGCCTATCCCGCGGGCGGCGACGTGTACTATTCGGTGGCTGGCTTTCCCAACTACGGCGGCCTGTCGGGACAAAGCCCCGAGGAGTTACAGGCTGGCGCGCGCGTCGAGGTGGGTGAGTACAAGAAGAGCCCGCTCGATTTCGCGCTGTGGAAGGCGGCCAAGCCGGGCGAGCCCTCGTGGGAGAGCCCGTGGGGACCGGGCCGGCCGGGCTGGCACATCGAGTGCTCGGCCATGTCGCATCGGTATCTAGGCGACCGGTTCGACATCCACGGTGGCGGTTCAGATTTGATCTTCCCCCATCACGAGAACGAAATTGCCCAGTCTGAAGGCGCGTTTGGCACTTTCGCGCGCTACTGGATGCACTCCGGGATGCTCAACTTCGGCGGCGAGAAAATGTCCAAGTCGCTGGGCAACGTGGTCACCATCCGCCGCGCCGCCGAAACCCACGATCTCGAGGCGCTGCGCCTCCTGCTCATCAGCGTGCACTATCGCAGCCCAGCCTCCTTCAGCATCGCGCGCGACGACGCGGGCCAGCCGGTCTACCCCGATCTCGACGAGGCCGAGGCGCGACTCGACTACTTCTATCGCACCCTGGACCGGCTGGACGCATTCGTCGGCACTTTGGCGGCAGCGCCCACGCCGCCTGCGTCGGATCTGGCCACGCGTTTTGTCGAAGCCATGGACGACGATTTCAACACCGCGGCCGGCATTGGGCACCTTTTCGATGCCTTCGTGCTGGCCAACAAGCTGCTCGACGATGCCAAGGCGGCGCCCAAGGCCGAGCGACAGTCGACGCTGAGTGCGCTGGTGCGCGACGCGCGCATGGTGGGAGCAACGCTCGGGATCATGCGGCGGCCGCCGGCTGAGTTTCTCAACAGCCGGCGCACGCGACTATGTGTGCGGCGCCAGATCGATCCCCTGGCCGTCGAGGCCAGTATCGCCGAACGCGCTGCGGCCCGTGCGGCAAAGGAATTTCAGCGCGCCGACGAAATCCGCGCCGGCCTAAAAGCGCGGGGCGTGGAACTGATGGACGGACCGAAGAGCACCGCCTGGCGCGTGGTCTAGCTCAGAGCCGACTTACCGCTTCTGATCGCTCTTTGACAGGTACGCCAGGATCACGTCATCCAGGCTGCGCGTGCTGACCAGGCTCTCGGGCGGGGGCTCCTGCGGAATAGGCGGGGGGGCGGCGGTGCGAGGCGCGGCGGCGTCGTCGGTCCTCTCGTCCATGGGCGTGGCTGGTGGCACGCCTGGCTGGGACAGGCGGCGCGCGATGAGATTGGGGTGGCTGCCTTCCTGAACGACATAGGGAACCCCACCTCCAGGTCGTCGCGGGCGCGGCGCCACCGGGCGGGCGGCGCCTGCTTTCTTGGCGCCGGCACCCACAACGATTCGGCGCTGGACCAGGACAGGCGACGCGGGACTGCTGGGGGCCTGGGTCTTGGGGGACCGCCTGCCGTCGGGCGGCGTACCGGTCTCGCTGGGATCGGGCACCGCGATGTCGCGCGTAGGTCGCTTGAAGGTGTAGGTCCCGCGCCCTGGGAGGGTGGGCCGGATGCTGTGCACGGGCAGCGGCTCGGGCGTCCGCATCCTCTCCGGAAACGGGGTGGGAATGGAATCCAGATCGAGGATTTCCGGGCCCGGGCTCGGGGTCGCCTCGGACCGTGCTGCGCGCGCCTCGGGCGGTTTCGGGTGCGTCAACGGTGCTTCCGTCTCGGTTGCGAAGAACACCGGCGGTGACACCTCGGCGACAGGTTGGTGTGGAGAGGTGAAGACCTCGCCCCTGCCCGCAAAGAAATCTTCCAGGCGGTCATCGTACAGACCCTGCTTCAGCTCTTTGAGGATCTGCTTGTGCTGGCCCTGCATCATCCCGCGCACGCCGTCCTCGGTGGACGCGGCGTCGTACTGAAAGCGCTTGGTTGCCAGAATGCTGCCTTCGAAGAAGAGATGGGTGAACAGGTGGGGGTTGGCCGGCCCCGAATCCTCGGTCTGCACATGGAGGATGCGTCCTCCGTAGCGGACGTTGTGGTTGTACCCGAGTAGCGGGCTGCGAGTCAGCTTGCCCATCAAAAAGCCAAGTATAGCGCCTGCGCCGATTGTGCTAAAATTGCTTTGTAGCAGGTTCCCGATGGTGAACGTCACTGCCACCAAGATTCGCGACAACACCCGATCTGCATCCTCTGGTGTGGGCCGCCCCTACAGTGGCTATCTCATCAGCTTTCCCACCGTGGGCCGGGGCATGGTCATTTTTCGCGATCCCAGCGGCCACCGCATGGTGACCACGCCTGTGCGGCGGGTGCTGAGCGAGTTCGGGGCTGCGGACATCTACGTCGAGACGGAAAACTCAGTGTATCGTCTGCGGTTCCGTTCCGCCCCAGTGGTCGAGGCTGCGGCCAGCTCGACGGTGAAATCGGGTTAGTTTTCGACGCCAGCCTGGCGGTGAAAATTCGACAGCGTGGGGGCGGGCCGGCACGCAAACGGGCTTGAGCCTTGATTTCTCGGCGGCAAGCAGGCCGTGGCCATCGTGGAACGGCGGTTGCAAGAGGCGGCATGCATGACCAGCATCTCGTGCTACGCTGTCCGCCATACCAGCATGGTTCGTCACGCCCTGATTCTTGCGGCGGGACGCGGCCGCCCGGTCGCTGACCCGGAGACGCCCAACTGCCTTTGTGCGGTGGCAGGAGTTCCCCTCATCGTGCGCACCTTGCGTGGGCTGGCCGGCGCCGGTGTCCGGCGCGTGGGCATCGTGGTGGGTTGGAAAGGCGATGAGCTGCGCCGGCGCATCGAAGCCTTGTGCGCGTCGGAGCCGGGCCTCGCGACGGAGATCCTTTTCATCGACAATCCGGCTTGGGAAAAGCCCAACGGATTGTCGGTCCTGGCCGCGCGTTCCTTCGTGACCGAGCGGACCCTGCTGGTGATGGCCGACCAAATCGCGGCGCCGCACTTGGTGGGCGACATGGCCAAGCTGCCCGCGACCGGCGCGGCCACCGTGCTGGCGGTCGATCGCGATCTGTCGCGCGTGTTCGATTTCGATGACGCCACCAAAGTTCGACTGGCCGCGGCCCAGGGCAGCGAGACCCTGTGCCATGTCACATCCATAGGCAAGGACCTGGCGGTCCACGATGCCGTCAGCGCTGGTCTTTTCGTCATGTCGCCCTCGCTTGTCGCCTGTCTCGATACTCTGGCCGCATCCGGCGCTTCATCGCTGACTGAGGGTGTGGCCGAGGCTGCGCGGCGCGGTCTGGTCGAGGCCTACGACGTGGCCGGGGCGGTGTGGCAGGACGTGGATTCGGCCGACATGCGCCAGCACGCCGAATGGCTGCTGCGGGTTTACGGCGATGGCTTGCGCCACCCCGAGGTGCGCGGCACCGCGCGAGCGACCGGGACCGACACCCTGGCCCTAATCGAACGCCTGCTGGCCGAGAAGGACGCTCCCCGCTACACCCTCTTCAATCCAGGGCCGGTGATGACCTCCGCGCGGGTCAAGGCGGCCCTGGTCCACCACGACATCTGCCACCGTGACGAGGACTACTCGGGCGTGGTGCGCCGGCTGCAGCAGAAGCTGCGCCCTGTGTTCGGAGCGTCGCCCGAGCATGAAATGCTGCTGGTGACCGGCTCGGGTACGGCCGCCATGGAGATGGCGATCTCGTCGGTGGTCCCGCCCGGCAAGAAGATCCTGATCGTCGAGAACGGCGCCTTCGGCGAGCGCTTGGCCGAGATCGCGCAGCTTCACCACCTGGCGTCGGTGCGGCTCGCCTGCCCGTGGGGTAGCCTGCCTGACCCTGCGGCGGTAGAGTCGGCGCTGGCGGCTGACCCCGACATCGCGGTGGTGGCCATGATCCACCACGAAACCTCGGTCGGCGTGGTGAATCCGGTGGGAGCCATCGGGCGCGCGTGCCGTCAGCGCGGCGCGATCCTGGTGTTGGACGCAGTCTCTTCACTGGGCGTAGAGGATCTGGACGTGGTCCGTGACAGCGTGGACATCTGCTACTCCTCGGCCAACAAGTGCCTGCACTCGTGCTCGGGCGTGTCGTTCCTGTGTGTGGCGCCCACGGTGTGGCCGCGCATCGAGTCCATCCCGCCGCGCGTCTACTATTTGGATCTGCGACGCTATCGTCGCTACCTGACTGAGTTGGCACAAACGCCGTTTACCCCGGCGGTGTCGTCCTTCTTCGCGCTCGAGGCCGCGCTCGACGAATTGTTCGAGCAGGGTGGGGTGGCGGCCCGCCGCGAGACTTACCGCCGGCGCAACCTGCTCATCAGGCGCGTGCTGACCGATCTGGGTTTTCAGTCCCTGACCAACACCGGCCGCGAGTCGCACACCATCTCGACCATGCGTGTGCCTGCGGTGATTGCCGTCGACGAGCTGTACGCCCGCCTTAAGGAACGCGGCTTCATCATCTATCGCTGCAAGGGCGAGCTGGGCGCGCACTACGTCCAGATCTCGAATATGGGCGAGTTGCCCGACGCCACCATCGATGCGTTCTTGGGGGCGGTCGCCGACGTGGTAGGCGCGGCACGCGAGGCAGCGCGAGTGAAAGATCGCGGACGGCTGCGATCAGTCTGAACCTGACTGTCCGTCGGTGAGTAGCGGACAGAACGCCGCATTTTTTGTGGCCAAGCGCACGTTGACCTACAATGCGGCCAAGTTGTGGCATTCGGAAAACACGCATGGCCGACAAATTGGCGTCGCCCGTGCAAGAGGATCGATCACCGCGTCCGACGGTGACTGGGACGGTTCAGCGTGAAAGCGGCAGGTGGCAACATCCACAGACAGCTGATGTCACTTTGTCGACTATGTAATACGGAGTACACTTGGTGAAACATGAATGGTGCGATTCTTGTGGCCGATAAGTCGATGACTGTCGATTTCCAATGTTTCTTCGCTGGCATCTAAAATGACTATGCCAGTATGCATAAAGATAGTTATTTCAATATGTTACATGCGCCTTTTGGCACACATGTAATGACTCGTGCTCACATCTAACCACTGCTATTTGGTGATGGCGATGACAAAATCTGCGTGACAAAACTATTTCCTTGTTTATCATGGAGACATCGTCGGTTTTTCCACGGCGGTCCTGCTTCACGAGAGAGCGAAGAGAAAAGGAAGAAAGATGAGATTCAACAAGCTGCTTTTCGTCCTGACCACAATCGGTGTTCTCGTGGCGAGTTCTGACAGCCTAGTAATGGCAGGAAACGCGACAGCGAATCTCAGCGTGACCGCCACGGTCGGCGCGAACTGCACGATCTCGACGACAGCGGTCGCTTTCCCCGCATACGACCCGATCGTCACCAACGCAAGCGCGAATGATGACGGCACGGGTTCCGTCATTGTCACTTGCACCAGGGGCACAGCGGCCACCATCGGCCTCGGTCTCGGTGCGAACGCGTCGGGCAGCCAGATGCGCATGAAAGACGCGACCACGGACTACCTCAACTACGCGCTCTATCAGGACTCGGGCAGAGCGACGGTCTGGGGCAACAGCGGGGCTGGCCTCTTGTCCCCGGTCGCGGCTCCTGACAAGAACCCGCGCACGTTCACCGTCTACGGCCGAATTCCCTCTGCGCAGGATGTTCCGGCGGGCTCGTACACCGACACGGTGGTTGCCACCGTCAATTTCTGATTTCACCTGCGTGACCCCAACGGTGATCAGATAGAGGACCAGCACGAGGAAGGACGAAGATGAGAATCGGCAAGCCACTTCTGGTTCTGACGACAATCGGTGTTCTCGTGGTGAGTTCTGACAGCTCGGTCGTGGCAGGCAGCGCGACGGCGAATCTTCAGGTCAGCACCACGGTCAGCGCGAACTGCACGATCACGACGGCGACCGTTGCCTTCCCCGCCTACGACCCGATTGTCACCCACTCGGCTGCGAACGATGACGGCACTGGCACCGTGACCATCACCTGCACCAAGGGCACACTGGCCACCATCGGGCTTGGCCTTGGCGCGAACGTGTCGGGCACCCAGCGGCGCATGAAGGACGCGACGACGGACTACCTCAACTACGCGCTGTATCTGGACGCAGGCCGAACCACAGTTTGGGGCACTGCTGCCCCCAATCTTCTGACGCCGGTCGCCGCTCCTGACAAGAACCCGCGTCCGTTCACGGTCTACGGGCGC
Source organism: Myxococcales bacterium (assembly GCA_003158735.1). GTDB lineage: Bacteria > Myxococcota_A > Polyangia > Fen-1088 > Fen-1088 > Fen-1137. The sequence continues at coordinate 20,908 of PMLB01000234.1, read as the reverse complement.
ATTCCCTCCGCGCAGGACGTTCCTGCTGGCTCGTATACCGACACAGTGATAGCGACCGTCAACTTCTGACAGTGAATCCTTCCAGGCAAGCCCTGTTCAACAAACCCGGTGGACCAAGAAAGAGAGGACGAAAGATGAGAATGACGAAGTTGTTTCTGCTCCTGGCGTCGATCAGTGCATTGGTGATCAGCTCCGACGGCGCGGTGATGGCTGCTGGCTCTGCAACCGCAAATCTTCCGGTGAGTGTAGTGGTCAGCAATAACTGTACGATCACGACGGCCGCTGTCACGTTCGCCGGCTATGATCCGCTCTCAGCTACCAACACTGATAGTACCGGAGGCTCCGTGACCATCACCTGCACCAAGGGCGCCACCACCAGCATCGGCCTCGACAACGGCGCGAACGCTTCGAGCGGCCAGCGCCGCATGAAGGACGGCACGACGGATTACCTCAACTACTTCCTCTTTTCGGATGCCGGCAGGACCACGGCTTGGGGCAACGCCGCTGGAAGCTGGGTCGTCCCGGCTGCGGCTCCTGACAAGACGCCGCGCCCGTACACGGTGTACGGCCGGATTACCGCTGGGCAGGATGTCCCCTCTGGGACCTACAACGACACCGTGGTTGCGACGGTCAACTTCTAGGCTTCGCTAGTAGATTCGTCTTCGTCCAGGTGAGGTCCACCGATCGCCCCTGGTCCGAGGCAGCCCGGCCTGGCTTTGCCAGGCCGGGAGCTGCCAGACGGGGGAAAGTAGGACGCGGATCGGGCTCACCGACGCACTTGCTCCTGCGGGTGTCTTCTTTGACATAGATGCTAGAATCGCAGCAAGCACCAGAAGGAAGGACAGCTCCTCATGGTACGCAGAACGCACAGGCTGGTGTTGAGTGGGGTTTCGGTGCTCCTCGGCCTGCTTGTGGGCAGGCCTGAAGCCGCCAACGCCGCCAGCCAGGCCAGCACTGTCCAAGTTTCCACTTCAGTCTCCCCTAGTTGCACCATTGGGACAGCGGCCATTGCGTTTTCTCCCTACGATCCTGTCAACGCGAACGCCACGGCGGCTGACGATCAGACTGGTGACATCGTCATTCGGTGCACCAAGGGGACGACCGGCATCACCATTGACCTGGGAAACGGCGCGCACAACACAGGTCAGCAGCGGCGGATGGCCAACCTGACGTCGACCAGCACGTTCGTCAATTATGAAGTCTACAAGGAGACGGGCCGCACCAGCATCTGGGGAGCTGGCGACGGCGGAACCGTGCGCTCGGGTGCTGACTTGAACGGCACGGGCAATGTGGTGGCTGTGACCATGTACGGACGCATCCCGCCTGCCCAGCTTTCCGCGATCGCGGGCGTCTACAATGACACACTGGTTTCGACCATCAACTTCTAGCGCGAAATTTCCAAAGCGGGAAAACCAGCGTATTCTTACGGGCTATGGGGAAAGCCACACGTTCAGCGATTCTTCTGCTCGGCTGTTTCATTGGCATGGGCAGCACAGCGAACGCAAGTTCGTTCACAGTCAACCCAATCACAGTCACGCTATCTGGCAAGGACCAGAGCGCGCTGCTAACCCTGCAGAGCCAGACCAGCGAGGAAATACGCTTCAAGGTTCTCGTGCAGGAATGGCAGCAGAGCCCGCAAGGCGAGATGCAGCTCAAGGACACCAAGGACATCGTCGTCTACCCGGGTCTGCTCACCCTGGCACCCAACGAGGAACGCAAGCTGCGCATCGGGTCCACTGTGCCGGCAGGGGCTGCTGAGCGGAGCTACCGGGTTTTTGTCGAGGAGCTGCCGCCTTTGCGGGCTCCCCAGACCAGCAACAAGTCCGAGGTCAAGGTGTTGACCAAGATGGGCGTTCCCATCTTCGTGCGACCGGGAAAGCCCGCGGCTGCGGGCAGCGTGGAGGGCATGGGCCTGGCCAAGCGAAAACTCGCTTTCGCGGTCAGGAACACCGGCAACGTGCACTTCCTGCTCCAGTCGGTGCGGGTCAAGGCCCTTGATGCCAAGGGCGCGGCCGTTTTCCAAAAAGATGTCGAGGGCTGGTATGTGCTGGCCGGGGGCACGCGGGTGTGGGAGGTCGAGATCCCCAAGGACGTCTGTGGTAAGTCGAAGGTGATTACCGTGGCCGTGGAGTCAGCCGAGGCCAAGTTTGACGGCCGCATGGAAATGCCCGCGGCGGGCTGCGGTCCGTGAGCGACTAGTGGATGTACTGGCCCCTGAGACGATACCGGCGGCCCACGTTGTTGGCTGTCGTGGTCGTCGTGGGCGTGGCCGGCTCTGCGCTCGCCCAGTCACTTCCATCGGCAGAGATGGATTTGCTGGAGGATCCGCCCAGTGTGCCCGCCGTCGCTGGTCCGACGCCGGCTTGGTTGCCTCCCGATGGCAGGGACGCCGGTGCTCCGTTTCACCGGCCGGATGGCTCGGGTAGCGCCGAAGCAGGCCTAGCGGGACCGGCAGCGCCGCAGGATGCTGGGGTGGTGCGGTCAGATGCTGCGCCAATCGAGGACAGGCCGGCCTTTCTGCACGCCACCATCAATCAGGTCGACATTGGCGATGTATTCGTCATTCTGCGAGGAAATGACGTGATCATGAAGGTGAGCGATCTGGAAAAGTCGGGGATGCGCGTCGAGGGGGGACGTCGGGAGAAGCAAGGCGAGGACTTTCTGGTGTCGCTGCAGTCGCTGGCCCCAAAGTTGGTTTTCGTCTTTGACGAACGAGGTCTGGCTCTGACCATCACTGCAGATGTGGCTCTTTTTGCAGGCGCCGTGCTTGACCTTAGGGCCAAGCGGCCGGAAGGCATCCTCTACGACAGCGCCCCCAGCCTGTTCGTCAACTACTTGGTGACGCGGACCGATATCCAGCGCGACGTTCAGGGCTCTGACAAGGCCAGCTGGAAGGGATTCTCCGGGTTCGCGGAGTCCGGGCTCAGTGTCCGCGGCCACCTGCTCTATACCAGCGGCCAGCTCAACGAAAGCGACGGCTCATGGGCGCGCAGGTTCACCTATCTTTCGCTCGACTGGCGGGACCGGCTCACCAGCATCGTTCTCGGCGACATCAACCCTCCCGCCAGCGATGCTCTGGGCGGCACGACTTCGCTGGGCGGTGTGAGCGTGGTACGCAATTTCGGTCTTGATCCCTACTACATTTTTCTGCCTACCCAGCGGCTCTCGGGTAACACGATGACACCCTCGACGGTCGAGGTCTACGTCAATGGCCAGCTGGTGCGCCGCGAGCAGCTTCCGCCAGGGCCGTTCAGCGTGCAGAACCTGCCGGTGACCAGCGGTAGCGGCCAGACCCAGGTTGTGATCCGGGACGCGTTCGGCAACACCCAGACCGTGATGAACCCCTACTACTTGGCGCTTGGCACGCTGGCCAAGGGACTGCACGATTTCAGCTACAACCTCGGCTTCACCAGGCAGACCCCTGGCGCGAAGGGAAGCAGCTGGAACTATGACGACCAGCCGGCGTTTCTGTTTCGCCACCGTTTCGGTCTGACCAACTGGCTGACCGTCGGGGTTCGGGCTGAGGCGACCCTGCACATGAGCAACGGCGGCCCCAGCGTAGCCCTGCGCCTGCCGGTGGGAGAGCTGGGGGCGTCGGCGGCATTCAGCCGGCAGGACCGATTCTCCGGCGCTGCGGCGCTGCTGTCCTATTCGTACGTCGGGCGTCGCCAAAACTTTCAGATGGGCCTTCGCTACGAGAGCCTGGAGTACGCCAACCTGAGCCTCGCGCCATTGAGTTTTGCGCCACCGAATTCCTCGCCACCGAGCAATGCCTCATCGAGCAGTACCTCACAGGGCGACCGGCAGCGCGTGGACCTGCTGGCGTCGGTCGCTCGGAACATCGGCAAGGTCGCGAGTCTTTCTTTGCAGAACGATTTCGCCCAGTGGCGCGCCCAGGGCTGGACCAACCAAATCACATTGGCGGCCAACCGGTCGATCACGCGGTGGATGTACGCGTTTGCGACAGCGAGTAGCACCTACTCGAGAATCTGGCCCGCCAAGTACGAAACCTTCGCGGGGCTCAGCTTTGCACCGGCGGAAAGGGTCACGGCGGGTGCCTCCCGCAGCGACCACTGGGGAGGACAGCAAGGCCACGGTGGAACAACCCAGGCCACGGTTCAGCAGTCATTGCCCCTGGGCTCGGGTCTGGGATATCGAGTGGTGGCGTCGCAGGGTGACAACGCCATCAACGAAGCCAACGCACAATACCAAGGGGCATACGGCCGAATCGAAGCAGACTATCAGCGCCTGGGATGGGGCGGAAGCGAGCAGGGGCACGCATCGCTCACCGCAACCGGAGGCCTGGTCCTCATCGGCGGTAGCGCGTATCTGACCAGACCTGTGCAGGACAGCTACGCCCTGATCCGGGTGCCGGGCGTGGCCGGCGTCCACGGCACCATGAGCAACCAAGTGATCGGAACGACCGACAGCAAAGGCAACCTCCTAGTTCCCGGCTTGCTGCACTACTACGGCAACCGCGTTGGGATCGACGACAAGGACATCCCGCTTGATCACGACATCGGGGCTATTGAGAAGGTCATCGCGCCGCCGACTCGCGGCGGTGCGGTTGTGACCTTCCCGGTTCGGCGGGTTCAGAGCGTTTCAGGGACCGTGGTGCTTGACGATCAGGGCGCGACCACGCTGCCGGCTTACGGGCAGATCGTCGTGCTGGTCGACCAGCAGCGCACGGTCTCGCCACTTGACGAGGCTGGCAATTTCTATCTGGAAAACGTGCCACCTGGATCGTATTTGGCCGAGGTGCAATATGCCGCCGGGGTGTGCATGCTCCCGGTCGTGGTTCCGGCTGGTGCTACGGCGTTGGTCAACGTGGGAACGATCCGGTGTATCCTTCCCAAGAAGGAGACGAAATGAGAGGCGTACGCTGGTTGGTATCGCTCTCTGTGCTGGGCGCGATGGTTGTCATCTCGGGCCGCTCGGCGTCAGCGCAGACATGCACCGTCACAGTCACGCCGGTGTCATTTGGGCTCTACAACGTCTTCTCTACCACCGCTCTCACTTCGACGGGGACCGTGACCTACAGCTGCACCAACCAAACCTACGGCGCCGACACCATCACAATCTGGATGAGCAAAGGCCTCGGAACGACCAACAATCCACGGCAAATGTCGGGTGGAATCCATTCGCTAAACTACTATCTTTGTCAGGATGTCGCTTGCAGCAAGCTCTGGGGAGACATGGGGTTCCCATATGATTCCGGACCCATCACCATCCCGGCTAGAACCAATCTAGCTGCTTCATTGCCCATCTACGGCAAGATTCCGGCGGGCCAGGACGTCCCGACAGGCAGCTATACGGACACCATTCTGGTCGAGATAGACTTCTGACGCGTCGGCCATTGGGCTGGGGCAGTGGCAGGACACGAGCCTTCACCGTGCGACCGCCGTCGGCTGGGTGACTGCCCGGCGGCGTCTGCCTCGGCGGTCATCCGACTACGCGCGCGCTGCGAAATGGAAAACAACAAACAATTCAACAGGTTGACCATCACGCGCCCACGGCACGGAATCTGCTCTTACTGTGGGCGTGATTACAAAGTTTGCGATAGAAGAACCGAGACTCACCAAGGCAACGAAGAGGTGCCTTGGCCTCGCGCTTCTCGTCGCCGTCAGCGCCATCGCGGCCATGCCGTCGCGGATCGCAGTTGCAGGTTCGCGTAGCTCGCTGGTCTTGGTGTCCGTCCAGGTGGTCCAGAGCTGTCGCGTTGATGCGGTTGGCGGTCAGGCCGGCAATGGCGTGGATCTCAAGATGCTCTGTAGTTCCGCAGCCAGGCCAAACGTCGGTCTCCAAGGACAGTCGACTGCGGCGCCTGCCCAGATGTCGACGACCGTGACCGGAGCCCGTTCTGTCAGCACCGTCAGCCTCACGCCGACAGGTTCAGGGGCTGACCAGCAGATGCTGCGCATCGATTTCTAGCAGTTGCGCTTTCTGCGCTTGACACGGAAGCTGCTGGCGCTTATCACTCTTACGTAAACGTAAGGGTTTGATTGTGGCAGCAGAAATCAGCTCAGAATCGCTATCCCTACTAAAAGTGGGTGATATAGCGCGGCGAACCGGGAAGACCGTCCGGGCTATCCATCTGTACGAAGAGTTGGGCCTGCTCAATCCAGCAGTGCGGTCCAAGGGCGGCTTTCGCATGTACCGGGGTGATGGCGTCAAGCGCATCGAGTGGATCCAGAAGCTGCAGGACATGGGCTTCTCGCTGACCGAGATCAAGGTCTTCCTGCGCGTGTGGGAGGAGAGCGCTACCGCGCCCAAGGCTATGGCCACTGTGCGCGAGATCTTCACCGACAAGCTGCGGGAAACGCGCGAGACCATAGGCCGTCTCACCCGCCTGGCCGATGAGCTTTCTGAAAGCCTCGCCTTCCTCGAAGGCTGCCGTTCTTGCGATCAGGGACAGCACCAGCGCGAGTGCGGCGGCTGCGGTCGATCAGACCACGAGGTTCCTTTGCTGGTGGATGGAATCGCCAAGCGCTGAAACATGGCCCCCAACCTCCCTATCTACATGGACAATCACGCGACCACCCCGGTGGATGCGCGGGTGCTCGACGCCATGTTGCCGTATTTTCGAGAGGATTTCGGCAACGCCGCCAGCCGGTCGCATGTGTTTGGCTGGAACGCCGAGCGGGCCGTGGAGCAGGCACGCGAGCAGGTAGCTGCGGCCATCGGCGCCTCGGGCCGCGAGATCGTCTGGACCTCGGGCGCCACTGAATCCGACAACCTGGCCATCAAGGGCGCGGCCGACTTCTATCGCGACCGGGGCAACCACATCATCACCGCCGTGACCGAGCACAAGGCTGTGCTCGACACCTGCAAGCGGCTGGAGAAGTCGGGCTTCGAGGTGACCTATCTGCCGGTGGAGCGGGACGGCCGGGTGAACCCGCAGGCGGTGGCCGACGCCATGACCGATAGGACCATAGTGGTTTCCATCATGCTGGCCAACAACGAGGTGGGCACCATCAACCCGGTGGCCGAGATCGGCCAGGTGGTCAAGGCGCGCGGGGCGGTCTTTCACATCGATGCGGTCCAGGGCGTGGGCAAGATCCCCTTCGACGTCGCCAGCTCGCACGCCGACCTGGTTTCCCTTTCGGCGCACAAGATGTACGGTCCCAAGGGCGTGGGCGCGCTCTACGTGCGGCGCAAGCCGCGCGTGCGCATCACCCCCATCATCGACGGCGGCGGCCATGAGCGCGGCATGCGCTCGGGCACGTTGAACGTGCCGGGCATCGTGGGGTTCGGCAAGGCTGCCGAGATAAGCGCGGCCGAGATGGCCGAGGAAGGCAAGCGGCTGCTGGCGTTGCGCGAGCGGCTGCGTCTGGGCATCGAGGCGCGGGTCAGCAACACCGTGCTGAATGGCTCGCTCGAGCACCGGTTGCCGGGCAGCCTCAACATCAGCTTCGCCTACGTGGAGGGCGAGGCCCTGATGATGGCGCTCAAGGACGTCGCTGTGTCGTCGGGATCGGCGTGTACGTCGGCCTCGTTGGAGCCTTCCTACGTCCTGCGCGCCATGGGCGTGCCGGTGGAGATGGCGCACACCTCAATTCGTTTCGGTCTCGGCCGATTCAATACTGAGGAAGAAGTCGACTACGTGATTGACCTGGTGGCACAAAAGGTTAAGAAGCTGCGCGAAATGTCGCCTTTGTGGGAGATGGCGCAATCCGGAGTCGATATCAAGAGCATCCAATGGGCAGGACAGAGCTAGTACGAGAAGCACAAGAGGAAGAGCTGTTATGGCGTATAGCGGAAAAGTGATTGACCACTACGAGAACCCGCGCAACGTGGGCAGCCTGGACAAGGACGCGCCCAACGTGGGGACTGGCCTGGTGGGCGCGCCGGCTTGTGGTGACGTGATGAAGTTGCAGATCCAGGTGAGCGACGCGGGCGTCATCGAGGACGCCAAGTTCAAGACCTTTGGTTGTGGCTCTGCCATCGCCTCGTCGTCGCTGGCCACCGAGTGGATCAAGGGCATGACCCTTGAGCAGGCAATGTCGGTGAGAAACACGCAGATTGTCCAGGAGTTGAACCTGCCCCCGGTCAAGATCCACTGTTCAGTGCTGGCTGAGGACGCCATCAAGAGTGCAATTGCCGACTATCGCAGGAAGCAGAACGGCTCGCAGGCACAAGCGGGGCAAGCCTAGGAGAGAGCATTGTCTATCGAAGTTACAGAACGAGCGGTTGAAGAGATTCGCAAGGCCGCGGCCAAGCGTGCCTCGGCGCCCAAGGGACTGCGCGTGGGCATACGCGGGGGAGGGTGCACGGGGTTTTCGTACTTGTTCGAGTGGGCGGACGCCGAGGCTCGGGCCGAGGACAAGGTGCTGGAGCTAGGGGGCGGCCAGGTCAAAGTCTTCATCGATCCGAAGAGCTATCTGTTTCTCGACGGATCGACGCTGGACTATGCCAGCAGCATGATGGCCCGCGGGTTCAAGTGGACCAACCCCAACGTGAAGGGAACCTGCGGCTGCGGCGAGAGCGTGCAGTTTTAGCAGGCCCATGATCTGCTGGTCCTGTGAGAAGAACGCTGGTGACGGTGTGTTGTGCGCCGGGTGCGGGGCCGTGCAACCGCCCGATCGCGCGGCGGATCACTTTCGCGTGTTCGGCTTGCCGCGCAAGTTCGACCTGGACGTGGCCGACCTCGAACGGCGCTACAAGGACATGACCAAGGTATTGCACCCGGACCGGTTCGCACGCGCGGACGGTCGGGCGCGCCGCGCGTCCTTGGAACGGTCGGTGCAGCTCAATCTCGCGTGGCGCACACTGTCCCAGCCGGTGGCGCGCGCGGAGTATCTGCTGTCGCTTGAGGGCATCGAGGTGGGAGGTTCCGCGGGCAGCAAGGACTCCGGGCAGGCGGACGACCGGGCGACCCAACCTGTGGACACGGCGCTCCTGATCGAGGTGATGGATCTGCGCGAGGCCATGGCCGAGGCTCGCAGCCGTGGCGACTGGGCAAAGGTCGCCGCGCTGATCGCCGACGCGCAGACCAAACACGACAAGGAGATGTCCGAGGTGGCCGCGGGTTTTGCGGCTGCGAAGCCCAGACTCGCCGCGATCGCTGCGCGCATGGTGGCGGCGCGCTACTACCGGCGTTTTCTCGAGGAAGCGGAGGCGGATCGGGAAAGCCAAGACAGCACGGCCAAGTAGGCAGCGGAGTTTGCCATGCCAGTAGAAGCTCTCTTCGACATCTCTGAGCCAGGCGAGGCGCAAGCCAAGGAGGTTTGCAAGGGGCGCGCGGTGGGCATCGATCTGGGCACCACGAATTCGCTGGTGGCCGTGGTGCAGGCCGGCCAGCCGACTTGCCTGCGCGACCAGCACGGCTCGCTGCTGCCATCGGTGGTGCATTATGCGACCGACGGTCGCGTGGTGGTGGGCCAGGAAGCGCGCGGATTGGCGGCCCAGGCGCCGCAGGACACCATTGCCTCGGTCAAGCGATTCATGGGGCGTGGGCCCCGCGATGCCGAGGCCACACGCCGGTTGACGCCGTACCAGTTCGCCCCGGGCGGCGACAGTGAATCGGTCGTTCGTTTTTCCGTGCTGGGGGGCCAGCGCGCGGTCACGCCGGTGGAAGTTTCGGCCGAGATCTTGCGCGTNNCGCCTGGCGGGCCTTGAGGTCATGCGGTTGCTCAACGAGCCCACGGCCGCGGCCTTGGCCTATGGGCTGGACAAGCAGGCCGAGGGAACCTTCGCTGTGTTCGACCTGGGCGGCGGCACGTTCGACATTTCGATCTTGAAGCTAGAGGGCGGCGTGTTCGAGGTGAAGTCCACCGGCGGCGACTCGGCTCTGGGCGGCGACGATTTTGATCGCGCCCTGGCCGCACACTTGCTGCGGCAGATGGGCTTGCCCGAGGATGCGGCCGGCGACCGTTACCTTACCCGCCGCGTGCTCGATGCGGCGAGGGATGCCAAGGAGGCACTGACCAAGCTCAGCGCGACTGAAGTTGTCATCGAACGGGGGCCGGGTGACCTCTGGCGCGGGACGCTCACGCGCGACGAGCTGGACCACGTGGTGAAGCCGGTCCTCGATCGCTGCGAGCCGCCTGCGCGTCGGGCGCTGCGTGACGCCGGCCTGGAAGCGAAGCAGCTTTCCGGCGTGATCCTGGTGGGCGGCGCCACCCGCATGCCCATTGTGCGGCGGCTGGTCGCCAGCGTCTTCGGGCGCGAGCCTCTGGTCGACATCGATCCCGACGAGGTGGTGGCCCTGGGCGCGGCAGTGCAGGCCGACTTGTTGGCGGGCAACGCGCGCAAAGATGTCGTGCTGATGGACGTGGTGCCGCTTTCGCTGGGCCTGGAAATGATGGGCGGAGTGGCAGAGAAATTGATCCACCGCAACACCACCGTGCCTTGCGGCGCCGTGCAGACCTTCACCACCTACGCTGACAATCAGACTGGTTTTGATTTGCACGTAGTGCAAGGCGAGCGCGAGTTGGTGGCGGATTGCCGCTCGCTGGCGCGCTTCAAGCTGACCGGGATTCCGCCCATGCCCGCGGGCATGGCGCGCCTGCAGGTCACTTTCCTGGTCGACGCCGACGGCTTGCTGAGCGTGTCGGCGCGCGAAGAGACAACGGGCAAGGAATCGTCCATCCGGGTCAAGCCGAGCTACGGGCTCACCGACGACGAGGTCGAGCGCATGATTCGCGATTCCTTCGCCCATGCCGAGCAGGATGTGGGCGAGCGCCTGCTGTTGGTCGAGCGCGTGGAGGCCGACCGCATTCTGCAGGCAACGCGGGCGGCCCTGGCTGGGTCCGCCGATCTTCTGGTCGAGGGTGAGCAGGCCGCCATCGAAGCGGCGATGGACTGGCTCGAGAAGAGCAAGGCCGGGCGCGACCACCTGGCCATGCGAGCGGCGATTGCTGCGCTGGACGCGGCCTCCAAGGACTTCGCCACCCGTCGCATGAACCAAGCGCTGGCGCAGGGACTGCGCGGTCAGGACATCGGCGCGGTGGAAAGCAAAGTAGGAAGGTAGGCCATGCCCAGGATCCGTTTCGAGCCTGACGGGATCGAGATCGAGGTCAAGGCGGGTACGACGATTTTGCAAGCGGCAGAAGAGGCCGGCGCGCTTCTCGGGTCGGCTTGCGGCGGCGTATGCGCCTGCTCGACCTGCCATGTCTACGTCAATGAAGGGTCGGACGGTTTGTCAGAAATCGACGAGTGCGAAGAGGACAACCTGGACAAGGCGTTCGACGTGCGTCGCAATTCACGCCTGGCCTGCCAGGCCCGCTTGCAGGCCGATGGCCGCATCGTCGTCACCATCAGCCCTGCCAGCCGCCAGACCTTCTTTGACGAGCACCCGGGATTGCGGCGCCGGTAGCCAAGGGCGACCGCAGGTCGCCCCTACTCGTCTTCTTCGGCCGCCATCTTGGCGTCGGCGACGACTTTGTCCATCAGGTTGCCGGGCAGTTCGTCGTAGTGCGAGAACTCGAGAGTGAACGAGCCGCGACCGCCGGTCATCGAGCGCAGATCGGACGAGTACTTGAGAGTCTCGGACATGGGCACGTGCGCGCGGATGACTTGATCCTTGCCGGTTGATTCCATGCCCTCGACTCGACCACGGCGCTGATTGAGATCGCCGATGACGTCGCCCATGCAGTCGTCCGGGCAGGTCACCTGGATCTTCATGATGGGTTCGAGCAAACACGGCTTGGCCAGCTTGAAGGCGGCCTGGAAACCCTTGGAACCGGCGATCTCGAAGGAACGCGAGTCCGAGTCCACGTCGTGGTACTTGCCGTCGAACAGGCGCACCTTGACGTCGGTCACGCGATAGCCGGCGATAACCCCCCTGGCCATGCGCGTGCGCATCCCCTTTTCGATGGCCGGGATGAACTGGCGGGGCACGGCGCCGCCCACGATGGCGTCCTCGAACTCGAAGCCGCTGCCACGGGGCAGGGGCGCGATGTCGACGTAGCAAACTCCGTACTGGCCGCGTCCGCCGGTCTGCTTCTTGTGCTTGCCCTCGACGTTCTTGGCGGTGCCCTTGATGGTTTCGAGATACGGGATCTTGGGCGGCAAGAGATCCACCTCGACGCCCATGCGGTGCAGGCGATCGACGGTGGCCTCGATGTGCAACTGGCCGGTGCCACCGATCAGGATGGCCTTGGACTGGGCGTCGTGGGTGACCTTGATGGCCACGTCCGAGTCGATGATCTCGTTCAGCTTGACGGCAACCTTGTCCTCGTCGCCCTTGGTCTTGGGCTGCAGCGCATAGGTGATGAGCGGCGCGGGAATCACCGGTTTGGGCATGGCAAAGAGCGAGCGCTCGTCGGCCAGTGTGTCGCCGGTTTTGGTGGTCTTCAGCTTGGCCACCGCGACGAGGTCGCCCGCGAAGGCCTCGGCCACCTGATCGCGCGCCTTGCCCTGCAGAACGTAGAGTTGGCCCACGCGTTCCTTGGAATCGTGGTTGACTGAAATCAGGGAGGCGTCGCCGGTGAGCTTTCCCGAAATCACCCGCATGAGCGACAGACGACCAATATCCGAGGTGCAGGTCTTCCACACGTAGGCCGCCACCGGCGCCGCGGGATCAGCGCTACGCTCGGTCGGCTCCTCGCCGATCTTGCCCTTCCAGGCCGGCCGATCCGGGGGCGCCGGGAAGCAATCTACGATGAAATCGAGCAGGGGTTGGATGCCCAGGCACACGCCGGGCGCGGCCGCCAGCACCGGCACTACGGCTTGCCGGCGTACACCCTCGACCAGACCCCGGCGCGCCTCTTCATCGGTCAGGGTGCCGGTTTCCAGATACTTCTCCACCAGGGCATCATCGGCCGAGGCAATGGCTTCCAGCAGGGCCTCGCGCGCCTTCTTCGCTGCCTCGACCATGTCGGCTGGAATTTCGCCCTCTTTCACGTCGCGCCCCTCGCCCGAAAAGCGGAACGCCTTCATGGAGAGCAGATCCACCACGCCCGCGAAATCGGCTTCCTGACCGATGGGGAGCTGCAGTGCCACAGCCTTGGTGGACAGGGTCTCGCGCACGTCATCGAGCGCGCGCTGGAAATCGGCACGCTCGCGGTCCAGCTTGGAGATGAGCACGCAGCGGGGCAGCCCGAGTTCGTCGCACATGGCCCAGGTTCGTTCGGTGTAGACCTGCACGCCGTCACTGGCGGACACCACCACCACGGCCGCGTCGGCCACATCGAGGGTGATGCGGGTGTCGACCAGGAAGTTTCCGTTGCCTGATGTGTCAAGAATGTTGATCTTGTTCTTCTTCCACTCCACGTGGCCCGCAGCGGCGAATATGCTGGTTTTGCGCTTCTGCTCCTCGGGCTCGAAGTCGAAGTTCGAGGTATCGTCGTCGACGCGACCCAGCCGCTGGGTCGACTTCGTCGAGAAGAGAATGGCCTCGCCCAGCGTGGTTTTTCCGGAACCACCGTGGCCGACCAGTGCAACGTTTCGAATCTCGCTCGCCGCGTAGCTCTTCATGCATTACCCCTTCAGGTGAATCGCGACCGCCCCAGCTCCATCCCCGAAGTCTGGCGCTTATAAATCACCTGACCGAGGAAGTCGAGGCTTGCGACACCTGCGAGTTATTCGGGACGCGGCGCGATGGCGAATGCAGGCGGCGGTTGGTCAGTTATGGCTGGGATCGAGCACGCGGCCCATGAAGAGGATAGCGCCGGTGGGCTGGTCACGCAGGAAGTAGAGGAAGGGCCGGTCGGCCGTGAGGACGAGTTGGGGCGTCGGCAGGGCGATGGCGGTATTCATGGTGACAGCCGTGGCGGCTGCGGCCTCGGTGCCTCTTTCTGCAACGTTGATGAAGGCCTTGTGGATAACGTCCCCAATGAAGAGGTTCTGCGTGCTGTCCATCCCCGAGAAGTCGGCGATGCCTGGGAGGAAGGCCGACGTCATGCCCAGGGCCATGAGGAGGTCCTTCAAACTTGTCCCGGTCTCGACCTTGTAGCGGGGCAGGGCAACCGAAACCGCCTGGTTGGTCAGCCCGGCCACCAGAGTACCCAGCGTGTTGGCGTCAAGCGACGATTCGACCTGGCTGAACTGGCCCGCATCAGGCACCACCACCACCAGCGAGAGGTTGTCGTCGGCGTAGGGCAGGGATGCGGCCACGAAGTTCGTCCCCTGCGTGGCTGGGAGACCGTAGAAATCCGATCTCATGAATTTCGCAGTGACGCTGCTGCCGTCGAGCAGCGTGAACGAGCCGTCGCCGGTGTTGTTCGCATCAAAGGGGCTTCCCCATGCAGCGTTGAAGTAGACAGCGTCGGTCAGGACTAGTTTGGTCGAGGCAACGACAGAGCCCTGGGGCAGCAGATCCTGGATCTTGTTGTTGGTCTGCTCGGCGACCCACGCGTTGATGGCTAGGCGCGATGGATCAGGCGCATTGAGGAAGTCGAGCAAGTTCACGCCCGCGCCGTAGTTTGCGGCCAGAGTGTCGAGAAAGTCGGGACTGAAGGTGTAGGTTTTTTCGGCCCAGAGGGCGTTGACGATGTTTACCTGCATGGGCCCGCCGTCGGCGCCGGGGAAGCCTTGACCACGCGAGGCCAGAGCCAGGTCCAGGGCATCGAAGGCCAGGTGCAACTGCGCGGGTGGCAGGGTGAAGTGAAGCGTGCTGGCCATCTCAGTGGCGGTCGCGCCTGCCGCCCCGGCATAGGTCATGGCAAGGGCAATTGAGATGCTGGCCGGTGAGAAGATCAGATTGGTGTTCGTAAGGATGAGCTGCTTGTAGACGTCAAAAGCAAAAGCAGCGTTGTCGGAAGCCAACTGGGTGCTGTCGGCGGGCGCCACCGTCGGATTGGCCACGCGCTGGATTGGCGACTTGGCGGTGTCGACCGGCGGGGTGGACTTTTCAGCGTCTCCACAGCCAGCAAGCGCGGTCGAAAGGAGTGCTGAGAGAAGGAAGGTCGTTGGAATCAAACGAGTCATGGGAGCCTCCGAGTTAGCCGCCAAGTTTCATAGCAATTTCAGGGCCAGGGCCGAGTCGGCCCCCTGAGCCTGCGGGCAAGCCAGACCGTGATCGCGACTCCTCAGAAATCTGAGGTGGCGCGGGCGTTTCGGTCGCAATGAGGTCGAATGACGCCGCGACGCATGAGCCCAACAAAAGCCTTTCGGGGCGATAGCGGCAGCGATGCGGCATCGTCCGCCGCCTTCTGGCATCAAACCAAATGAATGAGGCCGAACCAGCAAGAGCTGCACTTCCGGAGGCACAGACCATTGGTGTCGATGGCAGGCGGGCTTGCGAAAACCTGGGCCACTGGAAGCCAACAACGTTCATGCAGAGGAGAGCAACATGGCAGACCTACGAACCACATATATGGGTGTCCCCCTCGCCAATCCGATTGTGGTGGGATCCTCGTCACTGTCGAAGTCCATCGACAGCATCAAGAAACTTGAGCAGGCTGGGGCTGGCGGTCTGGTGGTGAAGTCGCTCTTCGAAGAGCAGATACAGATGGAGGAGGAGGAGTTCCGCACCCGCCTAGGGGAACTCGAACCTGGCTTCGCCGAAGCGGTCAGCATGTTTCCCAAGATGGAACACGGCGGGCCCAAGGAGCACTTGTTTTGGGTCGAGCAGGCGCGCAAGGCCGTAAAGATGCCCATCTTCGCCAGCCTCAATTGCATCAGTCGGGTGACCTGGGGTGACTACGCCAAGCAACTCGAAGGCACAGGAGTGAACGGAATCGAGCTCAATTTCTACTCGCCCGCGCTTGACCCGGAAATCGCTGCCTCGGACATCGAAAAACGAGAGATTTCGATACTGGAGCGGGTGCGCGCAGCGGTCAAGATCCCCATCGCTGTGAAGCTTCACCCTTACTACACCAGCCTGATGAACGTGGTATCCCGCATGGAAACAGCCGGGGCCAATGCCTTCGTGCTCTTCAATCGGTTGCTCCAGCCCGACATCGACCCTGATAGCCTGACCCGGTATTCCTCGGTCAGCCTGAGCTCGCCGGGCGAGTCGCTACTGCCCTTGCGCTGGGTGGCCATGCTGCACGACCGGGTCAAGGCCGACCTGGTCGCCACCACCGGAATTTGGACCGGGCGGGACGTGGCCAAGATGGTGTTGGTGGGCGCCAAGGCCGTTCAAGTGGTCAGCGTGCTCTATCGCGAACAGCCTGCTCATATTCAGAAGATGCTGGCCGAGCTGTCGAGCTGGATGGACGCCCACAACTTCGCCAACCTGGACGCCTTCCGCGGCAAGCTGGGCCAGAAGCAAGGAGTGGACGCCTGGTCCTTCGCGCGCGGCCAGTACATCAAGGCCTTGGTCGGCGTGGATTAGCCATCCGTGCTAAGGGCGTTTAGCGCCCGTGGACTGGAAATGCAGGCATGTTTGGCATACAATGCATGCATGCAGTACACGCTCCGGAACATACCCAAGCAACTTGATACGGAGGTCCGTCGGCGGGCGCACGAGGAGCGCAAGAGCATGAATCGGGCGCTGCTGGAGGCGCTGGCGCGTGGGGTGGGCTTGCAAGGCCAGGCCCAGCGCCAGCGCGACCTCGGCGACATTGCCGGAACCTGGAAGAAGGATCCCGCCTTTGATCATGCCATCGCGGAACAGGACAAAGTCGACGAGGCACTCTGGAAGTGAGAGTCGCTCTCGACACCAACGGCTACGTGGACTTCTGTCGCGGCGAAGCGGGAACCGTCGATCTGCTGGAGAAGGCGGACTCGATTCATCTGCCGTTCGTGGTTCTGGCCGAGCTTCGCGCCGGCTTCGCCGTGGGCAGGCGCGGATCCGAGAACGAGAGGGTGCTGGGCTTGTTTCTCGGCAAACCTGGGGTGCAGGTGATCTACGCCGACGATCAGACAACCCACCAGTACGCGTCTCTGTACCGTCAGCTCCGCCGGCAGGGAACGCCGATTCCCACCAACGACATCTGGATCGCGGCTCTCGTGCTCCAGCACGGTCTGACCCTGCACGCCCGCGATCGGCACTTCGACCACCTGCCGCAACTGCTGCAGAGGTAGCGATACCAATTCAGATAGTCACGCGACATGGATCGCCTCGCACTCGATGCGCGAGCGCAACTCCCAACCTTGGTGGGTCTGACTAGAATCGTTGTACACTCGTGGGCGGTAGTTGATGACTGCTCGCTGGCACCCTTTCTTTTTCGCATCGATGTCTATCGGCTTGAGCTTCATACTCCGGCCCGCGTTGGCTGACGATGGTGGGCAGTCCCGGGCCGATCGTCGCTGCGACGAAATGCTGGGCCAGACTCGTCCCGCCGATATCGGCTCTTCGGCCGCACCCACGCCTGCCGCTGCGACGAATTCCGTTCAAGCGCCGCTTGGGCCAGAGATTGCAACGACGCCAATCGCTCAACCGCCGCCACTGCCGCCGGCCCTCGCGGTGCCTCAACCGTCACCCCGCGATCTCTGGCCAATCGAGTACGTGCTGCGCCCACAGACGCTTCCCGCCGGGCTGACCGAAGCAGGCGTGCGCGCAAGTGTGTTCCGGCCGCAGTCCGGTCCCCTCGCGACGGCTGCTGGTTTCCCCTACACTTTCCATTCCACCCTCAGCCTAGGCTTGTGGGTTCGCGTGGGCCTAACCGAACGATCCGAGATGCAATTCTATGCGCCGCGAATTCTGTGCGTGGCCGCATCGGATCCGAGCGGCTGCAGCGACATCAATCGTTTCAACGCCACCGAGATCTCGGGAACCTACGGCCTCGTTCGATCTCGGATGACGCAGCTCAAGGTCTTCGGGGGCATTTTGATCGCGAGGAGCGCGAAGCCATTGACCTTTGCCTGGGACGTGGGTACGCGAACGAAAATCCTGTTCGGGCGGGTCGTGGCATTGGAAATGGCCCTGGTCGCTAGCCGTCAGGTCGACCAGCCCGAGTCCTCGGGCGACACGGCCGCGCGCGGCTCATTGGTTGTCGACTTGAACGTCCAGGTCACACACCACTTGCTGGTCTTTGCCGATCTCAATCCGTACGCACCCATCGACCATTTGGACCAAATCGCACTAGAACCATCCGCCGGCGCTTCTTGGACCTTCAGCAAGCGATTGGAGGCCGCAGCGTCGGCAGGAATCTACAATGTTCTTGCCCGGCGAAACTGGGATACTGGCGTTCCCGGCAGCTACTACGTGCTCTCGATGCGATTCTGGTTCTAGCCAACCCGCTTGTGAAACCTCAAACTGGCCACGGTCAGCAAGGCCAAGCCAAAGCCGAGCAGGGCGAGCAGGCGCCACCAGATGTCGAGCAAGCCGGCCCCCTTGAGCAGCACCGCGCGCAGCACCTCGATGTAGTAGCGCACGGGATTGAAGAAGGTCACGATCTGCAGCCATGCGGGCATGGCGCGAATCGGGGTCATCACGCCGGAAAGTAGGATGGCCGGCATGGCAAAGAGAAAGCCGGCGAGGAAGGCCTGCTGCTGCGTGCGACTGACTGTGGAGATCAACAGGCCGATGCCCAGCGTGGAGAGGACGTAGAGCACAGTCCCTGCTGCCACGAGCAGCAAGCTGCCATGCAGGGGTACGCCGAAGATCCACACGCCAGCGGTCAACACGAGCAAGACGTCGAAGCAGCCGATCACCAGAAACGGCGTCATCTTGCCGACCAGTAGGAAGAGCGGCCGGATGGGCGTGACCAGCACCTGCTCCAGCGTGCCCATCTCGCGCTCGCGTGCGAGCCCCATGGCGGTGACTAGGGTTGTCGTGATGACGAGCAAGATGGTCATCACCCCGGGGATCATGTAGGGCGGCGTCTTCAAACTGGGATTGAACCAGATGCGGGGCGTGGCCCGGATAAGCGGCGGCGGCACAATCCC
>PMLB01000234.1:0-2115 GCA_003158735.1 Myxococcales bacterium | reverse complement strand
CGCAGGGTTCCGTCGGCGAGCAGCCGGCGTATGTGCTGGCGGCTCTGCGGGCTGGCATCATGGTCCACCACCAGGGTGGGCACATGGTCGACCTGGAAGTCGACCGCGAAGCCGAAGACCACGGTCTGCAGCAACGGCGCCACGATGAGCATGAACATGATGCGCCGGTCGCGCACCGTCTGGCTGACCTCTTTGCGCATGATCGCGCGCAGCTGCACCGACCAGCGCGGCTTCACAATCATGCCAGCCTCCGTCGGAAACGCGCCGTGGCCAGAACCAGGATGGCCAGGGCGAAGATGGTGAGCGCGACCAGATCGCTCCAAAGGATCGACAGGCCACTGCCCTTGAGCATGATCCCGCGCATGGCGTGCACGAAGTAGCGGGCTGGAATGACTGATGACAGGACCTGCAGGATGCGCGGCATGTTCTCGATGGGCACCAGCATTCCCGACAGCAACAATGAGGGGAGCAGCGACGAAAGCGCGCCCGCTTGCGTGGCCACCAGCTGACTGCGTGCCACCACCGAGATGAACAGGCCCTGGCCCAGCATTCCGACCAGGAAGAGAAAGCCGGCGAGGAAGAGCAGGGAGGCGCTGCCACGGATGGGAACGTCGAAGATCACCGCGCCGACTGCGACCACCAAGAGGAGCTGCAGCATGCCAAGGCCGAGATAGGGCAGAAGCTTGCCGAGCACAATTTCCAGGCGGCCCACCGGCGAGGCAAAAAGTTGTTCCATGGACCCGCGTTCCCATTCCCCGGACACCGTGAGCGCGGTCAACAGCACGGCGGCGATGGCGAGCAAGTACACGGCCAGGCCGGGGACCATGAACAGGGCCGAGCGGGCCTCGGGGTTGAACAGGGTGAACACCTTCACCTGCAGGGGCGGCTCGGCGGCGAGGTCGATGCGGCGCAAACTCTCCGCGCGCACCAGGCCGTCGATCTTGCTCAGGATCTGGTTGGCCACCACGCCGTCAGCACCGTCGACGATGAGCTGGACCTCGCCGTCGCGGCCGGCGGCCAGCTCGCGTTGATAGCCGGCGGGAATGGCCAGTGCGGCCAGGGCCTGGCCCCGGCGAATCATACGCAGGGCTGCGGTTTCGTCGCTGTCGGCCGCGACGGCAAACTCGTGGCCGGCACTCACGGCGCGAACCAAGGCGCGTGAGGCGGCGCTGCGATCGCCGTCGAGCACGACCAGGGGAATGTGGTCCATGTCGAAGCTGACGCCGAAGCCGAAGATGAGCAGCATGACCACGGGCATGGCCAGGGCCATGTACAGGGTGCGTGGATCGCGACGGATGTGCATGACTTCCTTGGAAGCCATGGCACCCACGCGAACCAGAAAACGCGCCGGCCTGGTCATGGCGCACGCGCCTCGCGCGGCCGGGCGACGACGGCCAAGAACACGTCTTCCAACGTCGGCTCGCCGGACTCGACTTCCACGGCTTGCGCACCGGCGCTGGTCAGGGCGTGCGCGACCGAGTCCGCGTTCCAGTCTTCGGCCACCACTTGCAGGTGCAGTCCGGCGCCAAAGGGCTCGACCGCGGTGATCCCCGGGCGGCCGCGCAAGGAGGCCGCGGCTTCGGCCAGGTTGCGGCCGCGTACCGCCAGCACCTGGTCAGGAACGTAGCGCTTCTTGAGCGCGCCAGGCGTGTCGAGCGCGACCAGGCGGCCGTCCACCATCAGACCAATGCGGCCGCAGTATTCAGCCTCGTCGAGGTAGTGGGTGGTGACGAAGATGGTGGTGCCCTCGTGGGCGAGACGGCGAATGAAGCGCCAGAAGTGGCGGCGACTGATTGGATCCACGCCGGCGGTGGGTTCGTCGAGAAACAGCACCGCGGGCCGGTGCAAGATGGCGCAGCCCAAGGCCAGACGCTGCCGGATGCCGCCCGGGAGCGAGCCGGTAATTGCGTCGCGCTCGTGTTCCAGGTCGGACAGGTGCAGGACTTCGTCGGCGCGGGCGGCGAAGTCCGGCCCGGAAAGTCCATAGGCCCCGCCGAAGAACTCGATGTTAGCCCGCACCGGCAAGTCCAGATAGAGCGAGAACTTCTGTGACATGTAGCCGATGGAAGCCTTGACTGACTCGGGTTCGGTTTTCACGTCGAAGCCGGCCACGCG
>PMLB01000288.1 GCA_003158735.1 Myxococcales bacterium | reverse complement strand
CGACGGGAGGCAAACCGTTCGGTGTTCTAGAGCCTGCCGGAAGATCTTGGGCTGTCCGCAGGCCCGCGCCGCGGATCGCGGGTCGCGTGGGAATGGGCGCGAGCGAGTTCGTGGGCGGTGCGCGGGAAGCGGAAAGCGTGCCGCGCATCGCACAGTCGGGTCGCCCACGCCGCCCGCCGCACGCTGGTCGCCACCGCCACCGCTATCGCGCACGCTGGCCGATCTGACCAGGGCGCGTCTTCGCAATCTCACAGCCCACAGGAAGGCGACGCCGAGCAGAGCCAAGGTTGGCCCTGACGTGCCCCTGTCAGTCTGCCCCAGATCGCAGTCGCAACCCGAACGGCGCAGATGTGATGCTGAGCCCGCGTCGGTCGCCAGCGCATCTCCTCCGGCATTGGCGCTGCCCGCGTCGGCCAGCGATGAACTTCCTCCGCCATCGGGACTGCCGCTGGCACCACCCGATCCGCCGCCGACGCTGCCGCCCGTGCCGCCGGACGCCAGGCTGCTGGCGCCACCCGTGCCGCCACGTCCACCCGCGCTGCCGCCGCTGCCACCCGTGCTGCTGATGATGGTGCCAGTCGTGCCGCCATGTCCACCCGTGCTGGCGATGCTGGCGACCGTGCCGCCAAGTCCACCCGTGCCGCCGAAGCCACCCGTGCTGCCACCGATGATGGTGCCGGCCGTGCCACCTGAACCACCGACGCTGAAGCCGGCCGTGCCACCGCGTCCACCGGTGCCGCCGATGCTGCCGCCGAAGCCACCCGCGCTGCCGCCGATGATAGTGCCGCTAGATCCGCCGCGGCCACCCACGCCGCCGATGCTGCCACCCAAGCCACCTGCGCCACCGCCGCTGCCGCCCGCTCCGCCACTTCCACCGGCGTCGGTGCCGCCAGCTCCGCCCGTGCCTCCGGCGCCGCCTGCGCCGCAGGCGGCCGGATCAAAGTGGTTGCACGTACCGGCGCCGTCACAAGTTGCACAAGGCCCGCAAAGCGTTCCGATGTACGGAGTATCGCAGCCGCTGGCACCGTTGCAGGTGAAGCGGCAGGGGTCGCTGCCCACGCCACATTCACTCTCTGGGTCGCTGCCCACGGCGTAGGCAGCGCACTTGCCAGCCCGACCGGTCTGGTTGCAGGACACGCAGGTGCCATCGCACGCGCTCTCGCAACACACCCCATCCGCGCAAGAACCTGAGGCGCAGACACTCGCGCTGGAACAAGCCGTGCCATTCTTTGCCTTGCAGTTGCCGCTGCCGTCGCACGCCTGTGTGCCGGCGCAGCTGCCAGTAACTTCTGTGCCCGGTGCCACCCGGACGCAGGTGCCTTCGCGACCGGGCACGGCGCAAGATTGGCACGATCCAGAACAGGACGCGATGGCGCAGCACACGCCGTCCACGCAGAATCCCGACGCGCAGGTCGAGGCCGTGGCAGCGGTGCACCCCTCGCCATTGCCGAGATTGGTTACTTTGTATTCCCACGTGTCGCTGGTGGCCCCGTCAGAATAGCCAGGCCAGCCTCCGAGGAGCACCACCACGCCGCGCTGGCTGTCGAAGGCCGCGATCATGCCCGTTGCGCCGATGCTCGGGCCGGTTGAGAGAGTCCGCTGGTACCAGGTTGGCCCCTTGGTGTCCAGCTCCCAGGTCGGGATGGGCGAGTCGCCGGTCGCGTCTCCCCTGGCGAGGGGCACAACCTGCCGCCGGCGCAGGCTATCGTAGGCCGCAGGGGTGAACTGGGAGTTGCCGTAGATTGGGACGAGGTCGCCAGCATCGCGAAGCTCCCAGCCGGCTGAGACCGGATCCCACTCCCAGAAAGCGAGGGCGCTGTCGGGGTTGGTCTGCTCGTCGAGCAGGAACATCTTTTGTCGAGCCTCGTCGAAGGTGAGGATCGGGTAGTAGCGCCCGACCGGCGCGCCCATGAACGGGACCGGGGTGCGGTTGGTCCAGGTGGTGCTCGCGCCATCCCACTCCCAGACTGCGTTGCTCAGGGGATCCAGGGTTCTGGGGCTTCCCGGGGTCGGGTAGAGGTAGTCGTAGGAGGGTCTTTCGCCGCCGAAGAGCAGCAGCTTGGCTCGGACCGGATCGGCGACTATGGCGTGCGAGTCGCGAGGCTCCGGGCTCGAGGTGGGGTGAAGCTGGATCCACGTGCGGGTGACGGGACTCCATTCCCAGGTGTCACCGAGGATCACCGATACCGACCCTAGGCTGGTCGAGTAGTTCATGCCGCCGTACAGGACGAGGGACTTGCGGAACGGGTCGCAGGCCATCGCCGCATTCATGCGGGCGGCGGGTCGAACGTCGCTCTGGATCTGGGACCAAGAGGTACCGTCCCACTCCCACAGATCGTCCAAGAATGCGTTGTTGTCGTCCACACCGCCGAATACATAGGTCTTGCCCGTGGCGGGACAGAAGACCATGGCGTGCAACGAGCGTGGCGAGGGCCATGCATTCGGCGGCGGCGGCGTGCGGTCAGTGAAGGTGGCCGTGTTGGGGTCTAGATCCCAGATCTCCCCGGCGGGCGGGCTCGAATAGCCGAAGGTCAGGCCCCCAGCCAGATCGAGGAGGTCTCGCGCGGAGTCGGTGACGAGCGAGCCGAACATGCGCGCCTGGGGCAAGTTGGGTTCATTGCCGGTCAGGCGCTGCGTCCACGCCCCATTGGTCGGCTCCCATTCCCAAACGTCGGCCAGGGCGTCGCCGGTTTCGATGTCCCAACCGCCCACCAGCACGGTCACGCCGCGCACGGGGTCGTACGCCATGGCATGGGCGTAGCGCGGGCTCGGCCTGTTCCCGCCGAGAGTACGATTGGTCCAGGCCGACTTGGAAGGATCCCATTCCCATGTGTCCTGCTTGGGGATGCCATTGAGATCGGCCTGGGTTTTCTCCATGCCGCCGAACAAAACGGCGCACGCGCGCTTGGCGTCCCAGATCATGGCGGAGGAGTGTCGGGCGCTGGGCGCCACGGCGAGCGTGAACGTGGTCCACTTCCCGGTGGCGGGATTCCACTCCCAGGTATCGCCGAACGCGACCGAAACGCCGGACCCTTGGTAGGAGTCCACTGAGTTCAGATCGGTGAGGCCACCGCCGAAGAGCAGCACCTTGCCCGTGGATTTTTCGAACACCATGACTTGCTGACTGCGACCGCTCGGTCCCGGGCCCGAGGTGGTGCGATCAGTGAAGATGCCGCTTGAAGGATCCCAGTCCCAGATGTCGGCCAAGTTGTCGCCAGCGGTGGTGTGCCCGCCGAAGATGACGAACTTGTTGCGAAGCGAGTCGAAGACCATGCTCGCACCCGCGCGCGGGCTTGGCCCCACGCCGGCGGAAGTGCGGTTGGTCCATGTGCCAGTCGATGGCTTCCACTCCCACAGGTCCTGGGAATCCGTCAGGGTGGAGGAAGGGTCCGCCCACGACAGGCCGCTGGACATGACCAGAACCTTGCGCACCTCGTCGAAGGCGGCCGACTGCAGGTAGAGCCATTGCGGGCCAGCTGCAGGGGGACCCACGCGAGTCCAGGTGGCGATTTCGGTCGCTGGCACAACGCCCAGTGCCGAGTGGGAGGATGGAGGGCGAGACCCAAGGAGCTCGCTGGGATTGTTTTCGGTGCAGGCGGCGAGCAAGAGCACAGCCCCCACGGCGCTATTTCGCAGTTTCATGACGATCTCCAAGGCTGGCAAGCCAGGCCAGAATGCCGTCACGCTACAGCATTTTCGAAGTGATGGCACACAACAGTGCCAGTCGTATCGCCCCACTCAATTATCGTCGCCGGGCGCCCCGCGCGCCTATCGCCGCCGGCGCCGCCACAACAGGGTGGCGGCGAGCAAGGCCAAGGGCAGCCCTGGCCTGTCGGCAGGAGTGTGACCTAGATCACAGTCGCAACCCTTGTGGCCCAGTCGCGCTGTGCTGGCGGCGTCGGGTGGACGCGCATCTCTATGCCCGTCGGGGCTGCCCGCGTCGGGCGGGATTGAGTCTCTGCCCGCGTCGGGGCTGCCGCTGGCCCCGCCAGCGTCGCCGCTGCCGCCTGCGCCGCCGACAATGGTGCCGGCGTGTCCGCCCGATCCACCCGAGGCCATGCCACCTGCACCGCCCGCGTCCACGCCGCCGGAAATTGTGCTGGCGTGTCCGCCCGATCCGCCGGAGGCCACGCCACCTGCACCACCTGCGCCGCCGACAATGGTTCCGGCCGCGCCTGAGCCACCGTGTCCGCCGGAGCCGCCTGAACCTGCGCCGCCCACGCCACCCAAGACGGTGCTGCCGATAATGCTCCCGCCGGAACCAGCGTGTCCGCCAGCACCGCCGACAATGATGCCGCCGATGATGCTGCCGCCTGAGCCACCGCGTCCGCCGGCACCGCCGATGGCGATGCTCCCGCCGCCTGTGGCCACGCCGCCCGCGCCCCCTGCGCCGCCAATGCTGCTGCCGCCGGCACCACCCGCGCCACCTCCGCCGGTGCCGCCGGTGTTGCAAAGGTAGGGAGTGGAATCAAGCCAGCATGCGCCGTTGCCGTCGCATACTTCACAGGGTCCGCAGGGCGTTCCGGCCTGCGGATAGTCGCAGGCACCCGCGCCGTTGCAAGTTGATCGGCAAAGGTCGCTGCCCAGACCGCATTCGTTCTGTGGATCGCTGCCCGCGCTGTAGGGAGAGCACTTGCCCACGCGACTGGCCTGGTTGCACGACACGCAGGTGCCGTCGCACGGGCTGTCGCAACAGACCCCGTCTACACAGACGCCGGAGGCACAGGCACTGGCGCTAGAACAGGCTGTGCCGTTCTTTGCTTTGCAGACGCCGCCAGCGGCGCACGCCTGTCCGTCGGCACAGCTTCCACCTACTTCGGTGCCAGGGGCGGCCAAGGCGCAGGTGCCTTGGTTTCCGACCACGGCGCACGACTGACACACGCCCGAGCAAGACACCGTTGAGCAGCACACGCCGTCCACGCAGAATCCCGAGGCGCAGCTCGACGCTGTGGCGGCGGTGCACCCCTCGCCGTTGCCCAGACTTGTGGCTTGGTATTCCCAGATTTCGCTCAAAGCCGAACCATCAGTCGGGCCTGCACCGAACAGCACCATCACCCCGCGCTGGCTGTCGAAGGCCATGGTGGCGTTGCTGGTGTACCAGCCTGGGCCTGTGGACACCGTGGTTGGGCTAGTGGCCAGATCGCGCATGTACCAGGTTGGACCCTTGCTATCCAGCTCCCACGTCTTGACTGCCGTCGTGGAGCCAACCACATCCGTCACGTTGCTGGGCAGAACCATCCGGCGACGCAGGCTATCGTAGGCCACCACCGGGAAAGGGGAGGTTCCCAAATCGACGAAGTCGCCACTGTCTCGCAACGCCCATCCGGCCGAGAGGGGATCCCACTCCCAGAAAACGCTGTTGCTGGTGGTACCTTGCCAGGTGCTGTCGCCTTCGAAAAGAAACATCTTCTGACGACCGTCGTCGAAGGCCATGAGCGGGCCTCCTTCGGTGCCACCCCTCGATAGGGGCGTTACCGTGCCTGGGGCGGGCGTACGGTTGGTCCAGGTCGTCTTCGCGCCATCCCATTCCCAGACCGCGTTGCTGTTGCTGTCGCTGCCGCCGCCGAAGAGCAGCAACTTGGCACGCCCAGCATCGGTAACCATGCCGGCTCCGCCCAGACAACCCGGGCTCGACGCGGGAAAGAGCTGGCTCCACGCTCGGGTGGCGCTGCTCCATTCCCAGGTGTCACAGAGGTCCAGGGCTACCTCGTCGTAGGGCGCTGACGGGTAGGTCATCCCGCCGAATAAGATGAGGGATTTGCGAGACGGGTCGTATGCCATCGCCGGGTTTGCGCGCTTGGTGGGTCGCACATCACCCAGGACCTGGGACCAGGAACTGCCGTCCCACTCCCACAGGTCGTTGAGCAAGTCGTAGTTCGGGCTCTGACCCCCAAAAAGGTAGGTCTTGCCGGTGGCGGGACAGAAGGCGATGGCGTTGCCCCAGCGCTGGCTCGGCCAGTTCTGCAAGGCTGAGCGGTTGGTGAATTTTGCCGAGGCTGGCTCCAATTCCCAGACTTCTGCAGAAGCCGTCGGCTGGTATCCACCAAAGGGAAGGCTCGTGCTGAAAGTAATGCCCGCCACCAGATCGAGGCGGCTTTGCGCAGCGTCGGTGAGGAGAGATGCGTACATGCGGCCGGCGGGCACGCCGGATTCGTTCCCGGTCAATCGCTGCGTCCAGTTCCCGCTGGCCGGATCCCAATCCCAAACTTCGCCCAGGCCAAGGTAGGTTTCCCAGCTCTTGCCGCCCGCGAGCACGACCAGGCCCCGTGCCGGATCGTACGCCATGGCGTGGCCCCAGCGCGGGCTCGGCATGGTTGTCGAGGTTGCGCGCAGACTCCAGTTCTTGGTCGTCGGATTCCAATCCCAGGTGTCCTGCTGGGGGATCCCGGTCGTAGCCTGGTCCTTTTGCATGCCGCCGAACAGGACCGCGAGGTTGCGTTTGCTGTCCCACACCAGCGCGGAGTCGTATCGCGCGCTGGGCGTGGTGGTGGGCATGAGTTGGGTCCACTGTCCCGCGCTGGGATCCCATTCCCAGGTTTCGCTAAACGCGAGCACGATGCCGGTCCCATCGGGCGAGGGTCCAGAGGAGGGCGGTCGTTGTAGCGGGTCACCGTAGAAGTAGGTCTCGGGCCAGATCGCGGAGCCTGCATCGGCGCGTCCGCCGCCAAAAAGCAGGACCTTGCCCGTGGATTTCTCGAACACCATGCTGTGCTGACTGCGGGCACTGGGCCCCGTGGTGGTGGCGTCAGTGAGGGTTCCGCCCACCGGATCCCAAATCCAGGTGTCCTCGTAATTATAGCCGGCGGTCGAGCGCCCACCAAAGATGACGAAGTTCTTGTGGACGGAGTCGTAGACCATGCTCGCGCCCGCGCGCGGGCTGGGCTTTGCGCCGGCCGGGGTGCGGTTGGTCCATGCGCCGGTCGCAGGATTCCATTCCCAGATATCCTGAGAAGCTGCCCCGAAGCCGTTGTCACTGGACGCGCCGGACCAGCCGCCGAACATGACCAGGACGTTGCGGTCCTCGTCGAAGGCGGCCGCCTGCAAGTAGCGCGGATTGGGGATGGGCGAGGAAGGGGCACCGATGCGCGTCCAGGTGGCCGACTCGGTCGCGGGTACAGTACCCAGGGCCAAATGAGAAGACTCAAGGCGAGGGCTGTTGCCTGGATCGGTCTCGCAGCAGGTGGTGAGCAGGAGCAGAGCAACCACTGTAGGGGCGACCTGCGGTCGCCCCTCCGGCGCGTTTCGACCGCCCAATCTCGCCGGACGACGTGGTTGGTGCCTGCGCGGGGGGCGCAGCCCCCCGGCGGGCGACCGCAGGTCGCCCTTACAGGGGACGTCATCCGAGCGAGAAGCGCCTGCTCCGAATCCCAAGGTGAATGAATGGATTTGACGCCGACGCAGTCGGCGCCAGAAGAAGGCGGCGCCGAGCAAGGCGAAGGGAAGCCCTGGCGTGCCTCTGCTGCTCTGGCTCAGATCGCATTCGCAACCCGAGCGGCGCAACCGCGAGGTGTCGATCGCGTCGGTCGCGACAGAAACTTGTCTGCCATCGGGGCTGCCCGCGTCGGCCGGCGATGAACTTCCTCCGCTATCGGGACTGCCGCTGACGCCACCCGTGTCACCTCGTCCACCTTCGCCTTCGCCGCCGCTGCCGACCGCACCACTGGAGGCCAGACCACTTGAGCCTCCCGTGCCGCCACTGACGGTCTGGCCTCCGGAGCCGGACGTGCCGCCGATACTGCTGCCGGCCCTACCACCGATGCTGCCGAAGGTGCCACCGATGCTGCCACCCGCGCCACCGCGTCCGCCGACGCCGCCGACGATTGTTCCGCCTGAACCACTCCGTCCACCAGTGCCGCCAGTGCCGCCAGTGCCACCCGCGCCACCGCGTCCGCCTGCGCCGCCGGTGCCACCCGCGCCACCGGCTGAACCACCCGCGCCGGCACTGCCGCCTATGCCCGTGCCGCCGCTGCCATCGGCTCCGCCCGCGCCAGCGTCGCCGCCGCCGCAAACCGAAGGATCGGGAGGCGCGCAGGTGCCCCATCCGTCACAAACCGCGCAAGTCCCGCACGGGATTCCGTACTGGGGAGCATCGCAAGCCCCGGCACCATTGCAGACCATGCGGCACGGGTCGCTGCCTGCGCCGCATTCACTTTCTGGATCACTGCCGATAGTGTAGGCCGTGCACTTGCCGGCCCGGCCGGTCTGATTGCAGGACACGCAGGCGCCATCGCAAGCGCTCTCGCAACACACCCCATCCACGCAGAAGCCCGAGGCGCAGACGCTCGCGCTGGAGCAAGCCGTGCCGTTCTTTGTTTTGCACTTGCCGCTGCCGTCGCACGCCTGCGTGCCGGCGCAGCTACCAGGAACTTCCGTGCCTGGCGCCGCCCGGACGCAGGTGCCTTCTTTGCCTGCGACGCTGCACGACTGGCAGGCGCCCGAGCAGGACGCGACTGCACAGCAGACGCCGTCCACGCAGAACCCCGAGGCGCAGCTCGACGCCGTGGCAGAGGTACACCCCTCGCCATTGCCCAGATTGGTCACTTTGTACTCCCAGGTGTCGTTTGTCGTTGTCCACCAAACAGTGCCACCAAACAGCACCAGCACGCCGCGCCGGCTGTCGAAGGCCGCACTCATCTGCGAGATGGTTTGGTCTGGGCCAGATAGGGCGCGCATGTACCAGGTTGGAGTCTTGCCATCCAGCTCCCAGGTTTGGATGGTCCCGTCGGGGCTCGGCCCAGACACCCCGCCGATAGGCACGATGTGCCGGCGGCGCAGGTTGTCGTAGGCGACCGCGCCCGCACCCAGGTCGTACTGGGAATCGGCTGGGTCGCCGGTGTCGCGAAGCGCCCAGCCGGCCGCGACCGGATCCCAATCCCAGAAGAAACTGTAGCCGCTGATGGGGTCTTCCGTGGAGTCGGCGATGAGGACCATCTCCTGGCGGCTATCGTCGAAGCTCAGGGCCGGGTAGTCGCGCCCGTACGGCACAACCACGAGCGATGCTGGTGTCCGGTTAGTCCAGGTGGTGGTCGTGCCATCCCACTCCCAGACTGCGGTACTGAAGGGATCCACCGACAAGGGGCTTCCGGGGGTTGGGTAGGTATAGTCGAACGTGGGTCTTTCGCCGCCGAAGAGCAGCAGCTTGGACCGGCCCGAATCGCTGACCATGGCGTGTCGGTAGCGAGGCTCGGGACTCGATTTGGGAAAGAGCTGGCCCCACTTGCGGGTGCTGGTGTTCCATTCCCAGGTATCGCCCAAGATCACATCGGCGTCGCCTCCGACAGGCGGGTTGCCCGTGCCGCCGTATACAATGAGCGACTTGCGGGCTGGGTCGTAGGCCATCGCCGTGTCCGTGCGGGCGGCGGGGCGTACGTCGCTTTGAACCTGGGTCCAAGAGGAACCATCCCACTCCCACAGGTCATCCAGAAACGCGCTGTTGGGGTCCATGCCGCCGAACACGTAGGTCTTGCCCGTGTTTGGGCAGAAGGCCACGGCGGGATTTGAGCGCGGGGCTGGCCATGGCTGCGTGACCTGCGGAGTGCGATCGGTGAACGTCGTCGTGGCGGGATTGAACTCCCAGATCTCGCCGTCCGGCAGGCTCGAAGAGCCATAGCTTCCGCCCCCCACCAGGTCGAGGCGGTCCCGAGCAGAGTCGGTGACGAGTGAGGCGTAGATACGCGCCGTGGGCAGATTGGGTTCGCTGCCGGTGAGGCGCTGCGACCACGCCCCCGAAATCGGATCCCATTGCCACACGTCGGCCAAGGCGTAGCCGGTGTCGATGTCGAACCCGCCCACCAGTACGGTCACGCCACTGCCGGGGTCGTAGGCCATGACGTGGCCGTAGCGCGCGCTCGGCCTGTTCCCCGGGATGGTGCGATTGCTCCAGTTCGACTTGGACGGATCCCATTCCCATATGTCCTGCTTGGGCACGCCACTGAGACCGGCCAGCGGCTTCTCCATACCGCCGAACAAGACGGCGCGGCTGCGTTGGCTGTCCCAGACCAGCGCAGCCGCGTATCGGGCACTGGGCGCAGTGGCGGGCTGAAGCTGGGTCCACTGGACTTGCACAGGATCCCACTCCCAAGTGTCGGCAAACGCCACTGAGACACCGCCCCATTGGTCATCCTGGGCGTTCGCATACGGTGTGCCGCCCCCGAAGAGCAGCACCTTGCCCGTGGATTTCTCGAAGACCATGCTCTGCTGGCTGCGACTGCCGGGTCCCTGGCCCGAGGCGGGCCGGTCGGTGAAGGAGCCCGCCGTGGGATTCCATTCCCAGAGGTCAGCGTAGTCCAGGTATTGGCCGCCGGAACCCACGCGTCCGCCAAATATGACGAAGTTGTTGTGAATCGAGTCAAAGACCAAGCTTGCGCCGCCGCGCGGTTTCGGCTGGTCGCCGATCGGGGGGCGTTGAGTCCAGGCGCCAGAAGCGGGATTCCACTCCCACAGATCCTGAAGCTCGCCGGCGTCGCTCAGGCCGCCGAACATGACCAGGACCTTGCGGGTCTCGTCAAAGGCGGCCGCTTGCATGTAGCGCGAGCCAGGCCCCAGCACGGGCGGGCCCACGCGCGTCCAGGTGGCGATTTCGCTCGCGGGCACTACGCCCAGCGCTGCGTGGGAAGACTCAAGGCCAGGGCCAGGCGTGCTTCCGGAATGGTCTTGGTTGCAGCTGGCGAGCAGGAGCAGAGCCCCGACAGCGCTTCTTCGCAGGTTCATGGAGATTCTCCAGAGACGGGTGAGCGAGACATGACATCGCACCCTAGCATTCCTGCCACCGAGGGCGCGCGAGAGTGGCACGTTCCAGCCGAGCAGTGGCTGTTCCCCTTCCTTCGGCTCATCTATTCTTGCTGCGCGGACGAGGCGAGCCGGAAAAGGGAAGTGGCGATTGCGTAGATCTCAAAGCGCGTCTAGCATAAGGCCCGGCTCGCTTCCAGGGAGTTCACCAATGCGAATTCAACCCACCACTTCCGGATTTTTCGCCGCCCTTCTTCTTGCGACGGGCTCCGCCCTTGCCCAACCCGGAGTCCCAGATCCCCCCCCTCCTGCGTCGGTTGCGCCCGCGCCGAGCGCGCCTGCGCCTGGATTGACGCCAGCGCCGTCCCCTGCTCCTGGTGTGGCTCCAGACGCTTCCTTGCCCGCTGTCCCGGTCGCGGCGGCGTCTGCGTCTGAAAACGACACCAGTTTCCGTGGATTCATTCCTCAGCTCAGTCTGGGTGGGGCGGTTGGTCTTCTGCACATGAGCTCTGCCGAAGTTGGCCCGGTTGGGCACCTTCGCCTGGGTTTGCACGGCGAGTTCTTCAGCGGCAGCAACGTGTTCGTCCAGCGCGTGACTCCGCCTGGAGGCGATCGTGACACCCGCCTGCAAGGGGCTTTGACCTTTGGTATTACCCCGCTCAATTATCTCGAGGTATTCGGCGCAGTTCTGGCTTCGGAGAATCGCAATCGCCGTCTTTGTGGCCCGGACGCGACAGGCAAGGAGCAGTGTGTGCCCGAAGCCCATCGCACCGATCCCGAGGTCATCAAGTCCTTCGGCGACTTGCTCCTGGGGGTGAAACTGGCCTATCCCGTTGCAGCGGGGTTCTCCGCCGGCGGCGAAGTCGGGATTCGCATGATGTCCTCCATAACGGGTATCTCCTTTTCGCCTGACTCGACTTCCCTCTGGGTGAACGCACTGGCCAGCTATGATCTGAGGCCCATCCCCCTGCGATTCCATTTGAACATCGGCTACTACCTGGACAATTCAGGCAATCTGCAGAACTACGATGCGGCCAAGAGTTCCGCTGTCACCCGCTACGTTTCCAAGTTTGCCTATGGTATTTCCGGGGACCGCTTCCGGCTGGCGCTCGGCGTGGATGCGCCCTTCGACGAACTGACCGAGGGATTTTCGCTGCGGCCCCTCATTGAGTATCACTTTGAGTACCTGACGGGGTCCAAGGACCAAGTGATTTACGATCAGGAGCACGCGACGTGCGGCACAGCGGGCACCTCCGCTTGCGCAGACAACAAGGACCAGCAGAGCCTGACACTCGGGGTACAGGCACAGATTGCGCACGGATTGACCTTGACGCTCGGTTTGGATGTGGCGTTGCACTCGGCCGGTTATGCCTATGCTCCGTCCCTGGCACCATGGAATCTGCTATTCGGCGTGGGCTATCCCTTCAGTCTGCTCCCGCGGGTCGTGACGCGCGCAGTGCCGGTCGAGAAGATCGAGGCGCAACCCAGAGGCCTCGTGGCAGGTAGAGTCGTCAGCACAGTCGGGACTCCCATCGAGGGAGCCGTGATCGGGGTTGCCGGTCGCGCGTATTCTCGTGTTTTGACCGATACCGATGGGACCTTCCAGAGTGTGCCCCTGGCCCCTGGGCCTATCGAACTGGTCATCGTGGCCAATGGCTTCGACACGGTCTCGGCCAAGCTGGACGTCATTGCCGGGCAGGCCGCCAACGTCGTATTCGCGCTAACTCCGCATGTGCCGGCTGCGCGCGCGGTGGGACACATTGGCGACACTTCTGGCAAGGGCGTGGCAGCGGCACTCAAACTCGCCGGTCCCCAAATTGCCGAAGGCAGGTCGGATGAATCGGGCGCCTTCTCTGTGCCCGTCGTGCCTGGCCAATATGTCTTGCGCATCGATGCGGACCAGTACTTGTCGAAGCTCGTGCACCTGACTGTGGCGGAGGGACAGGAGAATGCCGTCAAGGTCACACTGCGCGCTCGTCCAGCATTGGCGAGTGTGACCTTCACTGATGGGAAGTTCAAACTGCGCCAGTCCGTCGCCTTCACGTCGGCCGGCACACAGCCATCGGCCGAGTTGGCTGCGAGCTCGTTCCAGTTGCTCGATGAAGTCGTCGACGTCTTGGTCAACCACCCGGAGATTCGCCAGGTGCGCGTTGAGGCACATTGGGGCAGCGGTTTGGCCGCGGCCAAAGCCCAGGAACTGACCGACGCTCAGGCCAAGGCAGTCGCCCAGTACCTGGTCGAGCAAGGCGTGGGCCCCGAGAGAGTGGTGTCCGCGGGGATGGGCGCGACCAAGCCGCTGGTTCCCAACCTGGGCAAGGGCAAGTTGAAGAATCGCCGTATTGAGTTCGTGGTCGCGAACTAACTGACTACTTCTTGTCTCTGCCGGCGTCGCCCTGCGCGGGCAGCTCAGCCTCTTTCAACTTCTCCAATTCCAACGGGTGATGGTGTTGCATCTCTTCCTCGGTCAGCTCCCCGGTGAGCCACACTTTGCTCATGGGCCAGACCTCGGGACTGAAGATGACGGAATACAGGTGCCATATAATGATGGCCAAGAAGGCCAGCGCCGCTTCGTAGCCGTGGATGGCAGCGGCCACGTCAAGGCCGAGCTTGGGCATGTGGCGCATCGACCATCCCGGGAACCACAGCACGAATCCTGTCACGCCCATCACGATCGAACCCCAAACCACGGCCAGATACTCGAACTTCTCGATGAAGTTGAATCGCGCGTAGGCGGGCCGATCTTTGGATCGACCCAGGTTGAAAGCGACGAGCTGCCTGAAATCTTTGTAGTCCTTGATTCTGGGCATCATTTCGACGAGATCCCTGCGCGCGCGTCGCGAGGAGAGCACGAAGATGGTGTGCATCAGCACCAGGGTGATGAGCACAATGGCGGCGCCCCGGTGGATGAGTCCGCGCAACTGGAAGCTGCCGGGCGTGTTGAAGACGCCTTTGAAGAAACTTGATTCTGGGAACAGGATGGGAAGCCCGGTGAAGATGAGCGTGAGGAACGACAGCATCATGATGATGTGCTGGATGCGGTAGCTAATGGGAAAGCGCTGGTAGACCTTGCCCGCCCGTTTGCGCCTGATTTCGGGATTTCGGCCTTGCAGCCTGGCGAATAGCCTGCGCGCATAGTGGCTGAACAGATCCAAAATAATGTAGGCGATAAATCCGCCCACCGTCGCGACGATCAGAATGATGTAGGAAAGCTTGATGAGAAACACCAGCGGGTTGTCTTTGAGCGTCTGGTTCTGATGGATCTTTCCCAGAGCCAGGAACCGGCTGGGGCCGGAATGGCAGTTGCCGCAGGTTTCGCCCAGGTTCTTGGGGTTGACCCGGGACTTTGGGTCATTGGACGGCAAGATGTCGTGCGAGCCGTGGCAGCTCGCGCAGTTGGCCGCACGCTTGTCGCCGAATCCTTGGGCAATGCCGTGGAAGCTGGTCTTGTAGGTCGCCTCGCGGTTGGGCGGCATCTGGTAGCGCGAGCTCAACAGCGCGTTCTGGTGG
Organism: Myxococcales bacterium; assembly: GCA_003158735.1. GTDB lineage: Bacteria > Myxococcota_A > Polyangia > Fen-1088 > Fen-1088 > Fen-1137. Next base: position 4,121 of record PMLB01000288.1, on the reverse strand, counting down.
CACGCGCTGCAGGTCTTGGTCACGTTTCCTGAATAGACCCGCGAGTTGGGGTCGTCGTGCTTCTGGATGGTGTGCTCGCCGTGGCAATCGGAACAGGTGGGAACGTCTTGATTGCCTTGTGCCAGCAATTTCCCGTGAACGCTCGCCTGGTAGGCCTCCGCGATCTTCTGGTGACACTTCGAGCAGGTCTGCGGCAGCTTGTAGCGGTCGACGTAGGATTCCTTCTTGGAGACTTTGGCAATGTCGTGCTCGCCGTGACAGTCGGTGCACACCGCGGCTGGCAGATTGGTGAACGCCTGATTGAACTTACCGTGGATACTGGAGGCGTAGGCCTTGACCCGCTCGCTGCTCTTCATTTGCCACGATTTGTCTTCGCGGTCGACGTGGCACGAGACACAAGTGGCGGTGACGTTCTTTCTGGAGACCTGGGATTCCGCTGTGGTTGGCGACAAGATGCGATGGGAGCCGTGGCAGTTCTGGCACTGAGGCGCGCGCGGGTCATGTTTGCCCAGCTTGGCCACGCCGTGCACGCTGTTGCGATACAGAAGCGGGATGCCCTGGTTTTCCGCCTTCACCATGTTGCTCTGATGGCAGACAGAGCAATCCACCGGATCGAAGGGTTTGTGCCCCGTGCGGCCCTCGGGAACTTCGGCCGCGGCATCGGGCTTGTGGCAGGCCGTGCATCCCAGCGCCTGGTGGGGCGTGCCCTTGAATAGCTCAGGCGTGACGGCCTTCAGCTCTTTTCCGTCAGTCTCGTTCTGGTCGGTCGCATGGCACTCCGAGCAGGCCGCGTCGTCGAGATCCTGCGCACGCGCCTGTGAACTAAGAGCGAAGAGCAGCAGCCCCAGGGGCGCGAAGAAGATCGCCGTCCCACGCTTGTGCGAGCGCGAGACAGCGGAGAGACGCCTCGGGCCACGGGCACGTTCCTGCGCAGTCTGAGGCATCGACACCATATTAGGCCTCGCGCAAAGACCGCGCGCAAGAAGAAAAAGGGGACTTCGTTCGTCCCGTTTTGGCGCCTTTGGTGTGCTAGACCGGCGGCGCGGCGGGCTCACCGCTTCTGTCCAGCAGGCGGAGCAGAATGTCGCGCCAGCGCTCGCCGTAGATGAACAAGTGACCTTCGCCCTCCAGGAAGTGCGTCTGGCAATTCGGGAACTGTCGCGCCATTTCGCGAGCCATTGCCAGCGGTGTGCTCGAATCGAGGATCCCATGCCAGATGTCAACCGGACAGCCAATCTCACCCAGGGCAAAGCCCCAAGGCCTTGAAGCCAAACACACTTCTTCGGCGAATGCCTGAATGCCCTGGCGTTGGGACTCCTCGAAGTTGCGAATGTACAGTGCGTGGACCTCGGGGCGCGCCAACAGGGCCTGGTCCGCGGCCGGGTTGTGGCGCAGGAAAGCCGCCATGAATCCCTCCGCCCCTTGCTCGGGATTGTCCGTAAGACGCATGGCCCACTTCATGACAGTCGGATTCGTGTGGCGGGCAATCCAGTAGCCGGCTCTGCGTTTCCAATTCGCACCTGCGAGCACGCCCTTGGTCTCAAGTGGGCCACTGCAGCTCACCAGCGCAAGCGCCAGAACCTGGGCGCCCAGAGTGTGCGCCACCGCCGCCGCATAGGGTCCGCCACCCGAGACCGCAGCCACCGAGAAGCGAGCGATGCCGAGTTCAGCCAAGACCTGCCTTGCGTCCGCCGCGAAATCCACAAGCCGCCGCCCGGGCATGGGATCAGAGCGTCCAAACCCCGGCCGGTCGATGACCACCAGATGGGCTCCGAGCGTGGACGTGATGGTTTCATCAGGATGCATAAGGCGAGAACTCGGTGCCCCCTGGCAGAACAGCACCGGATGCCCGTCTTTGCGACCGTATTCACAATACGCGATTCGCCGTCCATCAGAAGCGCGCACAGTGGAAGCCGCCTCGCTCATTGGGCAGCTCGTGGCCTTGTCCATGGGAGAAAGGATAGCAGCCTCGATGGTCTCCTATCGGCCAAAGGCTCGCAGCATCTTGCCCATGCTGTCGATCAGGAACACCAGATCGGCCGAAGCCAGAGCCAGAGGGACGCACGGTCCCGCCAGCGACCTTCCAATCCGTCTTGATGACTGGCCTCATGGAGAGCACGCGTCCCGCCACCCTGGGCGGCGCGCTTCTGTCCCTGGCGCTTGTTGTTGTGAGCATCGGCGCCTACCGCTCCGGCCGCCGAGAACTGCACGCGCTTCGCCAGGAAAAGGACTAGAACAAGTAATCCGTATTGATGAAGTTCGACGTCCGTGCCAATTGGATGTCGCGCAGAAGGTCGCGGTTGGTTTCGTCCTCGGGCGCGGCCACAATGTTGCGAATCGAGAAGCCGCGCAGGGCCCCGAGCAGCCCGGCCCTTCTACTGCGCCTGGGTCGGAACCTGGAGCAGCGGGACCGGAGGCCCCGGATCAACCTTTTCGCGATTCACCAGCCAATCCAACACGAAGCTTGTGCCGGCCAACACCACCGCGCTGATAGCCACACCTTGCGTCCACCGTGCCCAACTGGCGTAGGTGTTGAAGTCGGCGGACCCTGTGCGCTTCTGGTCGCCCTCGGCATACGAGTAAATCGCTACGCCTCCACTCAGCACGCCCACACCAAGCCAGCCAAAGCCGAAGTAGCGCCAGCCGTGCGTCTTGGTCTCAGTCAGGGTGCCCGCGAGAGTCGTGTGGCCGCCCGCGACGAGCGTGACTGCACCTTCGGCGCCGCGAAAGCCTTCGCGTTCCAGTGCCACCGAGTAGAGGCCGGGTGGCAGACGCAACTTGGCCGGTCCACGCCTCGCCATCGAGATGTGGTTGACCAGGATGTTGGCCTCGGGCGGGTCGGGGATCACTTCGAGCTGTGCATCCCGGGAGGCATCGACGGCGCCTGAAACCACGGACGCAGACGGGACGGAGGAGTTGAAAGAGGGAAAGTCTGCGCTTCCAGCCGGACCTGCGGAAGGTACAGGCATCGACGCCGTCGCAGGCGGAAGCGGGCCTATCGGCTCGGGCGATCCGGGTGCGATGGGCGCCACCGGCGGAGCACTGGCCTGCTGCCGCTGTTTTTCAGCCGCGGCCTTGAGATCGCGAATCTGTCGCTCCACCTCGTCGCGGTTGTCAGCGTCGGGCGCTTCGCGCAGATAGTTGCCGTATAGCCTGATGGCCTCGGAGTACTCACGCAGCTGCCGGTGGCACTGTGCAATGTTGTAGAGAAACGACGGGTCTTGTTTCAACCGATACGCTTCCTTGAATTCATTCAGCGCCTCGCGGTATTCGCCCAATTGGTAGTGCATCCGGCCTTGCTTGAAATGCGCTTTGGCGGTTGCAGCTACGGTGGCGGTCCCCTCCGCCGCTTTGCCTTCGGAGGCGATGGCGCTGATTAGCGAAATCATCAGCGCCACGACCAGAACTTGAGGTAGTCGTCTCACGAGGGCTCGATGCTATGCGAACCTGGTTCTGTACGCAACCCATCCGACTGCGCCAGGCGCCTCGCGGGTGGGATGGCGGCCACCCGATCGCGTCTTGCCCATGTGGTCACATGGGACTACACTGAGATCATGGTCGCGAACGTGCGCACCGCCAAGGCGAGACTGTCCGAGTTGCTCGATCGGGCCGCAGCCGGTGAGGAGATTGTGATCACCTCAGACGGCCGGCCCAAGGCCAAGTTGGTGGGCATCCCACCAGTGCGCGCGACCTATCGTGTGAACCGGCGTCTTCTGGCCGTGTCTCCGCGAAAAGCCGGTCCCTCTGCCCAGACGATCATCCGTCAGGACCGTGACGGACGCGATTAGCATGTATCTCGATAGCGCGATCCTGGTGAAGCTACTGGTACGTGAGCCCGATAGCCTGTTCTATGCCGACGCGGTTGACGGCCAGATCGTCTGGTCGGCCGAGTTGGCGCTGTCCGAATGCTTCTCGGCCCTGCTGCGCAAGGAACGCGAAGGTTCCGTCACGACTCGACATCGCCAGGCGGCCTGGCGACAGATGGAAGACGATCTCAAGCATCGCCGCCTGAATTTGGTGGGTATCACCCGTTCGATTTTCGAGCGGGCCAATGCCATCCTGGCCGGCTGTCACCCGGACGTGGCCCTGCGCTCCCTCGATGCCATCCACCTGGCCGCCGC
>PMLB01000072.1 GCA_003158735.1 Myxococcales bacterium | reverse complement strand
TTCCCCACCTCGCCAAAGGGTGCTCCCGCGCGACCCAAACAATTCAGCCCGAGGGTCGTGGCCGTGGTCGTGGCCGTGGCCGTGGTCGTGGCCGTGGCCGGGGTGATCTTGCTCGGCCAGGGCCACGGCCACGTGGACGACCACGACTACGACCACGACTACCCTTCGTCGCTCCTCTGGGGGCAAACGCCGGGCGTGGAAAGGAACCCGTTGCTCTCGCCCTGGTCCTCCCGAGGCGAGGTGCCCTCCGACCATCGTATTGGCCCACACAGAGCAGCCCTGGCAGATCTCTGGGAGTCGAACGTGCAGGCCCACCGAGTGCACGTCACCATTCCCGAAGACCACAAGGTCACGATCGACGTTCCCGCGGAAGTGCCCACTGGCGACGCCGAGGTGATCGTGCTGTCCAGCGCATCCGTGGGCGCGCCCCAGCCTCCCGACACAACCTTCGCCGCGCGTTTTCGTCCGAACCCGGCGTTGGGGCCGATCATATTCCATGAGGATCCGACCCTGCCGGTGTCGGAAGAAGATTAGCCTTCGGATCTGCGGCCGTGACGCCGGTCGTTCTCCGCCTCCAGCGGACCGGTGTTCAAGGCGCTGTTTCCGAATGGGCTCGATGCCCTTCGTATCTTAGACAGCAGCCCAGACCCTGACATCTTGCCGGAAGCCTCAGGTTCATACCGGGCGACGCCTTGAGATTGCTTGAAGGGAGCGATTGGGGGCAGCCCTAGCAGCGCGGAATCCGCCATCCGCCAGTGCTTGCAAAAAGCGTCGCAAGGCGGGAAGCTGCAGCTGAATACAAAGTTCGGCAAACGAACCATGAAGCCACACCCCTTCGAAAAGGCTCACCAACTTCTCAAGAAAGGCGAGTTCCCAGCCGCTGTCGAAGAGGCGCGTCGCGTGCACCGGCTGTTCTCCGGCCCGTCAGCTGACTCTGCGCTCGCCGGCATTCTGGTTGACGTGGCGAACTTCACGCGCAATCTGAAGCTTGCGCGTGAAGGGAAGGCGCTCATGGAGCGACTTCCGCAGAAGTTGATCGATGCCTATCCTGCCGATTACCACTACAACCTCGGCAATGCATTCTCGAGTATCGGGTACCATCAGAAAAGCAGAGGTGCCGCGCGACGCCCAGCCATCGCAGAGGCCGTGAGCCATTACGACCAAGCGCTGCAGTTTGTGGATAGGCCGAACACGCGCGCGAACCTTGCCAATTCCTTACTTGCGCAAGGCCGATACATCGAGGCGCTCGACGAGTTGGATTCTCTCCTGGCCTCGCAGCCGCGGCACTACAACGCCTTTGGGTACCGGGGGGCCTCGTTCCTTGGCATAGACATCTGGTTGAACCACACTCACGGCGGCATGAGGCAGGCTGCGCTGCACAGCTATCGAAGGGCTGTCGAGCTTGCGAAATACGATCCGGTCGTTGCCAGGCACTTTGCTCCCTATGTTCACGACCTTGAGTCCCGCGTCTCGCCATTGTCGAACCTGAAGCAGAAGCCGATGCGCAGCGATGTTCAGTGGATCTGGTCCAATCGCTTGGCGCTCAACCCCTGCCCAATCTGCATGGTTGACTCACCTGACGCCTTCGATCTGTTTCCGCTGCCTGGAGTCCTGACGGCTCCGAGACGCCGACCACCAACCAAGGACCTCTTTGTTGTCTTGAATGCCATTCTAGGAACCTTTGGAACGGCCCGATGGCAGCTCTGGTCGGCAGAGTCACCAGAGTCAGTCTTGCCGCTTGACCACATCATCCAACACAGTGGTTCTGGCGGTACTTTGGTCGATCTCAGGATCGGGCTCAAGATGTCTGCATTTTCTGGCTTCTATCGAGTTCTAGGCCAGATTGCCTCTGCTCTGAATAACTGCCTTGCCCTTAAGCATCCACCGGAGAAGGTCACCTTCAATAATGTCTGGGGAAAGCCACGTGTCCGAGAATTCGCCAGGACGGTCGGAGAGCTGAATTCAGGCGTTCGGCGTAGAAATAGCGATCCACTCTCTGCTCTCTACTACCTCGCAGCATCCCTTGAACGCGGGCTCGGACGATATCAACATCTGCGAATCCTCAGAAATCACATTGAACACCGACTCGCCGCCCCGTTCCCAAAGACGACGAAGAGTAGGACGCCCTACTACGAACCGTTTGCAGTTGCTGATCTTTCTAGGGACGTCTACGTGATCGGCAGACTAGCACGGGCGGCGATCTGGTATCTTTGTGCCGTATTCTCCGTCGAAGAACGCCGTCGCGTTCAGGTTGCACGCAGAGAGGGACATGTCATCGGCGGCGGAACTCGCACGCCGGTTACACGCCGTTGACGCTGGTGAACATGCCGTTGGAGCTGTCAATCCCGCCGCAGAAACATCGTGTGGAATCGAGGCGCCGACGCGGCGGCCCCTCTGTGCTGAACGCCGACCCGTTCGGCGGAGCCGAGAGCGTCATGCGTACGCCCGTGCGAACCAGGAGCCTGTCGGCTGGGTACAAGGCATAGTTGCCAGTCCACCCCATCGGCGATACTCCTCAGTCATGCGACCCCTTCGGTATTCCATCAACGTCACACTGGACGGGTGCTGCGATCACCGGGAAGCCTTCGCGGACGAAGAGTTGCATCGTCACGCG
>PMLB01000089.1 GCA_003158735.1 Myxococcales bacterium | reverse complement strand
GGTGAAGAAGTTCACGGGTGTGATTGAGGGCATCAACTTCAAGACCGGCTCGGCGGACATCCTGCCTGGTTCCTATGTGCTCCTCGACCGAGCAGCCAAGGTCCTGCAGGACTATCCCGACGTGAAACTGGAGATCTCCGGGCACACCGACAGCCGGGGCAAGGCGGACTACAACCGCGACTTGTCCCAGCGCCGGGCCGATGCGGTGAAGACCTACTTCGTCACACGCGGGGTTGCCTCGGAGCGCCTGCAGTCCATCGGCTACGGTCCCACGCGGCCCATCGCCAACAACAAGACCCAGTCGGGACGAGCCACCAACCGACGCACCGAGTTCCGCCTGATCAACGTCAGCGATAAGTAGATAGCTGGTTCACCACAGAGAGGTCCGGCTCTGTGGCCTCTGTGCTCTCTGTGGTGAAGAGCTAGCCTTCCATCCGCCCTCACGCGCTCGGCTTGCGTCGGGGGTGCGAACTGTGAACCCAGTCCCCGACCGCGTCCTCGGCCCGGCGCTCGGTTTGCCTGTGTTGCTCGGCCTCTTGGCGCGCCTTCAGCTTCTCGATGGCCAGGCGTTCGTGTCTGGTCTGGCGAACACGCGCCGCAGCCGCGTGTTCGGCGATCTGGGTCTGGTCGAGCAGGCCCTGCCGGTGATGGCCCGCGCTTTCTTCAGCCCGCGCCAGGGCCGCGGTCAGTCGCTGCCGATAGCGTTCGCGCTGGAGGCCCTCGGCGGCGACTTTTGGAGCGGACGCGGCCGCACAGCGCCTAGTCTCCCGTTGCAGGGCCTGGCGCGCTTGTTCGGCGACGGAATCCAGCTGCCGCTGTTCCTCTTCGGCGCGCAGGCGTGTCGCCACGGCGTCGCCCAAGGCTTTCAGCGCCTCCTCCTCTGCGCTGCGGCGCAGGCTCAGCAAGACGGACAAGTTGGATGCCATGGGTGGTCGGGTGACGTTGCGTCTGGAGACGGGTGAGCTTACTGTCTGGGCAATGGTGGCACAGGTTCCCGCGAGAAAATACCGCATCGAGCGGTATCTGGCCGAGGGAGGCATGGGCGCCATCTACGTCGGCAAGAAGATTGGTGCAGGCGGCTTCGAGAAGGAAGTCGTGCTCAAGCAGCTTCTCCCGGAATTCACCAGTCGGCCCGAGTTCCGCGACCTCTTCTTCCGCGAGGCCAAGATCTCGGCCACCCTCGACCACCAGAACATCGTGCGCACCTTCGACCTGGTGACCTCGGAGGACCGGCTGTTTATCGTCATGGAGTATGTGCGGGGTGCCGATCTGCGCTCGATTTCCTGGCGCGCACGGCGCAAACGCCCGCTTTCGGCCCAGGCCATTCTGCACGTCGCCCTAGAGATCCTGGCCGGTCTGGCCTACGCCCATCGCCGTCGGTCGCCCTCGGGCGAGCCCCTGGGCATCATCCACCGCGATCTGTCGCCTTCCAACATCCTCTGCTCGGCCGAAGGCGAGGTGAAGCTGTCCGACTTCGGCATCGCCAAGGCCGTGACCTACTCCTCCGCTTTCTACCGGGTGCGCGGCAAGGTGGGCTACATGTCGCCCGAGATGGCGCACAACCAGCCCATCGACTCGCGCAGCGACCTGTTTTCACTGGGCGTGAGTACCTACGAGACCTTGATTGGCGAGCGGGTGTACGCGGGCGACCTCAATACTCCGGCCGACCAGATCTACGCGCAGCCCGTGCCGTCCCTGGCGACGAAGTGCCCCGGCCTGCCGCCCGAGTTCCAGGGCGTGTTCGACAAGGCGCTGGCTCTCGATCGCGACCAGCGCTTTCAGGATGCAGAGTCGTTTTCCGATGCTGTGCGCGAGGCGGCGCACCGGCACGGTCTGCTCTACTCCGCGCCGCAACTGGCGGCCGAGTTACGCGAGTTGCTCGGCCCCAATCCCGACAACTGGCTTCGCGACGACGGAGACCCACAGCGCGCGCAGACGGATCGTCCGGCCCAAGGCGCGTCCGATCTTGAGGGTCAGGAGGCGTCGGCCGTCGCCGCCGATAGCGGTGCTGACGTCGAGACGCCGACTTTGGTTGAGCTCGCGCGTTCGCGCAAGGCTCGGCAGGCCGGTATGGGCGGCGATCAGGCAGCGGCCCCGCGACCCGCCTCACGCGAGCTGGAGGTACCGGCCGCCTCCCTTGACGAATGGCCGGCCGCGGGCTCAGCCACCTTCGCCGTGAACAAGGCGGATCTGCCCGGCCCCGCGACCCCCCCCCTCGTCACCGCGCCCAAGCCCATCACCCTGCCCTGGCCTGCTCCCTCCTTCAACCCGCCTCTCCGAGGAGGCGTGGCCGCAGTCCGGCGGTCGCGGCGCAACTTGTGGATCATGCTCGTGCTGGCGACGCTGGCACTGCTGGCCGCCGGGGCTCTCTTGCTTCGGGGCAGCGACAGCGGGCCCAGAGCACCGACCGCCAAAGGGATGATCCCCGGCGCTGCGGCTGCGCGCCCGCAACTTCAGCGGTGACTCGGCTCTGACTCAGTGGTCAGTTTCGCGTCCGTCCCCAACCGCCACCACTTTGGGCGCGGGCATGCCGTTGAAATTGGTGGCGCTGGCCGTGGTGTAGGCGCCGATGTTTTCGCTCATGAGCAGGTCACCCAAGTCCAGGTTGACCGGCAACTCCTCGGCCACCGACACCACGTCGAGGGCATCGCAGGTGGGACCGAACACCGACGAGATCTGCGTGGGCCCGCTCTTGAAGGGCTTGAAGTGGTACTGGCAATGGTCGAAAAGCACGCCCGAGTAGGTGCCGTACACGCCGTCGTTGATGGTGTAGCACTGCTTGCCGTTGCGCACAGCTTTGCCGATGATCTCGACCACCAGCGTGGCTGAGGTAGCGACCAGGAAACGGCCCGGCTCGGCCAGAATCTCCATCTGCGGCGGGAAGAGTCGCTCAAACTCGGTATTGAGCGTCTTGGCCAGCTCGGAAAAGGGCCGCACATGCTGGTCATAGGGGGCGGGAAAGCCGCCGCCGATGTCCAGGATGTTGACCTTGTGATAGCCGCGGTCCCAGGCCTCTTTGAAGATGCTGTCGGCGATGCCGAGGGCCTGCACGTAGTTCTGGAAATTGGTGCACTGACTGCCCACGTGAAAGGACAGGCCCTCGACCACCAGCCCTGCGTTGAAGGCAGCCTCAATCAGATCCACGGCTTCCCCCGGTGAGGCGCCGAACTTGGACGACAGTTCCACCACCGAGCCGGTGTTGGGCACGTTGATGCGCAGGATGAGACCCGCGTGCGGGGCATGGCGCTTGACCTTGCCCACCTCGGCCAGGTTGTCGTAGGTGACCAGAGGCTTGTAGGGATCCAGCTCGGCCAAGGTGCGGTTGTCCTTGACCGGGTTGGCGTAGATGATCTTGTCCCAGATCCAATCCTGTCGCTTCTTGGCAGGCATGGACCGGATGTTCTCGTGCACGATCATGAACTCGGGCATGGAGGCCACGTCGAAGCTGGCGCCCGCCTTGAACAGGGTGCGCACGATCCCCGGGTCGGGGTTGGCCTTGACCGCGTAGTAGGCTTGCACGCGCGGCAAGTACTTCTTGAAGGTGGCGTAGTTGCGCCGAACCTCGCGATGGTCCACCACGAAAAGCGGGGTTCCATGCTGCTCGGCCAGTTGCTTGAGAAGCTTGGGTGAAAGCACGCGGGATCTCCTTGGGAGGGGATAGTCTACAGGCGGGCGCGAGCGATGGCGTCGGAAAAGGGCGCAAGGGGATTCGGAGTCGGGGGCCGGGCCGGGGATAAGCGTCGCGCTGAGGTCGGCGGGGTCAACCACATGTTCAGAGGCCTGGATTGCACGGCTACGGTAGATCCCGTGAGGACATGGTCAGCGCTGGTCGCACAGGACCTGCCGGAGCTCCGAATCTCAGAGGCGCAAGAAAGGCTAGCCCACACCCAGCTCGATGGGTGATGCTTGGGAAGCGCGTTTGAAAGACGAAGCGCTGGAGCGATGACTTGAATCTGCTGACATCCTGGAGACCGACCGAGCTGCCCGATTCCTGGGCGCCGACCCATGGCTGGGCACTGGCGCGCGTGCTTGCGGTCGTCACGATCCTGGCGGTGGCGGGCTTCGTCGCGCTCGAGCGTCCCTGGCTGACCCGTCGATGGTCGGTGGCGGCCCGGCGCCTGGGCCGGCGGGTGCTGGTCGGCGTGTTGGGCGTGTCAGCTGTGCTGGCGGTGGCCACCTATGTGGACTTCGGCGTGTTTCGCTACGGCACCTATCTCAACGAGTGGGACTTCTATCATTACTATCTGGGAACCAAGTACGCGCACGAGCTGGGCTACACCAACCTGTACGGCGCCACGCTGGCCGCCGACCAGGAAGGCGGCCTGCGCTACCACAACCCACGCAACCAGATACGTGACCTCACGACCGCGCGACTTTGCAGCGTCGATGAAGTGGCGGCCGAGAGCGCACGCTATCGCGCCCGCTTTTCCGATTCACGTTGGCGCGAGTTCGTGGCGGATGTCACCTGGTTCAAGATGCAGCTGCCCACGCATCGCTGGAGCCTGCTTCTAGCCGACCATGGCTACAACGGCACGCCGGCCTGGTCGTTCGTGGTGGGTGGTCTCATCAGCCGTCACTTGTCGGTGCGCAATCCCGTCAGCCGGTGGTTCATGCTGGCTTTGGATCCCTTGCTGCTGCTTGCCGCCACAGTGGCCGTGGCGTGGGCCTTCGGGCTGCGCACGGCATTCCTCATGGTGATCTTCATCGGTACCCACTACTTGCTGTCATGGGGCCACCTCAAGGGCGCTCTCTTGCGTACCGATTTCGCCATGGCTTCGGTACTGGCCGTGTGCCTGGTCAAGCAGCGCTACCACAAGATCGCCGGTGTCTTGTTGGGCTGGGCAATCCTGTCGCGTGTCTTTCCAGGCTTTCTGCTGGTCGGGCCGACCGTACTCTTCTTTGTGCGGCTCGTCCGGAACCGCCACGTCGATCGACAACTGCTGGGACTTCTCGGCGTCTGCGCTGCGACCGTGGCCCTGGTGCTCCTGGGATCTTGTGCGTATTTCGGCACGACAGCGATCTGGCACGAGTGGAACCTCAAGATTCTTACGCACTATGCGGACGCCAGCGACTGGGATCTCGGCTTTCGCACCATTGCCGAAGCGAGTTTCGCGGGCGGCGTCCCCCTGCGGGCGCTCGCGCAGGCGGGCGCGCAGCACCCAGGTCTGTTCATGGGCGCGCCCGGCACCATCGTGGCCCTGCTCTTGCTCTTGCCCGCCCTGACCTTCATCCGCGGCTTGCAAGACCACGAGGCCTTGGCCTACGGCTTCGTGTTCGTGTTTCTGCTGGCCACGGCGGCCTACTACTACTACCTCTTGCTGTGCGTGCCCCTGATCTTCTTCGCTCCCCAACTGGAGCGGCCGCAGCACGCGTTGGGCGTGGCCTTCATGTTCTTCACCGGGATCATTGGGTATGTGCTCTTCAGCGGCTGGAACCTGTTGGCAGGTTCGTGGGTCATGTTTCGCGGCTGGCGCCAGACCTTCCCGGCCAACTACTTTCTCTGTTGCTTCATCGCCGTCACGGTGGCGCAGATGATCCTGCTGGCCGGAAGCAAGAACCTGCGCGCCGAGCGCAGCTCGTCGCCCAGAACCCCGCCGCCGTCACCCGAGATTCAGGTTCCGGCGAACCGTTCGGTGCTTTGATATGGGAACCCTGAAAGNNAGGGCGCGCGCGAAAGCGCGCGGGATGGGCAGGGTGGGCTGTCCGTCCCGAAGGCCGGCGAGCTGCCCACGCGACTAGACCTTCTTCGCCGAGCGAACCTCGCTGGCGAACACCGACGACAGCGCCATGGTTTTTGACGATCGTCCCGCCAAGGCTTCCCCTGCTGCGTGCACTACGTCCGGATCAGGACTCTTGCTGAGCTGGCGCAGGACTTTCTGGGCCTGGGCCGATCCCAGTCGCCCGAGCGCCGAGATGGCCGTGACCAACACGTCGGCCGGCGGGGTGCGGTGGCCGAGCAGGCGACCGAAAAAACCAATGGGCTTGGCCAGGCGACAGAGTGCATCGTCGGCGTCGACCCCGGCCAGTGCGTTGGCCTGGCGCCGGCTCACGACCACTTCAATAGCCGCGCGCACCACCGGAGGCGAGGCCCCGCGGGCGTCGCGCGAGATGAACCGGATCGCCTGGGGAACGATCTTCGCGCTGCCTAGCCCCGTGTTGGCACACAGGAGCAAGGCCCGAATGCGCACGCTCTCGTCGGGATCCGACAGGGCCTCGGCGACATAGCTCTCGGCCACGTCGGCGTCGGCCTCGGCCAAGGCAGTCAGGGCATAGCGCCGCACCTTGGGCGACGGGTGCTTGAGCTGCTTGACGAACACGAGCGCAGCCTCGGGCCCTGCGCTGTCCTTGGCGCAGGCGAGCAGAAGGTAGGCCGCTTCTTCCTTTTCCACTCCCTGGTCGAGCGCGCGCAAGGCGGCCGCTACGCCGCGCGCCTTCATCTCAGTCAAGACCCAGGCCCCGGCCTCGCGTAGCTTGGGTTCGCCTTGCGCGACCACGGCGGCAATCGAGTCGGCGGCGGTATCTCTGCCCTCTTCCAGGAGCGCGACGATGCCGTGCCGCCCGGCGGGATCGTCGGGGAAGCCGGCCAGCATGGCTTCCATGGTGGGCTCGTCGTACACGGCGGGAATGGCCTTAGCACTAGTGATGCGCAGGCGCATGAGGATGGCGTTGGCCTCCACGAAACGATGAATGGAAAACGCGCAGCGCATCGCCTTTTGCAACAGCCGCACCGGATCGATGTTGGCGCTGCCAGCGGGAGGCTCGGTGGACGGCCGCTTCTGCAGGGCCTCGACCCAGTTTTCAGCCAACACCCATTCCTGAAGTTCTGGCGGCAGGCGCGTGATGGGGACCACCTCGCGCCGGCACAGCTCGCGCAGCAGATCGTCAGTCTTGCGCTCCGGCGGATCTTTGAGCAGACGCTCTGCGATCGCGCGCAGCGCGCTTATGGCGGGCTCGACGGGAACCTGCGAAGCCTCGCACGCGTCGCGCAGAATCAGCTTGGTCGTGCCCACCAGGGCCAGGGCCGGCAACCCATGCACGAAGATTTCGCGCGCGCGGAATGCTGCCAGCCCCGGCAGTGCGCCCAGCATCTTGTCCAGCGCAGGCCCGGACCACAGGATGGAGCGTAGGACATCGAACTTGCGGAAGAACGAGAAGGCCATGCTGGCGACCAGGCGCTCGCTGTGCTCGACCAGGGTCGTCGGCTTGGCCTCTCCTGTTGCAATGAGGGCGCGCACGTCGCGCCCGAGGCGGCCCAGGGCGGCGCGCACCGGCCACGCGATGTGCGGGTCCAGGGGCGACAGGTCGATGTCGCGCACCACAGCCACGTGGGAAACCTTCTTGTCGAGCAGAGCTTTGGCCAGGCGTGCGCCTTCGCCGGCGGGGTCGCTCTCGACGGGCGGCGCGGCCACGACCTCAAGAAACGTGTTCCACTCGGTGTCGGTCAGCCCACGGGACAGGGCGAGGATCACGAGCGAGCGCCGCTGCATGAACTCGAGCAACTGCAAGACGAAGGCGCCGCCAATCGAGGGCCCCACCAGACGGCGCAGTTCGGTCCGCATGGGTCCCGTGCCGTCCACGTGGACTTCAGGCGGGCCACCCGCGAGTGACGGCGGTCCGACCACATACGCGATCTCGGGCTGCGTCCGATGCAGGCGGGTCAGCTCCTTGTGCAGGCGCTGGCTCACCCGCGGAAAGTTGGGCTTGGCCGGGTCGAACTGCGCGACCCGGTGCAACGCCCGCACCAAGGTCATGGTGAACTCAACTACCTCGTCCGCAAGCGTGTGCATGGCGCCCCTCTATTTGTAAGAGGCTGCGCTCTGCGGCGCAAGAAACCTAGGGAAGCGATGCCTCAAACCGCCGAGTCACGAACGGCCGACGATATACTGCAGAACCCTGGAGGGTTCCGCACCTCCCGCGAGGGGCTTCGGCGAGCAAAGCTCGCCTGCACCCACGCGTCCCGACCCGATGGCCGTGTCGGTCGGGCCTGCGC
>PMLB01000069.1 GCA_003158735.1 Myxococcales bacterium | reverse complement strand
CCTGCGCGATGGTGCGCTGGCAGCATAAACCACGTGTCCACGTAATCGGGGCAAGCTCACTTCCTGGGCCAGTGGGCCTGCGGCCCAATCGATGGTGATCGAGAGCGCGATCCGCGGTAGCTCGAATGCCAGCACGCCGTCGGGACTGCAGTTGGACAGAGACACCGGCTCGCCGCCACGCAGGTGGGGAACCGCCACTTGGTCGGCAGGGGCGCCATTGAAGAAGCGTGGGTCGAAGTCTTCGGGAAGCAGCGGGTTTCGCTGCTCGGTCCAGCGTTGGTCGTAGGTGCCACCGAGGCTTCGGCGTGGGAGCCAGCCGCGGCTGATGACCCCAAATCCAGCCACCGGAGGGCGGTCGTTCCACTTTCTGATCAGGTGGCGCGGGTCTTCCAGGTTCGGCAGCCTCAGGCCTTCGAGCCGCTCCTTGCGAGCTGCGGCATCAAACCCGGTTCCCACGGGATTGCGGTCATCGCCGGCAGGTTGGGCCGGATCGCTGCGGTCCACGCCACCAAAGGCGCGCTCGTACACCAGCGGCAGCCGCTCGAAAGCGACCGGCGGCGAAGACATCACCCAAGCAAAGGCGGCTCTCGTCCAGATGCGATCCCCGGTCACGCGAACTACCTTTTGCAGCTTTCCCACCCTTAGCCCGACATCGACGGTCGCCTGGCGGCGGGCGCCGGCATAGGCGTGGCCCACCAGCACGACGTCGGTGCCAGGCTTGGTGGGACACGCGTCGGATTCGAAACGAACGCTGCTGGTTGCAGGCTCTGGACCATTCCATTCGTCGCCCGGCCAAAATGGGATCTGCTGTTCGGCAATGCGGGGCGGCCCAGGCGGGATCGGGATGCTGAACGTCCCCTTGGCTAACACGGTCATGTGCGCGACATCGTCCTTGCCGAGGCCTGGGATCAGCGAGACAACGAACGGCGTCCGATTGATGATCTCGAACATGTCAGGTTGCTCCCCCGCTGGGTCGCGTGAGCGTCACCAAGGTCTGATCGAATCGCAGCGGTGGGATCTGCTGCGCCGCCTGCTGGGCCGTCCAGGCGCTCGTGTCCACATCCACTGGACTTCGCGCCGCGCTTTCAAGACAAAGAAGCCGCCGTCGCCAAGTTGGCGCGGCCGCGAGAGCAGGCGCGTATGTCTCGGCGGTGACCGGACGCCCGAACAGGTAGCGGACACCCGTTTGGAACTGCGCGCGCGTCTTCGCCCACCAGGTCTGCACCCGCTCGGCGCTCGGGAGCGGAAGGTCGTCCTCGGGTTTCGGCTCGGGCGGCGCTGCCTCGTCTTCCGCCGCATTCGGTGGAGCGTTGTCGGTCGTCGGCGGCTTGGCGAAAGGACCTTCGATCCGAAGCCCGGCGATCGTCCCCAAGGACTCCGCTGCCAGGGCGCCGTGCTCTTCGTCCCCAACCAGCGCGAGTGCGGCTTGTGCGGTCTGGATCTGCCCCGAGAATCCCAACGCCCAAAGTGCATCGGACACGAGTTCGGTGACGCCCAGAACAGCCGTTACCAATTGCAGATCGGCCGGCGCGCCGCCGAGGGCCAACAATGCGAGCGGCAAACGGCACGAAGGACCGCGAGCGGCCGCCACTCGCCGGCAAGCCGGCCACACCGCGGGCAGGCCCAGGACCAGTCCGGTTTCAATCGCCGCGTCGCGAACCGCGGCGTCTTGGGAACCGAGCAGGGCCTCGACCTGCGCCAGCAGCCCGGGTCTGCGTCCGCGGCGTACAACGTTGAGGGCTGCCATCTGCAATTCCCGATCGCTTGAAGAAAGAAATGCCCAGAGCGGCAGGTCCGGCATGCCCGGCGGGAGCGGCCGACCTGCAAGCGCGCGCAGAATGGTTGCCTGTATCGCAGGCTAACTCTTGCCTAGCAGAGGGAGGAGACGTGCGTGAAGATCGCCCCGGTGGCAAAGTCCGAGCGCACGTCCTAGCGCCGTGCGAATCTTGTGACCAGCTTTCGCGACGGCCTCGACAATCGCGCCCAGGTGATCCGCGTCTTCTGCCTGCAGCAGCGCCCACGTCGCCGCCGTCACCTTGCCCGTGTCGTCGTCGCCAAGGGCCGGAAGCAACAACTTGTCGGCCACGGGCTGGCCGCCCAGCACCAGCCCGTCGAGGTGCGCCAGTAACCGCTCCTCGGGACCAACCGCGACCTCGCCTATCGCATAGTTTGGCGCGTTCAGCGCCCGTTCCCATCTGTCCCACAGGAATGCCGCCTCATCGAGATGCTCCTCGCAAATGTCCCACCGGACGGCTCGTGATCTCGACATACGGTCAGTTGACTTTCACGGAGCCGCCCTTGATGCGATTGACGCCCTTGGCGTACGTTTCGACGTAGATGCCGCGCACAAGGATCTTGCCATCTCGTCGCAAAGTGATACTCGCGTGACCACACTTGAGGACAATCTCGCGTCTCCCTTCCAAGACCACCTGCTCACCATCGAGTCTCGCGACCAAAGGTTGGGCAGGCTGGAGCGCTGCAACCCGCGACGGAGACGGGCGATGCAACTGCACGATTTTCAATTTGGAGCGTTTCATGGCCCGTTTCCTCTTGGGTTCGAAGTTGTCTTGGGCCGCGCTGCCCAATTGGAACGGACGAAATCTAGCACTTGAGCTTGCCGCGCTGTAGACCCCCGCGCCCATCGTTCTCGCCGGGGGCGGGAGTGCAGGATCCTGACCAGCGAATACTGGTCATGCTCGGCGCTCGCGCCGGTCTGGTCCGTGGCAACACCATGGCAAGAACACCCGTTGATGCACCTGGACT
>PMLB01000050.1 GCA_003158735.1 Myxococcales bacterium | reverse complement strand
GCACAGTTCACCACCAACCCGCCGTCCCTGGAAAAGCGCGGCACATCCAGCCAGCCGCCGGCGAAGTCAACCCGCAAAGGCGCTTCCCGGGGCGCGCGGATCCACTGTACGATCTTTGTCGTGGAGATCGGACTGAACTTCGGGGGTGTCTTGGGCAGCACGACATAGGCGGCCCCGGTCCTTGCACACAAGATGCGTTTCAGTTCACCGTATTGGTCGTCCTCGGTAACCGCCAAGATGTCGGGCCTGAGCTGCAAGAAGTGATCTTGAAAATCCAGCCCCAATTCCAGGTTCTCTCCCACGACCACGCCATCGACTGTGGCAAGGGATTGCAGCAGGGCCAGCTTGTGCTCCTGGGGGATGGACGATCGCCGTTTCTTGTGTGTCCAAAGAATTTCATCCGACGCGAAGCAGACGGTTAGGTGATCGCCCAGCGCCCTGGCGTCTTTGAAGAACTGGACATGACCGGCGTGCAGGATGTCGTAGCATCCAGAGACAAAGACTCTCTTCATGAAGTTCCGCATTGGTTGCCTGGGGAGAGTAAACTGTCCTTAAGAGGACATCAAGATGCCTGCCGTCCGTCTGCCGGCCGGTGAGGTGAACATTGTACTCGAACGGCCCACATCATCCAGGTACGCCAATCACAATCTCACCCTCCTGTAGAACACTCTCTTCACAAGCTCCGCTGCGAAAATGTAGAGTGAGACAATGAGCCCGATGCCGAGCAAGAATACCAGTGGCATCGGGCCAAACCCCAAGAACGCAGCCAACGGCGTAAACGGGACGACCACTGCGATGACAACAACTGACAGCGTTGCCAGTAACAAGGAGTTCCTCGGGCGACTACTGAAGAACGGCTTCCGGGTTCGAATGACAAGCACTATCAGCGACGCCGAGACAACCGACTCGACAAACCAGGCCGTCCGAAATTGCACCTGAGTGGCATGAAAGACGAGCAAGAGGAGACAGAATGCCACATAGTCAAATACCGAGCTCAGTATGCCGAAGGTGACCATGAACTAGCGAATTGCCTTCATATCCCAGCGTCGCGGATAGTCGACCATCTCGTTATCCACACTGTCGGTCGCAATGGTCATCTCAGGAAAGTCTGTCATGAGATTGGTCAGCAGCACCTGCTTGGGGAGCAACGGCAGGAACGGCAGGATGAGCAATACTCCGGCCATGCTGAACATGTTTCCGAAGTTAGCGCTGGTTGCCACGAACACATATTTGAGGGTATTGGCGAAGGTCGCCCTTCCTTCGCGCTGTCTCCCCGGTAAGCATAGCTTCATCAACGAACAGGTCTTTGGATTCCAGAACCAGCCCATCACCGGAAACGACATCGCCAGCATCCAGGACAAGAACGTCACCCGGAACGATCTCTTCTACTGGGACTCTTTCGGAATTACCATCCCGCAGGACCGCCGCTTTGATCTGCACGANNGCGCCGCGCTCCTGCCAGAATCCAAGCGAGCTACTCACGAGAACGATGAACAGAATGATGAATGCATCAATCCGATCACCAAGACACAGCGACAAACCGGTTGCGAAAAGCAGGATGAAAATGATCGGACTTCCGAACTGCCTGAGCAGAAGCGACCAGACATCCGAGCGTTTTGCGGGCTTCAGTCGATTCGCGCCATAGTGCGCAAGCCGCTCTTTGGCCTCGTCGCCGGTCAATCCCTTGGCCGTGGTGTGAAACTTCTGGAGCATCTCGGCGACCGAGGTGTTCCAGAAGGCCTAATGGGATCGGATCGTCCCGTCGAGCTTGGGCGGCGTCATGTTCCCGACGCACGCGACCTGGGCGAATCGAGCTTGATGTCGGGTTCCATGGTCGAGCCCGGCTCCGCACCCAGGTTCGCCGCTCGCACATCGGAAGCAGTGATGGGCCTCCCATTGCGGTCCTTTTCCGCCACCTCGCCTTGGCCATCCTCGTCAGGGGCCGCAATGGCCAAGGGACCCACCGCTTGCGGCAGGGGACTGCGCGACCGAACAGTGGGCGCCTCCTCTGACCCGGTCTTGACGTCGCAGGCTCTTCCACCTTCCCGGGTCGGGCCAAACTCCTCTTCGGGACGGCTCTCCACGAAGGGGCCACCCAGTTCCTCGGTTAGTTCCTCGTCGCGACTGCCTTCCCCGGTATCATCGTCAAGCGCCTCTCGCAGGTACTGTTCCCCCGAAAACTCGGCCAAATCATCCGGTGTGCCGGAGATCTGTGCAGATTCTGGAATGAAGGCATCGCCGCCATCTGAGCGTTCTCGTGTCGACTTGTTCATTTGCAAAGTACTCCCCTTCTTGCGTTAGACGGTATCAAGCATCTGGTGAAACAAGGAATGAAGCACTTTTCGATCCACGGACGGCACGCCAGTAGATTCGAGCACTTGCACCGCGGACTCCAGGATTCCTGGTCTTTTCAATCAAAATGACGTGCTCTCGCTGTCAATTCGACAGGCCCAACCACCTTGACATTAGATATGGGTGGAATTGTCGGGTGCTTCTCGGGGAAGAAGCGATAGCCGCCCGCTGGTTCTCAGTCCAACCAGTCGCAGTGGTAGGTGTCTTGGACCACTTTGTCGAGTTCGCGCATCTAAGACACGCAGTGAACCCCTCTGCCTCCCATCTCAAGCGTTACTCGCAAATCGCCTCGCTACTATGGAAATACGGGCGCTCCGATCTGGCGCAGAAGATGGCCTCGGAGGATGGCTTTGGCGTTGACGCACGCCAGTCCTCGACGCCTGCTGCCGGACAGGCTTTGCCCGAGCAACTGGCGGATGATCTGGAGGCGATGGGACCGACCTACGTCAAGCTGGGACAGGTTCTGGCGGGCCGCCCGGACTTGCTGCCCGATGCCTATTTGAAGGCGCTTGCGCGACTGCAGGACAGGGTGAAGCCATTCTCCTACGCCGAGGTTGAGGAAGTTGTGATGGCCGAGTTGGGCGTCAGGATTTCCAAGGCGTTTTCGCGTTTCGACACCGAGCCGATGGCCGCGGCTTCGCTGGGGCAAGTGCACCGCGCAGCGCTGCGGGACGGCCGGCCGGTGGTGGTGAAGGTGCAGCGCCCGAACATCCGGCAGCAAGTTGCGGACGACTTCGAGGTGTTAGAGCAAATCGCCGGCTTCCTAGACCGCCACACCGCTTTCGGCCGTCGCCACCGCTTTCTGGCCATTCTACAAGAGTTCCGCCTGACGATTCAGCAGGAGCTCAACTACGAGCGCGAGGCGCACAACCTGGTCGCGGTTGGCGTGAACCTGAAGGACTTCAAGCTTATCCAGGTGCCGCAGCCAGTGCCGGACTATTGCACCCGGTCTGTTCTGACCATGGAGGAAGTGCAGGGAAAGAAGATTACTGCGCTTGGCCCTCTGGCCCTGCTCGAACTCAAGGGCGCGCCATTGGCCGAGGAGTTGTTCAAGGCCTACCTGAAGCAGGTGCTGGTGGACGGGTTGTTTCACGCCGACCCTCATCCCGGCAACGTCTTCGTCACGAACGACGGACGCATCGCGCTCATTGACCTGGGGATGGTAGGCCATACGGCGCCTGCCATGCGGGAGAGTCTACTGAAGATGCTGATGGCCCTGAGCGAAGGAAACGGCGAGGCTGCGGCAGAGCTCGCCATCCAAATGAGCGAGAAGCTGGAGGACTTTGCCGCATCCGAGTTTCGCCGGCGCATCACGCAACTGGTGGAGCTGAGGCGGGACCAGGGGTTGGAGCAGCTCAATGTCGGACGCTCCCTTCTCGAACTGAGCAGTATCGCCGACGAAGACGGCCTCATTATGCCCGCCGAACTGGTCTTGCTCGGGAAGACCATGCTCCAACTGGATCAGGTCGGGCGCATCCTCGATCCGCAGTTTGAGCCCAACGCCTCCATCCAGCGCAATGTCGCCGCGCTGATGGCCCAGAGCATGCGCAAAGAGATCACACAGGGCAACCTGTACAGCACTCTGCTGGAGATGAAGGACTTCACGGTGGGACTTCCCGCAAGGCTCAACCGGCTCATGGACGCGGTCGCCAACTCCGATCTGGAAGTGAAGGTGAAGGCCCCCGACGCCAAGATGGTCATTGACAGCCTGCAGACGATCGCAAACCGCATTACCATGGGCATCGTACTGGCCGGCCTGATTGTGGGAGCATCACTGCTCATGCGCGTGGCGACTTCTTTCCAGCTCTTCGGTTTTCCCGGGCTGGCCATCCTTTGCTTCCTCGCGGCCGCTGCCGGCGGCTTCTGGCTCGTGATCAGGATCTTCGTCTCGGACTACAGGAGCCGCAAGAAGCTCACGCGCAAGAACGATGGCTAGGCCGACAACTTTTGCGCGATCTGGGCCACGTGCCGGCCCTGAAATCGCGCGGCCGCAAGCTCGTTCTCGCTTGCCATACGCTCGCCTTTGCCCCCAGCGATTGTGGACGCCCCATACGGCGACCCGCCTGTGATCTCATCCAGGCGCATCTGACCCTGGAACGTATACGGCAGTCCCACAATCACCATCCCGTGGTGAAGCAGCGTCGTATGGAAACTCAGTATGGTGGACTCTTGGCCACCATGTTGGGTGGCGGAGCTAGCAAACACGCTGCCAACTTTGCCCACCAGCTTGCCTTGGGCCCAGAGGCCACCGGTTCCGTCGAGGAACTGCCGCATCTGGCCCGCCATGTTCCCGAACCGCGTCGGCGTGCCGAAAATGACTGCACCAGCGTCCACCAGATCGCCGACCGTGGCGATGGGCACACTGGCAAAGGCCTTCTGCGCCTCGGTTGCCCCCATAGCGCTGATCCCCTCGGCGGACAGGGTTTCAGGAACGCGCTTGATCACGACGTCCACGCCCGGGACTTCGCGAGCACCGTCAGCGATCGCCTGCGCGAGACGATAGATATGGCCGTAGGTGGAATAGAAGAGCACAAGAAGCTTCATGGGTGGTTCCTTTCGTTGGTGGAATGCATTCACTGAGCCGTGGAGGATAAAGATTACGAAAGACTGGCCAGTGCTTCTTTATTGAAGCCAACCAATTCGCCAGAACGCCCTTGGTGGATCTTTTGTGCCCACCCGGCGTCGGCGAGCAGGGCGCGGCCTACTGCCACCAAGTCAAAATCTCCCCGGTCGTAACGCCGCAGGAGTTCATCTAATGGCTGAAAGAGTTCTTGTATCTTGTCCATTCGCCGATGCCTCGCATTGATTGTGCCGATCGAACAGACCCACGCGTGTGGGCTCACGCCACTAGAACGGCCGCACCTTCGAACCGACCAGAGCGGAGATCGGCAAGAGCCTGGTTAGCCTGAATGAGTGGATACTGCGTCGTCCTGGTGGCAATGCCGATTCTCGGGGCCAAGCTGAGAAAGTCGACTCCATCCGACCGCGAGAGATTGGCGACCGACACAAGCTGCCGCTCTTCCCATAGCAGCCGATAGGGGAAGCTCGGGATATCGCTCATGTGAATGCCAGCGCAAACAACGCGCCCGCCCTTGCGGACCGCCTTCAAGGCTAGTGGCACCAGGGCGCCCACAGGCGCAAAGATGATGGCGGCGTCGAGCGGCTCGGGTGGTGTTTGGTCAGATCCGCCAGCCCAGGTCGCGCCCAAGTGCTGGGCGAAGGCTTGGGTGGCGACATCTCCCGGCCGCGTGAAGGAAAACACCGATCGCCCTTGCCACTTCGCCACCTGTGCCACGATGTGGGCCGCGGCGCCGAAACCGTAGAGCCCCAGCTTCTTGCCGTCGCCTGCAATCACCAACGAGCGCCAACCAATGAGCCCGGCGCACAGCAAAGGGGCCAGCTCTACGTCGCTGCCGACTTCGCCCAAGGGAAAGGCAAAGCGTGCATCGGCAATGGTCGAGGTGGCAAAGCCGCCATCGCGCGTGTATCCGGTGAAAAGAGAATGATCGCAGAGATTTTCCTGGCCGCCTACACAATACGGACAAACGCCACAGGTGCGGGCGAGCCACGGAACGCCAACGCGCTCACCGACGTTGAAGCCCACGACGCCAGCCCCCACTGCATCGATCCGCCCTACGATTTCATGGCCAGGAATGATGGGTACTGTGGGATTGGGAAGCTCGCCATCCACGACGTGCAGATCCGTGCGGCAGACGCCGCAGGCGGCCACCTGGATTCGAAGCTCGCCCGGTCCGGGCTGCCGATCGGGCAGCTCGGTCCATTCGAGGGGAGCCCCGAGCCTTTTTAGCGTCATCGCGTGCATGGATTGCGTCCCGGTCCGGCCAGGCATCGGCTTGGCCTCATGATGTTCCTATCTCCTATGCGATGAGAGCGTAATCAGCTCATACTGATCATTGCCCATCTTCATCTCTTTCATGTATGACAGCTGGCGCAGGCCCTTCCGGGATTCAATGCGTTCTCTAAGGTCGTGAAGCTCCGCTTCAGGCAGCCTATACACCATGTCGATGGAAGCTTGTTCTACCGCTAGGATGTCAGTGGAAGCCAGGATGCCTAGATCCCGCGCCTTGACCGGCGCGGCGCTCACGCCAACGCAGTCGCAGTCCACAGACATATTGCGCAGCACATTTATATAGACCACCCGCTTGCCGAAATGGTCCATGGTGGCTTTTGCCGACTCCACCATGTTTTCCTGAAAAGGCTCTCCCTTGAGCCAGCTCTCGAGATCCTCATTGTCCGGGGCAGCGTGGACCATCTTCTTGCCGATGCGGCCGTCCGCACAACCGATCGCAATATTCTTCATCGAGCCACCGAGCCCGCCCATGGTATGCCCTTTGAAATGGGTCAGCACCACCATCGAGTCGTAACCCAGCATGTGCTTGCCAACCGACATTTCCTTGAAATGCTTTCCGCCCCGAACGGGAATCATCACCGCACCGTCCTCGTCCATGATGTCCACCGGGCAGAAATCCCAGCCGTTGATCTTGATGGTTTCGCGATGGTCGGCGGTGGTATATCTCTTGCCCTTATAGAAAGTGTTGGTTTCCACCAGATTGCTGTTGGGTATCCGCTGCTGTAGGGCTTTTACCATGTCCCGCGGCAGTATATTGGGGCCGTGCGGCTCGCCNNGCGACCTTGCCTGTTATGCCCTCGCTGATTTTTGAATGTATTTCCAGCAATCCGTTGGCGCTGATGTCATTCGTGAAGAACACGGGCGAGCCGAGCTTGTCCTGCGGCAGACGCGCGGGGTTCGAACCACTGTTTGAGGATTGGCGCGGTTTTGCCCTCAAGAGCGAGGGAGCCAACAACGACCCTGCGGTCATTCCCAGCCCCGCAGCAAGGAATTTGCGGCGGCTGGGCATTGCGGGGTTAGCCGAGGCTTCCAGATTACTCTTTCCTGGTTCGCGCTTCTGCATTAGGGATTCCCTTCACTTTGTTGTCTTTCAATTGAATCGTATTGCTTTCGTTTACGGTTCCTGGCGCGTAGGCAATCATCATCTCTCACGGTTCGACAGCTCAGAGCGACGCCTACGCTGGCGCCTCCATCGACGCGACCCGGACCAGCTCCTGATTTGATGAGTGGCATGGCTAATCAAACCTTCGGCAGGACCTTGCTGATGCCGCCCGCTTCGGCAAGCCGCCCTGGAGCGCCCACACAGAGAGCAATCTCGACCCAGCCAGCTTCGAGCCTTGTCCTATAGGTGCGCATGGATTCAGTGCGTACGTCCTTCATCAACATGCCAATGTTCTGCATGTATGCGCCCAACCTCGGCGGCAACGCCTCGTGACCAAGATCCGGCGGTACCGGGCCCGAGATGGCCTCGCCGCTGGTTACGTCGAACTGTGCACAATGCATGGGGCAGGTAAGGTAGGTGCCGTCGAGCGTGCCCAGCTCAAGCGGCGCATTCATGTGGCCGCAGCGCCGTTGGACGGCGTAGTAGGTTCCACCACAGTTGCATACGACGATTTCATTTCCGTCGAGCTCGACGGTCTTCATCCCGCCAGGCGCGATTTCGTCTGCGGCTATCGCGCGCACGAATTTGTCACTCAAGGCCCACGTCCTTCGGCTCCAGTTGCGGCAACGTGTTCGGGTCGAGAACGTCCTTGTGCACGAAGAGTCCGCACCAACAGCGTTTGATCGCATCGAAATGCGCCCGATGGAACGGAATGCACGGGCAGACCATCTTCATGTCGCGCACGCGTTCGTGCCGTAGTGGCTGACAAGGACAGAAGGGGGTGCCATGCTTGGCTTCCAGGATAACCTCCTGATCGAGAAGAAACTCCTTCAGCTCCGCGTCCGGCGTGAACTTGAAGCCCAGCGGCTCAACGACCTTTTCGAAGAAGTACCGCAGGGCACTTTTCCTTGATTCAGCATTCATTGCGCACCGCCTCGGATTCCCAGCGCCTTCGCGTAGCGCTCTGGCTGGTAGCCCACGATGACTTCGTCGTTGATCTTGACGAACGGGAAGCCGGTGGCGCCCGCGGCATCAACCTCGGCAGAGATCCGGCTTTGAGTCGCTTCATCGGCGAGGTCGTAATCGATGAAGGTGAACGAGACCTTGTGCTCGGTGAAGAAGCTCTTCGACTTTCTGCACCAGGGGCAGGTTGAAAGCGTATACAGGACGACCTTTTTCATGACAGCCTTCTTTCAATTGAGATTGACGAACACTTTGCCGGCCTCGGACTTTGTAGAATAGACCGCGAGTCCAAGTTCGGCCGCGTCGAGAAACCTGCCTGTGCGAACATCGAACCGCCAATCGTGACATGGGCAGGTGAGCGTGTGGCCCTCCAAATGCCCCGTGAACAACGGACAGGCCATGTGCACGCATCTTCCTGAAACGGCGTAGATCTTGCCGCCTACGCGCGCAATTAGAACATTCACACCCAGCGGATAGACCGCTGCCATGTGGCCTTCGAGCAGCGCCGTATCGTCCATTGCGTATATCCAGTTTTCTGACATGACGTCTTCCTTCAGCCTATTTCCCGAGGCCGATCTCCTTCGTGAAGTCTTGGTTGTCCCAAAGAATAGGCTAGGAAGCTATTGAAATACTGAGGATCCATCCAATTGTGGCGGTCACTGCCATGGCCAGGGCACCGCCGATGGCGACTCGAAGCGATGCACGGCCGGGTGGCGCGCCGCCGAGATGACCACCAATTGCGCCGAGAGCTGCAAGACTCGCCAGAGATAGCCCTGCGATCGCGGGAATACGGAAAAGCGACGGCGCAGCAAGAAGAGCACCAATTGGAACCATGGCAAAGNNCCATGCCGCCTGTATCGGACGAGACAGGGCGGCTTGGTCGATTCCCAGCTCGTCACGCATGTGAGCGCCGAGGCGATCGCGGACGCTGAGCTGCTCCGCAACCTTCATGGCGAGATCCTTGTCGAGGCCGCGCTTCACGTAGATCGTCGCAAGCTCGTCCAATTCGGCTTGGGGCTGGCCGGCAAGCTCTCGCCTTTCCCGCTCGATGTCCGCCCGCTCTGCATCGCGCTGCGAGCTTACCGAAACATATTCGCCCACGGCCATCGACATCGCTCCTGCGACAAGGCCCGCCACCCCGGAAACCAGGATGGCGCTCCTTGGCGCCGACGAAGCCGCAACGCCAATCATCAGGCTCGCGGTCGACCCAATACCGTCGTCCGCCCCGAGCACGGCGGCGCGCAGCCACCCAACGCGCCCGCTTCGGTGTTCCTCCTGGTTTGGCAGACGCATGCGCTGCGCCCTTTCTTTAGCGCCTCATGTGGAAGTAACCGCCTTTGCCTTCTCGCCCTTGCAGCAATTCTCCGCGCAGTGCGCCGGCCCCAACACTGTCAGGATCTTGCTCCCGTATCCTTGTGCACGGCTCTTCGTGGCAGCACACGTCCTATGGCCGGGCCGGCCTTTTTCGCTTGTTGCACACCTCGCTCAAGCTCCTCCAAATCGAGGTACTCCTCACCGTCCAGTAGGCGCGTGGCTGTTTCTGCGGTGCTCACGCTGGCGACTTCATCGTCGGAGAGCAGCTTCAGCACGCTTTCCCGGGCAATATTTTCGCTTCGCATGTCACTCTTCATGGTTGCTCCAATCAGGTTTGTGGGTTGGGTTACTAGCGGACTGCACGAGACGTGCCGACAACGGTTGGTGCCGTCCTGCTGGCGCGACGCGGGGCTTCCCAGGCGCACTTCCACCGCATGCCCAGTCAATGTGGAAAGGCTTCCATTCAGTTTGAATGCCCCCTCGGTACGAGGTCGACCCGGGCGATGACCGGTGACTTGCGTTTCAACACCTCCTCGGCCGCGCGCACCAGCTTCTCGACGCTGGCGCCGCTCATCGCCTGGTCGATCGCCACCCGCGCAACCACCCATGCCTGTCGTGGCCCGATGAACGTCACCACCAGCTCCGTAACCGCCACAATGCCAGGCTGGGCGACAATCATCTTTCCGATCCTGCCGCGCAGGGCCGCGGACACCTGGCCCCCGATGAGGATGTCACCATTGCGTGCAGCGAGCTGGAAGGCGACAAAGCCGAGCAGAATCCCAACCATGATCGCAGCGATTCCGTCCGACATTGCGGACCCTGTGACCTGGTGAAGTGCGATCCCTACGGCGGCGATCAGGTTGCCGACCAGCGCCGCAGCATCCTCAGCGAACACCGCTCGCACGACCGGGTCCGAGCTTAGATCGAGGTGCTCCAGGAATGTTCGCTCCAGCTCCTGCGCCTCTCGCGTTAGCTGTCGCTGGGCTTGGACCAAGGAAACGCCGTCCAGACAAGACGAGACGAAGAGGACTAAGTAGGCGATCCGGAATGACAAGATCGGCTGTCGGTGAAACAGCCCTTCGATTCCCTGATGCACCGAAAGCACGGCGCCGATGGCAAAGACTCCCATGGCAGCAATCAGCGCCCAGAAATAGGCTGCCCGCCCGTGGCCGAGTGGATGCTGCTCATCGGGCGGGCGACCGCTGCGCCGCTGGGCGAGCAGAAGCAGCACTTGGTTGCCACTGTCTGCGAAGGCGTGGAACGCTTCCGCCCACATTGCGCTCGACCCCGTAAACATCGCAGCCAGCACCTTCGCCAAAGCGGCGGCGAGGTTTGCGACCAGGGCAACCGCTACGGTGCGAAGGCTGTCATCTGTTCTCGATGGCATTTTCTTGGCGCAGGCAATGCGCCTGGGTTTCTCTATCTTCTGGCCTACGGTGTGCCCACAACGCCCCTGCTCGACCGCATCGAGGTCGCTCTGTAACCGCCACAAGGAGCGTCAGGGCGGCTACTGCTTGATGGCCTTGCACGCATCTGCGAGTTCGTGCCAGGCGGTCTCAACACCACCTTTGAAACTCTCCCACTTTTGGCCGTTGGCAGCCCTGTACGCATCGAGCCTGCTCTGCACCAAGGCCTGCTTATCTCTGACATGATCGATCCTTCTGCGATAGTCGGTCTTGGCATCGGTGCCTACTTCGTCGGCCTTGGCCACCAGCCTATCGAGCTTCGCGCCCAACTGTCGGAGTCGTGTTTCGATCCTTCCTAGTTCCTGTCCTGCTGTCTCCATGGAATTCTCCCCTCTTACTGCCGCCGTTGTTGGTCCGATCCGCTCAGCCGCCGGACTATTCGCATCGGAGGTATTTCCCAAATGCTTTCCTGCACAGTGGTTCGCGACTGCCCGTTCTATTGGTGGAGCACGTACATCATCATTCGCGCATCAACAACTTCTGTTGGGTCATGTTTTTCACCATGACATTGACGTATGACTTTATGAAATTTTGGTCCGTACCGGTGATCTGGGTCTCAGACGAGGCGGACCAGATGAGCTTGTCGTTGCCAGCATCGTACATGTTGGTTTCCATAACTGCGTATTTGGTCTCCTCAACATCGTTGGGAGAGGTGATGTTGCCATAACCATACTCGTAGTAGTTCTGCCAGGTGCGGTAGGATTGCGGCGGGGCGTATACTTCAAGCAGATTCGTGTATACCGTCTTTCTGCTGGCTATCCGGGTGATGAGTACCGCATCGGCCCCCTGCTCCTTCATCTTGGCCGCGATGGCGTCTTTGTTGCCGTCCTTGTCGTCGGGCAATATCGCGTAGCTTGAGACGGCATCCGTGCCTTGCAGCTTGAGCTGCTTTGCGAAGTCGTCTTCCAGCGTTCTCTTGTTTGCCGGACTCTTCGCTATTCCGATTATCATGATCTTGTGCGGCTTGACTTGATACGTTGGATCCCTCCATAAGGAACTGACGTACGTTGTGCTGCATGCCGCTAGTTGCGTGATGACGACCGCAGTAGCCAGAACTTTGAATGCGCTGAGCAATTTTGGTGGCATCATTTGTCCCTCTCGCCAAGGAATTCCTTCCATCGATAATCCGTGGGTGGTGCAGGATGCGTGCCACGCCTTTGGGTCATGTCTTCCGTTTCGCAGCCTCGACTGAGACACTGGATTTCGCTTCGATTTCCCGCACGCGGCGCTCGAAAGTGGCCGCGGACGTCGCCCCCAGATTGGGTGCGAAGGCCGCGAGGAAGTCCTCGACCGCGGTGCGCGTGCGCTCATCGAAGGCAACCGCGGTGCCCTCGCCCATGTGGAATCTTTCGAGGCCGCTCTCGGCCGTTCGTGGGGTTCAATCCAAATGAAGGATCGTTCCCTTCAATTCGATGGAGCAACCCGCAATCCAGGTTGAGATCGCATTCCCAAACGGCCCCGCGGAATCATTGGCATGCATACTGCAGCGTTTCATTAGTGTGAATCGCAGCCCTGCTCAATTCTTCTGATTTGCCGTTTTTGGCACGAGAAACTGGTATGCGGACCACTCAATTGAGTCACAGTGATGTAGCCGGGGAACGCGCCGCGGCAATAGAGAGGCCTGGCCGATCGGCCGCGTCACCGGGGCTGCTCTTGTTTCTCGCGTGGAAGGCGCTTGGCGAAAATGGGCTCTCGCTTATTCTGCTCCTATTGGCGGTAGCCGTCGGGGTCGGATTCCAAATCCCCAACCGCGCCAACCTGGCTGGCTTCCGAGATGAAATCATGCGGCAGGAGGTGTCGAGTGGGCTCGGGCAGGTGCGCGTACGCCCGCGCCATGGCGAGCGGTTTCTCGACGTCACCGACATGATGGCGAGCATCGCGCGTCTTCCGTCGGTCAAGGCAGTCGAGCCAATCCTGGTTCTTCCAGGCGCCATCAGAAGCGGCGGACATTTTGTCGTTCTCGGCATCACTGGGGTCAGCGCCTCCGCCGGCCAGCGCCCCTACGAACGCACGGCCGGCGCCGATCTGGTCCCTGGCGACAACCATGGAACGGTCCTGGGCGAGCGGCTCGCGAAACAGATCGGCGTCAGCGTGGGGGACGATGTCGATATACAGGTGTTGCTCTCCACTCGCCCGAGGCTCGTACTCGATGACAACGGGATGGGCAACTACACACTCAAGGTGCGCGGGCTCGCCGGCTTCGCGGCGCTGGACTCGGCGTTCGTCGATTGGGGTTTCCTTGCGTCTGAGACCGGCGACGACCACTCCGCCTCGGCGCTCCTGGTGTGGGCCCGCAATGACAAGGTAGAGCTAGCGCGCAAGACCGCAGCTACCGTCGAACACCTGTTTCCGGCCGCTACGGCAATGTCTTGGCTCGATGACAGTCGCTACTTGCGTAGTGTCGTGGGGGCAGTTCAAGCCTTGGAGAGCATAGCGGGTGGTATGAGTCTGTTTGGCGTCATCATTCCGGTGTTGTCGCTGCTCTACATTGATGCCCTTCACCGCCGGAGACAGGTGAGTCTCTTGTCGGCCATCGGTTTTCGCGAGCGAGAGATCTTCCTCATCTTCTTCGCGAAGGCGCTGATCGTCGGCATTGTGGGCGTCCTGCTGGGCGCGGCCGTGGGTTGGGGCATGCTCGGCTATTTCAACCTGCACCCCATCTACAATTACGAAAAGTTTGTCGTCCGGCCCACCATCACCTTTGGCAACATGCTGGCGCCCGTGTTGCTGGTCTTGGCGACCACGGCGCTCGCTGGCTCGCTCCCGGCCTGGCAGGCGGCGCGGGTGAACCCGTCCGATACTTTGCGGAGAATCGAATGAGCAGCGGATTGGTCCTGGTTGCCAACGGGCTCGTCCGCCGACGTGGTGACAAGACCATCATCGCCGGGGCGAGCCTGACCCTCAAACTGGGCGAATCGGTGGCGCTTATGGGCTCGAGCGGATGCGGAAAGACCACGCTGCTCCACCTGCTGGGCGTCCTTGATCGGCCCGGCGCGGGAACCGTGCTCATCGAGGGCATCAATCCATGGAGCAAGGGTCGCAATGCGCGCGCCGCGCTGCGATTGCGTCGCATTGGGTTCGTCTTTCAACAAAGCAATCTGATACCGTTCTTGAGCGCCCGCGACAACGTCGCTCTTCCCGCTTGGCGGCTCTCTGGCAGCAGGCGATCTGCCCTCGCACAGGCGGACGCGCTCTTGGATAGATTCGGCCTCAGCGTGCAGGCAAGGGCACCGGGCGGCGTGCTATCACTCGGCGAGGCCCAGCGGGTCGCGACGGCGCGGGCGCTGGTCAATCGGCCCGCCATCATCCTTGCCGACGAGCCCACCGGCAGTCTCGATTCCGCCTCGACCGAGGCAGTGCTCGACAGTTTCGACGAAATCGTTCGAGAAGGCACAACTCTCTTGGTGGCGACCCACGATTCACGGGTCGCCAGCCGCATGCACCGAATGGTTCATATGCAGGACGGCGCACTTGCAGACCAACCCATTCCCACGACGGGTTGCCCGTCTCCTTTCACCGCATTGAAGATACCTGCCGGCCGCAGGCCGTGAGGCCGGCATTGCACTCGCGGGTGCAGACAACCATCAAACTTCGCGCGCGGGTGTGTTGCGACGCAATTTCCGGCCTACGGCGGAGGCAGCGCCCCTACTCGACCGCATTGAATTCGCTTTGTGGAAATACTTGAGCGCCTTGGCCACGATCTGACGGTCGGTCAGCTTGTCAGTCGTCTCCATGACGGTGATGTGTCCACCGAACTTGGCGCGATCGAGGCGCTTCTTCAATTCGTTCTTGGCCTCCCCTGGGCCAAAGACCAAAATGGCGTCGGCATCGCTAATCGACGCAATCACCTTCGCATAATACTGGTTGAGATGGCCGGTAAGTTTCCTCTCCAGCCTGTCGTCAGCCTTGACCAGCTGAGATTCGTAGGGAGCGGTCGAACGAACGCCCGCGAATCTGCCCGGCTGTTTGTCCACGTTCGACTCGATCTCCATCGTCTCTTCGCCCTTGGCTGAGACAATCGCAACTACGGCCTTCCGATGGTCAATCCACAATCCCGCGGTCGTGTTCATGTCAGTCTCCGTCTATTGGTGGTGCTCCAAAGTCGCCGGCTGAGTACGTGTCAGGATGTCCTTGGCACGGCCTGCGTCATCCGCTGAACCGTGGACGAGCAGGACGAACTTGCCAGCCTTCAGGTCTGTCTCGTACTGCAATATGCTGTCCTTCGGGATGCCCAGGCTGTACAAACTGGCTCCGATCGCGCTCAGGCCGCCCACGACAACGGCGCCCTCTAGCGCCCCGACAATCCAGCTTACCAGCGGCCCCGCCACCAAAAGCGGGCCCAGCCCGGGAACCCAGAAGAACGCTGAACCGAAGAAGAGTCCCCAGATCCCACCCCAAAAGGCGCCGGTCTTGCCCCACACCCGCATGCGGTCGCCGACGTTGTAATATCCGACCACGTGCTCGTCCGTGTGATAGTCGCGGCCAACAATCGACAGTTTCTTCAGATCGAAACCGGATTTCTGCAGTTCCTTGATAGCCGCCTCGGCGGCCGTGTGCGATGGATAGATGGCTACGACGGAATTGTTCTTGCTCATGCTCTTCTCCCTCGGTTGGATGATGGCCAGCATCCCGAGATTGCGCGCTGGCGCACTCGGATCCCAGCTGTGGCGGACGGCATTGCCTCTCCGCGCATAAGCTAAAGCAGCTTTCAAGCCACAGATAGGATGTGAATAGAATCAGATGGTTGCATTGCCTGGTGAGCGAAAATGCCGGCTCATCCAATCCAAATGACGTAGGATCTCATCCAATTTGAAGGGGAGGATGGCGGATGGGCCGCAAGTGAAACAAATGGCCCCGTGAGCATGTCGGGAGCGGCGGGAAGCTGGAGATGATGGCGAGAAGGTGCGGTGGCGGGGGCGTAGACGGCTGGATCCGGCTGGATCCGCGAACCAACCCTAGGCCATCTGGGCTGATTTCGCGTATGAGCGCAGACGGGTGTCGGTCCGTCAGCCGGCGGACCGGCTGGCAGAGGGGGATCGGAGCGGCGGTCATGAACTCCGCCTACGCCTCGGCCGCGTCAGGTGGCTCGCGTAACGTCCGCGGAGGACGCGGCTCTGCCAGAAGGGTGGCCCTCGC
The DNA here is from genome assembly GCA_003158735.1 of Myxococcales bacterium. Lineage (GTDB taxonomy): Bacteria > Myxococcota_A > Polyangia > Fen-1088 > Fen-1088 > Fen-1137. The sequence continues at coordinate 1,888 of PMLB01000050.1, read as the reverse complement.
GCGGGCGACGGGCGCGGCGAATCCGCGTGGGGCAGGGGCAGGGTGGGCGGGCCCTAGCCCCTGAAAGGGGAGCCATGGGCGACACCTCGGTGGGCAGACCCAGATGGCGCAGGTAGCGCGCGATGTTCTCGGCGGCGCAGGGCGTGGGGCACTGTGAAAACGAACTGTCGCAGGCCGACTTTGGGTACGACGTGGTCCAGAAGATTCAACGTGGTTGCAGCCATGCCCATTGTTGCTTTGGCTACTGCCGATTCGCCTGTCAGCGACTGACTGAAGCCGGGTTCCCCAGTCCCAGCCGCGCCAGCTGGATGCGGAAATTGGCGGCGTCGGTGAAGACCTCGGCTTGGATGCCGAGCGAGCGGGCGACTTGCACGAAGCTGGGCACGTCGTCGAAGAAGGCGCAGGCCTGGGGCGGCGGGTTGCCCACGCGACGAAGGGCCGCGCGGAAGATCTCGGGATCTGGTTTGGCCAAGCCCAGCTCGTAGGACAGCACCCGATCGCTGAAGCGCTCGAGCAGGGGAAGCTGCGGCCGCAGGAAATGCCACTGCATCTGGTTGGTGTTGGAGATCAGCGCGACCCTAGTGCGACTGAGGAGAGTCTCGACTATCGGCATGACTTCCTGGTGGATACGGAAATAGCAGGTCCAGACCTGGAAAAAGGTCTCCGCATCCATCACCGTGGTGGCGCCGGAAACCTGGCTTATCGCGCGCCGAAGTTCGTCGCCTGCCAGGGTTCCGCGGTTCAGCGGATCCCAAAGCGCGAGCAGGCGCTTACGGATCACATCGAGCGGTGCGCCGCCATACTGGGACAGGCGGCGAAAGAGCACGTCGTCGTCGTGAAAGACCAGAACGTTGCCCAAATCCAGGAAGACGACTTCGATTCCTGGCATGTCACTCAGGCGTCTTGGACGGGAAGGAACTGAACGTCCACGATCTGGTACTCGCGGCTGCCTTTGCCGGTGCGCAGAGTGACCGTGTCGCCTTTTTCGCGACCGATGAGGGCGCGCGCCAAAGGAGCCGAGATGGTGAGGCGTCCCTCTTTGATGTCACCCTCGTGGTCACCCACGATGCTGTAGCTGGTTTCTTCGCCTGAATCCGTGTCGGCCAGACGGACAGTGGCGCCAAAGACCACGCGATCGCCGGACAGCTGGGCCGGATCGATGACCTCGGACTGGGCCAGGATGCTGTCGATTTCGCGCGAGCGGCCCTCGATGAAGGCCTGTCGTTCCTTGGCGGCGGAGAACTCGGCGTTTTCCGAGATGTCGCCGTGGGCGCGCGCGATCTCGATGTCCTGCACGTTCTTGGGACGTTCCACCTCGCGCAGGCGCTTGAGCTCCTCGCGCAGCTTCTTTACCCCACGTGGGGTCATGGGGATTCTGTCAGCCATGTTGGAACTCTTGCAGCGAGCGGACCGACATGTCGCCGGCCTGCAGGCGCTGGATGGCGACGGCGGCCGCGCGCGCTGCGGACATGGTGGTGAAGTAGGCCAGCCCGCGCATGAGCGCGGTCCGTCGCAGCGAGAAGGAATCGCGGATGGAATCCGCGCCCTCAGTGGTGTTCACCACCAGATGGACGTCGCCATCCATCATGCGGTCCACGCAGTGGGGCCGACCTTCGCGCACCTTGTTCACGCGCGTGCAGGGCAGGCCAGCCTGGCTCAGGCGGGTGTGTGTGCCGTTGGTCGCGAGAATGCGGAAGCCCAACTTGTCGAGGTGGCGGGCCAAATCCACCGCACCGGCCTTGTCCGAGTCCTTGATGGATAGCAGGGCGGTGACCGGCTTGTCCCCGCCGGGAATCGGCAAGCGGGTGCCGGCCGCGATCTGGCTCTTGGCAAAAGCCGCTTCGAAGCTGCTGTCGATGCCCATGACCTCGCCGGTGGAGCGCATCTC
>PMLB01000313.1 GCA_003158735.1 Myxococcales bacterium | reverse complement strand
GCGCGACGGTCGTGTCGGGGTCGACGGGAACTTCCACATCCCGGGGGCCTTGCGCGATGGTGAGCGTCCGCGTGCCCTCTCGTACGCTGAGCTCGTAGCGCCCTGGCAGCACGCCAGCCACCAGAAAGTGCCCGTCCTGGTCCAGCGCGCCCACCGCCGGCCTAGGGAAGCCCAGCGAGGGTGCGCGACCCAGAAGCAGGGCGCGGGCATCGGGTGACAAGTGATAGCCAGGCCTGGGAATCACCTGGCCGGTCACGCGTGCGCCCTTGTGGTCGAGACGAAGCTCGACGGTGACATCACCTTTTTCGGCCAGCTCGATCTTTTCGGGGGGATAGGCGAGCATGTCGCCCCGCCGCGCCCACAGGTAGTAGGTGCCGGGAGCAAAATGGTCCTGGGCAAAGCCTCCTTCCGAATCCGTGGTCCAGAAGATGGGCAGAGTCGGCGCGCCAGGGACGTCGGACAGCACCGCCGCGATCGTGGCGTTGGGTTCGGGCTTGCCGTCGGCGTTGTGGACCATGCCGCGGATCACGGTTCCGTGCGACAACTTCACCGTCAGTCGTGCTGCCGGGGCACTGAACGCGTTCTTGGTGGTGACCGACTTCCAGCCGAATTTCGACACGCGCAGTGAATACCGGTGGGATTCCAGGCCGCCCAGCACAAAGGCTCCGTCTGCGCCCGAGCGGGCCTCGCTGACCTCGAGCGGGTCTTCCGGTGCGCGCACGGCTTGCAGCAACGCATCCGGCACCGGAGCGCCGGTCTCGGCGTCGACCACGCGGCCCCGGGCCACCGACTCTGCGCCCATGCGGAAGAAGCGCGTGGGTGCGGCGCCCGACGCAGCAAGCTTGTCTGGCGCAAGCCGGTCGACGATTTCGCTGGCCAATCCAGCGCGACGCAGCCGAAGGGAATAGGTCCAAGGACCATTGCGCAGGTGAAGCTTGAAGGTGCCATCCTTGGCCGAAATTTCGTCTCCGAGCGATGTGAATTGCGTGCCCCGTGCGACCCAGATGTCGACATGCACGCCTTCGAGCCGATGTCCCGTCTCATCTGCCACTCGGCCGGAGAAAGCTACCTCGGGTCGATCGGCCGTGTCCCGGTTGAACAGCGCCCGATGGAAGGCCAGCTGAGAATCCAGAACGCAGTGCGGTTCAGGTGTCCATGGCAAGGCACAGGGTGGCGCTAGCGTCGAGCAGAACTCCACGCATTCTTCGGGATCCTTGGGGTCGCACATTCGAGGCTGCGATTGGAACGTCTCCAGGAAGGCAGCCTCTCCCTCGCGGCCGACACAGTACAGACAGGCGTCAGGCTGCTCCACGCATAGAACGCCGCGAGGAGACGCGCTGGTGACGTCGGCCGGCCGTGTTTTTGACACTTGGACGGAGCGCTTGCAGGCTGGCAGGGCAAAGAAAAGCACCACCGCGGCGCACAGTCCCAATCTTGCCAGCACGGGTTGTCTCACGCAAAGACTGAACACAGCGCAAGAGTATAGGATCACACGCCCTCGGCAAGGGCGCGGATTGGTTGTAGAAGGCACTCAATGAATGAACCCTTGACTCGCGGCAGACTCATCGTCCTGGAGGGCATTGACGGCTCGGGGACCACAACCCAGACCGAACGGCTGGTCGCGCACCTGCGCCAGCACGGACGGACGGCTGTGTCCACGCGTGAGCCCAGCGGCGGGCCCGTCGGTCGCCTCCTGCGCGAGGTGCTGCTTGGCCAGCATCGCATGCCAGGCAGTGCTTCCGTCGACGGACGAACCATGGCCCTGCTGTTTGCCGCTGACCGCCTCGACCACCTGCAACGCGAAGTGGAGCCCCTTCTCGCGGAAGGCTCCGACGTGGTCTCTGACCGCTATCTCATGTCTTCGCTGGCCTACCAAGCCGAGGAGGCTGATCGTGAGTGGGTGGCGCTATTGGCACGAGGGGTTCGGCCGCCGGATCTGACCATCTTGCTCGACATCCCGGTGGCGCTGGCGGCACAGCGCAGGCTTCTGGCCGGACGTCCCGAAGAACGCTACGACGCGGATTCCTACCTGGGACGTGTGGCAGACAACTACCGCCGGCTGGCGCGCGCCGCCGCAACCGCGGTGATCCTCGACGGTTCTGTGCCGCGAGACGAGGTCGCGGTGGCCGTGGCAGCGGCTGTACAAGCGCGATTCGCATCCACGGCAACGCCATGAGAGTATGGGGTGGTATGAGTCGACGTCTTGTTGCCATTGCCGCCGTTCTGGGCGGGGCGCTCCCCGCGGGGCTGCTGGTCACGTCCTGCGCGACCAGCAACGCGGAGCGAGCCGGCCCGGCGCCCGTGGGTGAGCAGCCTACGCCAATGGTCATCGCGCCCCCCTCGCCCTCGCCTGCGGCCGAGCTGCCACAGCCGCCTGCGACTGAACCAGCCGCCTGCACGGCATTTGTGAAACCGGGCGTGTTGAAGCGTTCGGCGGTGGTTCGTGTGGTGGAGGCGGGCATCGGACGCTGGCTGGCCGATGGCGCGGAAGTGGAACGAAAGATCGCAAAGAGCCATTTCCAGGGCTGGGAGATCCGGCGCCTGTATTCCGGTGATCCCTGCTACGCAACCGTCGACCTGCGGCCACTCGACGTGGTCATCCGGGTGAATGGCATGCCGATTGAGAAGCCCGAGCAAGCCTTCGACGTGCTGAGCAGCCTGCGTGCAGCCCAGGAGTTGGTGGTGGATTTTCTGCGAGACGGTCAGCCGCAAAAGCTGACCCTGCAGATCGCCGACGAGTAGTTACGGCTTGGCGGGAAATTCCCGGCCGCCGAGCAGGCCGGGTCACGGCTCCCGAGGGCGTGAGGGTGAGCGAGTTCGTGTGCGGTACGCGAAAAGACGGCTCGCGTGCCGCACATCGCTCACGCAGATCGCCCACGCAAACCCCGCCACGCTGGTCGCTACCGCTACCGCTCACGCCCACGCTGGCCGGTCTGCGCCGGGAATTTCCCGACAAGCTGCTACTAGTGCTTCTTCTTGCCGCCCTTGGCCCGGTGAGGCGCCTTGGCTTTGGCTGGCTTTTTGCCGGACGCGGAGTCTTCCTCGGCACCGCTGACCGCGCCGCCAGCACCGGGCTTGGCGGCGTCGTCTGCGGCGCCGAGCCCGCCTGCGGCTGCCTTCTTTTCCGTGGCAGCCGGCGGGGGCACGGCGGTCGGGACGGACGGTGCGGCCGCAGTAGGCGTCGGCGCGGCCGCCGGAGCGGGCGTGGGCGGAACCGCTGCCGCTGGCGGAGTGCTGAAAGTCACGGCAGCCGGCGGGGCGGCTTGGCCCGCATGGGACTTGTTGCTTCCCCTGCCCTTCATCATCATGGCGACCACGACAAGCACGGCCACGATCACCACAGCGGCGACGATGAGAATGGCGGTTCGTCGGCCACGTCCAATTTCCTGCACCAGTTCGCGCTCGTCCATCTTCTCGCCGGGAATCGCTGCGGCCGCTGCAGGCAGGGCCGTGGCCGTCCCGCCGGTCCGCAACGAGAACTTCTTCCGATCTTCTGTGGTAACAGAGCCGTCATCGACGTAGCGATCTTCCAAGGGCCGCACGTCATCGGTGGGCAGCTCGGCCTCCTCGACGGCCGGCTTGCCTCCGGCCACCAGCTTGGCCTTGGCGTCGGCCACCATCTGATCGACATCCCCCTTCTTGAACCACAGCGTTTCGCGGAAGGCGGCGCCAGCCTTCGGTGGTGGGGCCTTGCCAGCTTCCGCAGGCTTGATCACGCCACCGCCCAGGGCGGGTGTGGCCGACCGTTGCGCGGCGGGTGCTTTCTGTCCCGCGGGGACGACCTTGGGAGCGGGGGTTGCCGCGCGAGGGGTCGCAGCCGGCGGTGCGGCAGCCACGACCGGCCTGGACGGAGCAGCCGGCGCGGGTGGTACAGGAGCCGCTGGTTCAGCAGCCATGGTCTCCCTAACCGAGATCGTGGGTTCTGACGAAGCCACTGGCGCCCTGGTGGCGGGCTTGGCAGAGACCCTCTCGACAGGTGCCGGTGCCGCATGCTGGCTGCTGGCCGCCGCGACCTTGGCAGCGGCTTTGGCAGCCGTGACTTCAGCAACCATGCGCGCGACATCGGCCTGATTCCCGGCGAAGAGCATGGTCTTGGCGAGTCCCACCTCGCTGCCGGCAGGCTTGGCAGCCGCACTGGCCGCGGCGCCTTGAGCCGCGGCTCTCACGCCTTCCAGCTCGGTCAGGAAAAGTCGCAGGGTCAAGTGGCGGCGGCTAGAACTCTTGTCCATCGCCTTGAGAATGAGGCGGTCGGCTTCGGCCGAAATCCCCGCGCCAGGCCGTCGCTGGCTGGGTGGCAAGAGCGGGCTGGACACGTGCAGGTCGAGCACGGCCTGCGGCGTGGCTGCCTGGAACGGAGGCTCGCCGGTCAGCATGTGATAGAGGATGGCCGCCAGGCTGTATGTGTTCGAACGCTGATCAGCCGGCTTGCCCTGAGCCTGCTCGGGCGAAACGTAGGCCGGATCGCCAGCCACCTTGTCAGTGACCGGCGGCGCCAGTGGGAAGTTGATGACCTTTACGTCCCCGGTCGGACCAACCAAAACGTTCTCGGGCGAGACATCCCGATGCACCAGTCCGGCCTTCTGCGCCTCGAGCAGCGCCTGGCCTACCTGGCCGATCATCGCCTTGGCTGTCTCCAGGTCGACTGGTCCACTCCGCAATACGCTGGCCAGGGATTCGCACGGAAAAAGCTCCATGGCAACGAAGAGGCGCCCGTCAGGCAGCTTGCCACAATCGATAATGGTGGCGACCCTGGGGCTGGAAACCCTCATCAATTGCTTGAACTCTCTCTCCGCCCGGGACTGGGTGGCAGCCGAACCCAGCGCAGCCGGGTTCACCAGCTTGAGGGCAACCTCGCCGCCAGTCTGGCCATCGCGCGCCCGCCACACCTCCCCGGTGCTACCGCCTCCGATGCGTTCGATCGGCTTAAAGCGCGGCTCTGGTGCGTCGGGTATGGACTCGAGCCGCTGCGGGCCGTCCGCTGTGGCGCAGGTCTCCTGGGGACAGAAATTCGCGTCCTCGGGGTACTTTGACTTACAGATTGGGCAGGTTTTCATCCGGTACCTGAGGTGAAGTCGCTCCGCCTGCAAGGACAATTCCTCGACAGGCGCGAAGCGGACAAATCCTAAGCCGAAGGCACCGACGAAAGCAACAAGGGTTCTGCGCACCCAGCCAGGATACGCAAATGGAAAGCCGCCCTGCGTCGCGAGCTACTTGGCCGCCGTTTTGGGCGCGGGCTGGCCTGGAGCGCCCATCCCCGCGAACAGGTCGGCCTCGGACTTGGTCGAGCTAACGCTTTCCTTGGCCTTGCGCTTGTGTCCGGCGTTCGAGTGGTGCCGCTGCCGGCGCTTCCAGGTCTGACGACTATTCGATGCCATGGGGCTCCTGACTTAGCAGGGGCGAAGCGCGAGGTCAAATGTAGAGAGGTCTCTGTTTCCGCATCTGCTACGGTCAGCGACGCCGGCGCACGCTCCAGCGTCTCACGACGAACAGCAAGCCAATGGCCAACGGGAAGAATCCCAGGTGATTCCTCGATCGGCTGGATCCGGTCGAGCAGCTACAGCCGCCTGCAGTGCCGGCCTTCCGGAGTACCTGAAGACGCCAAAATGGCAGCCCTAGATGGGCTACTGTCGTTCCGCTGAGGTCACACCATCGATTCCTTGCAGGGCACGCACGACCTTTTTGAGCTGGTCCACATGGCTGACCGTGACCTGGAAGGTGTTGATGCCTCGGCGGTCCTCGGTGGTCTTGCATTTGGCCTGGATGATGTTCACGCCGAACTCGGTGAAGCACTTGGAGATGGCGGCCAGGATGCCGGGGCGGTCGGTGGAGATGACCTCCACCGCCACCGGCCGCAGCATGCGGGTGTCTTCGTCCCAGGACACCTCCACCCGGCGCGCGGGATCCAGATTCAGCGCCTTGGGGCAACTCAGGGTGTGCACGATGACACCGCGTCCACGGCTGATGAAAGCCACGATATGGTCGCCGGGCACCGGGCTGCAGCACTTGGCAAAGCGGACCACGATGTCGGCCTCGCCCTGCACGCGCACGCCGCCCACTGAGCGCTTGGTCACGCGTCGGGCCTGCGCGCTCGCATCCGCGATCACGGCTGAGAGATTCTCGGAAGTCGCATCGACAGGCTGGGCATCGGGATAGATGGCGGCATAGGCCTGCTCGGGTGCGATTTTGCCGTATCCCACGTGAACAATGAGATCGTCGGCGCTGCTGAGGCGCAGGGCCGCGGCGGCCCTGTCGAGCAATCGCTCCTTTTCGGCTGTCGCCAGCGAGCGATGGTGATTGCGTAGCTCGCGGGCCAAAAGGTCGTGCCCCAGTCGGCGGCTGCGTTCGCGCTGCTCGTTGCGCAGGTGGTGGCGGATCTTGGTCTGGGCGCTGCTTGTCACCACGAACTTGAGCCAGTCCTTGGACGGTCTCTGCGAATTCGAGGTGATTATGTCGACCGTGTCGCCATTGCGCAGGGGGTAGCGCAGGGGAACCATGACGCCGTTGACCCGAGCGCCCGAGCAGTGGTCTCCGATCTTGGAGTGAACCGCGTAGGCGAAGTCGATGGGGGTCGCCCCTTTGGGCAAGGCCTTGACGTCCCCCTTTGGTGTGAAGACGAAAACCTCTTCTTGAAACAGGTCGATCTTGACCGTCTGGATGAATTCTGTGGGATCCTTCAGGTCGCGCTGCCACTGCATCAACTGGTGCAGCCACGCGAAGGCCTGGCGGTCGCCGGTCCCCAGCACCGTGGGTTCTTTGTACTGCCAGTGGGCGGCGATGCCTTGTTCGGCAGTTCGGTGCATCTCGGGGGTGCGGATCTGCACTTCCATGCGGTCAGCCCCCGGCCCGATCACCGTGGTGTGCAGCGACTGGTACAGGTTGGGCTTGGGCAGCGCGATGTAGTCTTTGAAGCGGCCGGGGACCGGCATCCAGTTGGAGTGCACGATGCCAAGGGCGGCATAGCAGTTCTGCACGCTGTCGGTGATGATGCGGAACGCAACGATGTCGTAGACCTGTTCCAACTCGCGGCCCGTCCGCTTCATCTTCTGGTTAATGGACCAGAACGACTTGGCCCGCCCGCTCACCTGAGCGGGAATCGAGGCGGCGGCCAGCACACGCAGCAGCTCCTGGCAAACCTCGGTAATGTAGGCATCGCGGCTGGCCTGCGTGCCCGCCATCTTGGTCGAAAGATCCTGGTAGTCATCGGGCTCGAGGTAGCGGAAGGCGAGATCTTCCAGCTCCACCTTCATCCACTGGATACCGAGACGGTTGGCAATGGGCGAGTAGATCTCGCGCGTCTCGCGGGAAATGCGTTCCTGCTTCTCGTGCGACACGTACTGCAAGGTGCGCATGTTATCCACGCGGTCGGCCAGCTTGACCAGAATGACCCGAATGTCCCGGGCCATGGCCAGCAGCATCTTGCGGAAGTTCTCGGCTTGGCGTTCCTCGCGTGTGTTCCAGGGGATTTGACCCAGCTTGGTGACGCCTTCGACCAGCCGCTGGATCTCGGCGCCAAACAGGCGGCCGATGTCATCGGAGGTAGCGCTGGTATCCTCCACGCAATCGTGCAGCAGCCCCGCACAGATGGAAGCCACGTCCAGATTCAGATCGGCGATGATCTTGGCCACGCCCAGCGGGTGCACCAAGTACGGCTCACCCGAACGCCGCATCTGTCCCGCATGTCGTTCCTTGGCGAAGTCATGGCAACGACGGATGAGCCCGAGATCGGCAGTGGGGGCGCTCTTCTGCGCGGCTTCGCAGATGAGGTCGATGATCTCCATCACGGCTTGTGGACCGCAGCGGCCGCCTCACGCAACAGAGCCTGCGCCAGAGCGTCGTTGCGGACACGCGTGCAACCGGCCGCCACGTAGATGGCGCGCAACTTGGCGTAGGCCTGATCGAGGTTGTCGTTGACGACCAGATAGTCGTACTCACCGTAATGGGTGAGCTCCTGGTGGGCCATGGCCAGCCGTCGCTCGATGACGTCGTTGGCGTCGGTGGCGCGCTGGCGCAGACGACGCTCCAGTTCCTTCATCGAGGGGGGCAAGATGAAGCACAGCACGCTTTGCGTAGGCCACAGCTGGCGAATCTGGCGGCCGCCCTGGTAGTCGATGTCGAACAGGCAATCCACGCCGTCAGCCAGGGAGGTGTTCACCGTTGCGATGCTGGTTCCGTACTGGTTGCCGTGCACGACGGCCCACTCGGCGAATTCGTGGCGCTCGACCATCTCGGCGAAGCGCACACGGCTCACAAAGTGGTAGTCCTTGCCGTGGACCTCGTCCTTGCGCGGCTGGCGCGTGGTGTACGAGACGGAGAAGCGCAGGTCGAAGTCCCCGGCCAGCCGCCGCGCCAGCGTGGTCTTGCCGGCGCCCGAGGGTGAGGAAATAACCAGCAAGAGGCTGGGGCGTCTGTCAGACAAAGTCATGTCTCGGATCTTCTCGTCGAGGGTGTCACTCGATATTCTGGGCTTGCTCGCGCAGTTTCTCCAGTTCCGCCTTGCTCTCTACCACCAGGGCCGCGATTGGTGCGTCCTGAACCTTGGATCCGATGGTGTTGATCTCGCGCCCGACCTCTTGCACGAAAAAGTCAATCTTGCGTCCCGCGGCCTCGGGCGCGGTTGCGGCGAGAAGCCCGCCCAGGTGATCCAGATGCGTGCGCAACCGGACCAGCTCTTCGGACACGTCGAGCTTCTCGGTCAGAATGGCCACCTCCTGGGCCAGCCGCGCGGGATCGAGAACCGTGCCGCTGGTCACCACGGCGGCCAACCGTTCTTCCAGCTTGCGGGCCGCACGGGTGGGCAGGCCGGAGGCGGCCTGCGCGATCTTTGCCGCCAGCTCGCGCAGGCGATCGAATCGCTGGCGCAGATCGGCGGAGAGAGCGGCTCCCTCGCGGGCCCGGGTGGCCTGCACTTCCTGCAGCGCCTGGTCCACTGCGGGTCGCACCCCGTCCCAGGTCATCTCGTCGCGCCGGACGGGACGGGCCCCAGGGCCAGCCAAGAAGGCGGCCACCGTGGCCAGGTCGACGGGCTGTGCCAGGCCCAACTCACGCCGCAGGGTTTCGAGAACCTCGTGAGCCTGGCGAACCACCGCGAGATCGATCAAGGCATCAGGCGCGTCGATGCCTTCTTCCCGAATGGTGACACTCACTGTGCCACGTGCGACGCGCGCGCGAACCGCGCGCACAATCTCGGTTTCCACCGACGCCGGGATGTCCCCGTCGCGACCGCGTACCTTGACGTCACTGCCGCGGCCGTTGAGCGAACGAATCTCGACGACCAAACGCCGCGCGCCGGCTTCGGCTATCCCTCGTCCGAACCCGGTCATGCTGAGCAGGTAGTTGCTCATGGCGTCGATCTCTGCCGTTGGAACCATGCCAGGGTTTTTCCCAGCCCGGCGACGAAGTTCACCGCAGCCGTGTAGCCGAGCACGGTCTTGGCTTGGGAAATATCGGCCAGCGAATGGCGAACATCGCCAGCCCGCCCCGGCTCATAAAGGGCCACGACGGGTCGCCCCAAGGCCTCGCCCAGCAAAGCCAAGACCCGATTCAGACTGGTGCCGGTGCCACACGCGATGTTGAAGACCTTGCCTGATGCACCCTCGGCATCGGCGGCCCGCAGATTGGCCTCGACTACGTTCTCGATGAAACAGAAATCGCGCGATTGTTCGCCGTCGCCGTACACGGTGGGCGAGCGGCCCTCCAGCGCGGCCGTGATGAAGCGCGGGATCACCGCCGCGTACTGCGAGTTGGGATCCTGGCGCGGACCGAACACGTTGAAGTAGCGCAGGGTCACCGTCTGCACGCCAAACACCCGCGCATACACCCGAAGGTAGTGCTCGCCCGCGAGTTTGGACACAGCATAGGGCGACAGCGGCGCGGGGGCCATGGTTTCGACCACCGGCAAGCTGGGCGGCTCGCCATAGGCCGAGGACGAGCCGGCATAAACCACGCGTCGCACCTGGCAGCGGCGTGCGGCCTCAAGCACGTTGAGCGTGCCCGTCGCGTTGGCGTTGTGGCTGGGCAGAGGCGCGGCCAGAGAACGCGGCACCGACGGAATGGCGGCTTCGTGAAATACGACGTCCGCGCCTGCAAAAACTCGGTCCAACAACGCCGCGTCGAGGATGTCGCCTTCGACGACCGCCAGCTTTCCGGCCAGATCCTGCAGATTCTCGCGTTTCCCGGTGGAGAAGTTATCCAGCACCGAGACATCATCGCCGCGCGCAACCAAAGCGCGCGCGAGAGCAGATCCTATGAATCCAGCACCACCAGTAACGACAATCTTTCTGGACATGATGATTGGCAACCTCAGTTTGGCAATCGTCTAGCGCGTTTTTCTCGCCGGGGACAGGGCTTTGCTTGGCGAGGAAGCCGACCCCGGGAAGGGCAGTCCATCCAGACCCGCTCCGTAGCGAGCGTCGAGGAAGAAGCCCTTGCCCGCTCCCGCTGAGATGCGGATGCCGGGCAGACCGTTCCCGTCGATTTCATCGTGTGCCGAGAAACCGCAGCCTGCGTCGGTGACCACGCGGCCGGTGGGCGCCACGCCCGTCGCAGTAAGCACCACAGGGTGAACGCTGGCGGAGAATCGTCGGTGGATCCTCTGGGAGGGCTCCAGCTTTTCGCCGTCGAAGTGGAACTTGCTCGACACCCCCGCTGCTCCGGCCAGTTCCATCTCGAACGCGCCTTGGCCAGCAAACCACATGGTCACTTGCCGGACGTCCCCCGGCAACTCAACCAGCGGACCCAAGGCCATGCTGACCAAGTCGAGCTCTCGCACGCCGAGTCCGCGCAACAGGTCCGCCTGGCCGGCCGCCCGCACCAGACGGCCCGCGCGCAGGAACACGATTCGGCGACCATCCGGCGACCTCGCGAATGCCAGCACACGCCCGTCTTCGGCCGTGATGGGAAGGTAGCGTCCCGAGCGCGGCAGCCACGCGTAGATCTCTTGATTCATCCCCAGCACCAAGATCCCCTGCCCTTCCAGCTTGACGGGCGGTTGGGTGCGCGCCACGAAGACAAAGCCATCGCGCGCAGCCTTACTCCAATTAGTCGACGCTTCGGCCAGGGCGGACTTCAGCTTGGCCAGTTCCTGGGGGCGAATCTGCAGCGCTCCCAGATCAGCCGCCTCCATGACCTCGCGCGCCCCGGGAACGTAGGCGTGGCGGATCAGGGCCACGGCCTGCTCCGTCGCCTCGGTGAAGCGCTCTTCTCGTGCGTAGGAACAGGCCAGGTTGAGCCAGGGAGCGAGAAAGTCAGGGTCCAGCTCCCTGGCCAGTTGGTACTTCCCGCGGGCCTCGGCAAAACGACCGTCGCGGTACAGGGTCTTGCCTTCGCGGTTGAGATTCATGGCTTCTTGCGGTGGTAGGTGCGCCACTTGGGCTGACCCGGGGCTGCTCGCATCCGGCTTGGCCGCGGGGCAGGCAGCCAGGAGCAGGCAGGTGCCGACAAGACCAATCACGGATCAACCCACACGGACCGCAGGTCCAAGCGATCGCCCACGCCGGCCAAGCCATGCACCCGTTTGGCCACCAGCGCGGGGACGTCATGGCGGTAGAGAAAGATGACCGGCCGTTCACTGGCCAGCCATTCGCCCAGATGCTGCAGGACCGGGACGCGCGCCGAGGGGCCCACGGCCAGCCGCACTTGGTCGAGCAGCACCTGCAAAGGCTCTGAGCGATAGCCACTGAATGCGAGCTGGCCCTGGCTGCCGAAAAGCAGCCGGGGATCCTCATCCCGCCGGCCTTCCCAGGTCAGAGTCGCCAAATCGAAATCGCCGCCATCCAGTCGCGCCTGCAGGGAGGTGGCGTCGATCGCGACCGTGTCGAGCAAGACCCCGGCGCGACGAAGGTCGAGGGCGAACCCGCGCGCCTCGGCCGCCAAACTGCGCGCGCCGGACGGCAGCAGAAAGCTCAGGCGGATGGGCACCCCCCCCACGTCACGCACGCCGTCTCCATCGCTGTCGCGAAACCCGGCGCTCTCCAAAAGAGCAATGGCCCGTTTGAGATCCAAGGGGTCAGCGGGAACCTGGGCGAAGGTGGGGGCACCGATGGGCCGCGCCAGGCCGTGGTGGACTTCGTCTGCCAGACGCGTGCGATCCCAGAGCAGGCTGAGTGCCTGGCGGAAGCGAGCATCGGCGAGCGGCCCGCGGCGGTGGTTGGGTACGATGAACGAGTAGCGATCCGGGGTCAGCCACCACACCTCCAAGGTGTCCCGCAGGGTGGCCGGCGTCACCTGCTCGGGATAGAGCACGTCGAGTACGCGCGGGAGGACGTCGATTTCGCCCCGTCGGGTGCGGACCATCGCCCGGGATCCGTCACCGTCGATCTCGAAGACGATCTCATCGAGAAACGGCGGCTGCGGCCGTTCGGCAGGTCGGCTGCGAACTAGTCGGATGCGTTTGCCGCGCTCCCAAGAGGCGAAACGGAAGGGACCGGTGCCCACCGGCTGGCGTCCCAGTTGGGTGACCGCCGAACCCGTCTTGCGCAGGTTTTCGGCGGGCAGGATGGGGATTTCGCACAGGGCGCGCAGAACCAGGTCAGAGGGCCGGCGCAGACGGAAGCGCGCCCCCCTCTCGGGCACCACGTCCACACCCTCGACGTCTTCCAGCATGGCGTGCCAGAGCGCCTGGCGGCTGCCCGTGCGCAGGAGCGGCTCGAAAGTGGCTTGGACATCAAGGCCGGACACCACGCGATCGTCGTGCCAGCGTGCGTCCCTGCGCAACTTGACCGTGACGCGCTCGCCGTCGGGCGAGACCTCCCAGCTCTCGGCCAGCCCCGGCCTATACTGGTTCTCCCGGCACTCGATCAATGTTTCATAAACCAGGTGGTCTACCACGCGCTGGATGACCTGAAGCTGGTCCTGCAGCGGGTTGAGGTGCGGCGGCTCGGCCTCGAGGTGGACACGGAGCGTCCCGCCGTAGGGATTCGGCCGGGTGGGCTTGGGGGCGATCTCGGGTAGCTTGACGCCGACGGATGGGCGAGCCAGCCGATGTGGTTCGGAAGCGCCCGCATCGTGCGGCGCCGCGGAGACTGGCCGGCGTGGGCTGCCGTGGTGCCGGGTGCAGGCGACGCAGGCCAGCGACGCCAGCAACATCACAAGGACACTTCTGGGGCCTTGTGGCGCGCAAATGACCATGTTATGCAGGAACCTCACATACGGGCCGCCGGTTCGGCGGCTTTTGGCCTTCGAAGAGGGGAAACTCATGCTCCGAATCTCCATGGTATCGGTTTTCACGATGGCTTCCCTGGTATCGGGTGCGGCGCTGGCTCAGGGCCAGGCTCTCCCGCCGGTGAAGGTCAACCTGCCGCCCTCGCCCAGTTTCAATGTGTCGAGTGCGCCTGTCCAGTATCCGACTGGCGAGCTGTCGGTGTTCGGTCTGCGCAAGCAGAAAGACAAGTACATGGACAAGGACGTGCGGGTCAAAGCTTATCTGACTGAGGTCTACGAGTGCCCGGCCGAGTTGCGCAAGTGCAACGACACGCTTTTCGAGAAACAGAAGGCAGAGAAGAAGAAGGCCATGAAGAAGGGCGGCGATGCCTTGACCGCGCCGATCGCGGTCGACCGGACCGGTTGTCGGCCTTGCGACCAGCCGCACTTTTTCGTGGCGGATAGCCCGGGCACCAAGCGCGAGCGTGCGCTGCTGGTGGCCGACTACCCCATCAAAGACTGGGACACCGGCGATCTCAAGCCACTGACCGTCAAGCCAGGCGAACAGGTCATCGTGACCGGCACCTTCTCTATTAACTCCATCACTGGGTTTGCCGCGTCCAACGGGCTCATCATCCACAAGAAGCTGGAGGATATGCAGGGCAAGATATTGGCCGAGGGCAACGCGGTCCTGCCCCCCGAGGCGCAGACCATCCAGCTGGAAGGCCAGACGCCCCAAATAGTGGGTTGGGCTGCGCACCAGAAGGGCGGCGACAGCCAGCCCAAGGGTGACAAGTCCGTCCCCGGCGGCAAGAAGAAGTAAGGAGAGTCTGGGGGGGAGCCAGAAGAGCCGGATCGCGGGTCGCGTGTGCGAGGGCGTGAGCGAGATCATCTTGACGACGACGGGCCTCCTCATGGAAGTTCGTGGGCGGCATGCGGAAAGACGGAAGGCGGGTCGCGAACCGCTCACGCTTACCTCCCACGCAGACCGCGGCACGCTGGTCGCTACCGCTACCGCTCACGGACACGCTGGCCGGCCTGCGCTCGCCGAAACCGCCGTATATCTCGGCAGGTTTCTTTCAGTGTGCCGCGCCCCAGTTCGCCCCTGAGTGGACGTCGACTACCAGGGGAACGCGCAGCGTGTAGGCTGACTCCATCACGCTTTTGACCCAGGCAGAGAAGGCCGCGACCTCGTCGGTCTTGACCTCGAAGACCAGTTCGTCGTGGACAGTGAGCAGCAGGCGCGCGTCGGGGAAGCGCCGCATTTCTCGATCGACGCGAATCATGGCCAGCTTGAGCAGATCGGCGGCCGAGCCCTGGATGGGCGTGTTGCGGGCCATGCGCTCGGCGTAGTTGCGTTCCTGGGGCCGGCTCGACTTGATCTGCGGCAGCGCCCGGGTGCGCCCGAGTAAGGTGGAAACCGCGCCGGTGCGTCGCGCCTCGGCGATGACCTCGTCCATGTACTGGCGCACCCGTGCGTAGCGCTGGAAGTAGCGTTCGATGTAGGCGTGGGCGTCGGCGCGCGCGATGCGCAGGGTTTGGGCCAACCCAAAGTCGGTCTGCCCGAAAACCAGGCCGAAGTTGATGGCCTTGGCGATGCGGCGCTGCTCGCTGCTGACCGAATCCAGCGCCACGTTGAAGACCTCGGCGGCGGTTCGGCGGTGGATGTCCTGGCCCGAGGCAAAGGCGTCGAGGAAGGCCGGATCCTGGGAAAAATGCGCCAGCACTCGCAGCTCGATCTGCGAGTAGTCGGCCGACACGATCCGATACCCGGGATCAGCCACGAAGGCGTTGCGGATACGGTGGCCCAATTCGGAGCGGATGGGGATGTTCTGCAGATTGGGATCGCTGGAAGACAGGCGGCCGGTGGCGGCCACGGCCTGGTTGAAGGTGGTGTGCAGGCGGCCGGTGCGCGGATCGACCAGGGCGGGCAAGGCATCGATGTACGTGCCCTTGAGCTTGGTCAGGCCGCGATACTCCACCACCTTGGCTGGTATCGGGTGCAGGGTGGCCAGTTCCTCCAGCACGTCCGCGTCGGTTGACGGGCCAGTCTTGGTCTTGCGGATCACGGGCAGGCCCAGCTTGCCGAACAGAACCTCGGCCAGTTGCTTGGGCGAGCTGATGTTGAAGGGAGTGCCCACGGCCTCGTGAATTTCGTGTTCGAGGGTCGCGATCGTCCCGGCGACCTCGTTGCCCAGTTGCCGGAGCAGGTCGCAGTCCAGTCGGATCCCCCAGCACTCTATTCGTGCCAGCACGGAGACCAGCGGCAGCTCGACCTCGCGATAGATCTTGGTCAGGCCCAGGAGTTCCATGGCCTGGTCCTGGTGGCGGGCCAGGGTTAGCGCGGCCCAGGCTTCGTCGCACAAGGGACGGCTGACATCTTCAACCGGAACCTCGCCGGCTGGCCGCGCGTTGCGACCGCTGCCCAGCCATGCTGCGCGCGCGGGCACCTCCCCCGCCCCATCCGCCGCAGCCAAATCTGGCAAGTCATAGGGCGCGCGTCCGGCATCGAGCAGATACGCAGCAAGCATCGCGTCGCCGGCCAGACCAGCCAGGGTGACTCCGCGCACGCGCAGGAGGACGTCGAGAACCTTGGCGTCGTGCGCATACTTGCGGATCTCCGAGGACGCCAAGAGCGGCCCGAGCGCGGCCAATGCCTCTGCGGCAGGGAGCATGGCCGGACCACCGAGCAGCCGGTGACCAACCGGCAGGTAGAAACGGGCACGGCTCGGCAAAGCGAAGGCCAGCCCCACGAGCGCCGCGCGCGGGTACGGCGCGCCCTCGGCCAGCACGGCCACGCCGCAGGCCTGGGCGGAGCGAATGGCGGCGCACAGGCCAGCGAGGCCAGCGCGGTCGAGGACGATTTCTGCGGGCAGGGGGAACGCGGTGATCTCGGGCGCGGTGGCGGAACCGGCAACCGGCGAGGGCGCGCGCGAAGCGCGCGGGGTGGGCAGGGTGGGTGGCGGTCCCGAAGTCCCCGCAGGGGGAACCGGCAGCCGGTCGTCGGATTCGCCGAGGGCGCGAGCGCCGCGCGCGGTGTGGGTAGGGTGGGTAGCGGTCCCGAAGTCCCCGCAGGGGGAACCGGACCCGGCTCCGGAACCGGCGGCCGGCGCCGACTTCGGCGCCAGCGCCGCAGCCCGCGCACTATCGACCTGCGCGAGCAGCTTGGTGAATTCCAAATCCCCGAACAGCTCGTGCAGACGGGCGCGGTCGGGCTCGGCGCGCCGAAGATCTCGCACGTCTCGACCCAGCGCCACATCCTCACGCAAGCGCACGAGCTTGCGCGAGACTTCGATGGCGTCGCGGCTCGACCCGATAGCCTGACCCTTCTTGCCCCTGATCTCCGCCACATGTTCGAGCACGCCATCCAGCGAGCCATACTGGCTGATGAGATCAGCCGCGGTCTTGGGTCCGATGCCTGCGACGCCAGGCACGTTGTCCACGCTGTCGCCCATCAGGGCGAGCAGGTCGCCGAGTCGGTCCGGTGGGACGCCGAACTTTTCCTGCACCTCTGCCGGCCCTAGCAGCTTGTTCTTCATGGTGTCGAGCAGTTGGATCCGGTCAGAACAGAGCTGCATCAGATCCTTGTCCGAGGAACAGATCACCACCCGCAGGCCGACTGCCACAGCTTGTCGCGCCAAGCTGGCGATGGTGTCGTCGGCTTCCACGCCGGGCAGCGCGAGCACGGGCAGCCCGAATGCCTCCACCACCTGGTGGGAAAGGCCAATCTGGGCAACCAAGTCCGCGGGCATGGGCGGCCGGTTGGCCTTGTACGCGGCGAAGATCTCGTCGCGAAAGGTCGGCCCCGGCGCATCGTAGATCACGCACAGGTGGGTGGGCTGCCACTCGCGTTCGATACGCAGCAGCATCTGGCACAGCCCGTACACCGCGCCTGTGGGAACGCCCTTGCTATTGGAAAGGGGTGGCAAGGCGTGAAAGGCGCGAAACAGAAAATTGAGCGCGTCTACGATGTAGAGCGTGCCATCCATGGTGTGGTGGAAACTACCACTCAGCCGGCCGCAATTCCGCTCGGCCTTTGGTTTTTCGGGTTACTCTGAGGGAGCACGTGGCGCCCTCGGTCCGACGACGAATCCTCAAAATCAGCGGCATCGTGCTGGCCAGCCTCCTGGGCCTGGTCAGCCTGGCCGTCGCTGGGGCAGTGTTCTTTCTGCAAGGCGAGCGCATGGGCGCGTTCGTGGCCAAGGTCCTGCCCGAGATGCGCGGAAAGTTGGAGTTTCGCTCCATTCACTGGCCGGCGCGGCTGCTCGTGGACATCCTGGCCAAGCGCCCCACCCCGTTTGCCGTCGACGGCGTGAAATTCTTCGACCCCGAAGGCACGGTGGTGCTGGACGTGCCTCACCTGGACGTCAAGATCGAGTTGCACCAGCTCATCAACGGCGCCGGCCTCTTTATGCACGACCTGGAGGTGGGACCGAACTCGTACTGGCGTTTTGGTCGCATGCAGAAGACCAAGAAGGGCATCGGTTTCCTGGCCGCGTTCGATCCCAAGCATCCCTCGCCGCCTCCCCCGCCCCGTCCACCAGGCGCCAAGCCGGACAAGGGCTTCGCGGTCCGCATCTTCAACGCCCAGCTCAACGGGTTGCGGGTAGTCTTCGATTTTCCCCATGTCTGGGGCTTCGACCTGCGCGATCTGCACGCGCCGGCGTGGCTGCAGGTCGAGGACGGCTTCTGCGGCTGGGAGGCCGTGGGACTGGAGGCGCGCCAGGGCGGATACCTGACCGTGCTCGACCAGGTGCTGCCGTTTGACAGTGTGAAGGTGAAACAGGTCGCCACCTTGCGCGAGTACTCCGACGACATCTTTCTCGATCTGACCGAGGGCAAGACCGGGCACACCACCCTGGCGGGCAAGGGGTTCTTCAATGGCATCTATGCGGCCGAGTCGGTGTCGGCCATTCACATGCACACCGAGTTCCACGAGGCCGCCGACGCCCTGAACGCGATATTGAAGCCGATGAACATTCCCGGGCTGCATGTCGGCGGCGCCGGCGCGCGCGTGGCGGCGGATCTCCTCGGGCCCTACGTGAGCATCGCCATCAACGCCGACATCGCCGGACTGGACGCTGCCTACGACCAGTACGCCGTGCACAACCTGGTACTGCGTGCGGGTATGCAGTTCGATCCCAACTCCAAGGCATCGGCGCCCAACACCAAGCTGGAAGAACTGTCATTTTCGCCGCCGGGCGGGGGGCGCTTTTCCATCAAGGCGGATCTCATGGTCCCCAAGCTCAGCACGCAGCTTCGCTTCGAGCATTTCACGGTGGACAGCTACCTGCCGGCTGGACTGCGCAAACTGGCCGCTGGCAGGTTGCACGGTCGAGTGTCAGCGACGGCCGAATTCGACAAGACCATGTCAGCGGTCAAGCGCGGGAGGTTGAGTGGATTGGATCTATCTTTCGAACGCACGGGCAAGAGGATGTCCTTGCCTCGCTCGTTGCGCTTGCGCGGGCAGGCCACGGCATCGCCCACCGAGGTCAGCACCTCGGGTATACACATCGAAGTGCCAGGCGCTGGCGTCGATGTGAAGGGCAAGGTCGAGTTAGCCAAGCATCTGCTGGCCCTGGGCTTGCGCGTGGGCACCACGAATCTGCCGCGCCTGCTCGCCTCGCTGGGCGTGCCGCCCTTGGCGCAGGAGGCATCGGTGGCGCTGGATGTCACCGGCACGATGGAGCAACCGCGCGCCAGCGGCCACATCGAAGTCAAAGACATCGGCGGCGTCGATGGCATTCCTTCGGTGCCGTCGCTCGAAACCAAGTTCCATCTGCGGGACGGTGCGTTGTACGTGGATTCACTGGCTGCCGCGGTGGCCGGCGGCTCTCTGACTGGCAGCGGGACACTCAAATTGTTCGAGAAGACCGTGCAGCACATGTTGCGGTCGCCGGCCCTGGAATTCCGCCTGGAAGGCGAGCAGATTGCTTTGGAGTCCCTTATCACGGGCGGTTTGGTATCCGGCAAGATGGCGTTCGAGGTGACGGCCAGCGGCCCGCTTCGCCACCCGAAGATTCGTTTCAAAATGCCGGCCGGGGTGACGGCTTCGGTCCTTGGGCAGACTTGGGAGATCGGGGGCATCGATCTGGAAGTGGACCAGGAGGGCGTAGCGGTGCGCTTGCTGCAGGCCAGCGGCAAGGGTGGCGGCGAAATTCAGATCGAGGGCCACATGCGCTTCGTGCCCAAGGCCATGCCCATCGAATGGCACCTCAAAGTCACAGACCTGCCCGTGGCTGCGGTGCTGGCGGCAGCCCAGGTCGACCTTCCGGCGGCCGGCCGCCTGTCCGTCGACTTGCGCCTGTCAGGAAGCACCAAGTCCCCGCTGGTAGCGGGCACCATCGAACTTCGCGGGGTGAACGTCATGGGCGTGGCGCTGGGCGATGCGACCCTGAACTTGAGCGCGCTGGAGTCCGGCATCGCCGTCAAAGGCACGCTGTTCAATCGGTTCACCGTCGACGCCACCGCCCAGCTCACTCCCGCCGGCCTGCGCGCCAAGGGAAACCTGTCATTCACCCACGTGGTTCTGGAGGATCTGGCGCTGCAGCTCCGGGGCAACCGCGAGATCACGGAATTGGTCGGACAACTGAAGGATCTCGATGCTCACGCCGTCCTGTCGGGACATATCGGCGTAGAGGTGCAGCCGGGAAAGCCTTTCGCCGTTCAGGCCGTGCTGACCGAGATCGAGGCATCCATCAGCGAAGAAATCACGGGGGCTGGCGGTCAGGTCGCAACCCGCCGGATCGGCCTGAAGAACGACGGTGATCTGCGAGCCACGGTGGCGGGCGATCACATCGTGCTGGAGCAGGCGCGCTTCATCAACGAGGGCGGGCGCTTCAGCGTGACGGGCGAGCTGGACGGCGAATCGCTACGTGGCGCACTGTCGGGCCAACTCAACCTGGAATTCCTACAACCGTTCTTGCGGAGAAAATTCCAGAAAGTGGGAGGCGCGATCAGTTTGGAGGCGAGGGTGTCTGGAACCACGAAGAAGCCCCTGGTGGACGGTACTCTCGCCATCGCTCGTCCAATCAGTGCAGTGCCAGCGGGGTTTCTCTCTCCTATCACGGTGCCGTCGGGCACGGTGCATCTGCAATCGGATGCGGTAGAGTTGAGAGATCTGGCGGTGACAGTGGGCGGGGCCACCTTGCGTCTCAGTGGCCGGGCCGGCTTGGGCGCGAACTTTGTGCCGACCACTCTGGCCGTGCAGGTCCATGGGGAGGTGAGCGCATCGCTGCTGGAGTCGCTGGTGCCCGACGCCGTATCGGATGTCTCCGGCAGCGCGCGCATCGACGCCAAGGTTTCGGGGACGCTGGACCAGCCCAATGTTTCGGCGCACATCGATCTGGGCGAGATCCAGATACGCTTACGCGGCATCAGCGGCCGAGTGGCCGTCGAGAGCGGTACCATCGAGCTGTCGAGCCGCGAGCTGCTCCTGCGCGAGGTCAAAATACGCATTAACGACGACGGGCGCTTGCTGATCGGCGCCGCCGGGGTACGCCCCGGTCGCATGCACATCGTGAGCCTGCGCCCCAAGTTGGTGCTGGGCA
The DNA here is from genome assembly GCA_003158735.1 of Myxococcales bacterium. Taxonomy (GTDB): domain Bacteria; phylum Myxococcota_A; class Polyangia; order Fen-1088; family Fen-1088; genus Fen-1137. The sequence goes on along the minus strand of PMLB01000313.1, from coordinate 6,129 downwards.
AGGTAGACCTGCCACTAGAGGGCGAGCGCCTGGTCTACCGGTCGCCGGGCCTCGAGATTGACGATCTTTCCTTCACGCTGGATCTGATCGGCGACTTGCATAACTCGCTCAGCCTGGGCGGCGATGTCCGTCTGATCTCTGGGAGATACATCCGAGATTTCAATGTGCGCAACTTGATGCTCACCCCGCGCATCAACGAGTCCGAGTCGCGTCCTTTCTGGGAAGGTGTGCCCTTGCTCGAAAACCTGGGTCTCAATCTGCGCGTGCGCACTCTGGGAGACGGCTTCATGGTGCAGAACAACCTGGCGACGGAAATCTATCTGCAAGTCGATTTGTTCGTGGGCGGAACCCTCTCGTCACCCACCCTGGCCGGGGACGTGCGGCCCACCGACGGGCGGTTTCACATTCTGGGGCTACGCGGCGATTTTGACATCACGCCCAACGTAAACCACATCACCTTCGTTCCAACCAAATCGCTGGCCGCGGGCGATACCCCCGAGCTCGCCATCGACGCCACAAATCTCTATCCCGACGCTTCTGAGAACGAGCATACGGTTCAGATACGCATCACCGGCCCCATCAACCAGGCAGCCATTGACCTATCGACCACCGACGGCCTCGACCGCAACCAGACCCTGATGCTGCTGCTCTCTGGACGAACCACCGAGGACATTGGCACGGGAGCACGCACCATCGGCATCAACGCCCAGAGCGGAATCGACATGATGGGCCAGGCTTCGCGCGATGCCGTGTCGAACCTGGTCGAGCCCTACATCGACGATACCCTGCAATCTCTCACCGGCCACAAGTTGAATCTGCGTCCTGCCGTGGGAGCGGACGGCTTCGAAGTGAAGGTGCTGGCGCGTGCGAGTCGCGAATTCACCCTGGAGCTGTCCTATCTGCGTGGTTTCCAGACCCAGGTACGCTACCGGGCCCAAGCCAATGCCTGGTTGCGGGACTACCTCACGGCCCGCCTGATTGGCGAGCAACTCAACTATTCGCCCCAGCAGGGCATCAACGATTCAGTGGGAAGTCTGAAGTTGGAGATGACCATCGACTACCCAATCCGGTTCATGACCCTGCCATGACCGAAATCCACCGAACTACTCTCTGACATCCGTGCTGGAACCCTTGTCGAGAAAGAGCACTCACCTTGCGCTTGCAGCGGTCCTGCTGGCCACCGGCCTTGCGGCCAGGGCGCGCGGACAGGATGCGCCCTCTGTGCAACGGGATGCGGCTATGACGGTCCCGGCACCACACATCGTTTCGGTCTCGCTAGAGGGCTCGATCGATCCCCCCGGACGCGTCGAAGGCCTGGTGGCCACCATCGCCCCGTTGCATGCGCCCTTTGTCGAGTCCGGCGAAGCCGATCGGGTCGGGACACCTCTAGGGACGGCTCCCCGTCTCAAAAATCTGCTCAAAGCTGTAGGCTATCAGGCTGAGATTGCCGTTCAGACGGAGGCCGGCGGAGTTCGCCTGCAGATTCGTCTGCGAGCCTTCGATCGCGTACGTCAGATCTTCGTTTCGGGCAACCAGCCCATCGTCCGTCCGGGCGTGCGCCAGGAAGAGATCCTCCGGCAGCTCAGCCTTCGCAACGGGCAAGCCCTGCCCCCGGCGGGAGAGCTGCGGGACACCTTTCTCGACGCGGAGGCCGTGCACGTGCGCGACTACCTGCACGCGCAGGGCTTTCAGGACGCAGAAGTACACATAGTTGAACACAGCACCAACAAGGTTCCGGCCAGGGTCAACTTGGACGTGCGTGTGAAGCCAGGGACGGGCTATCCCTTGGGCAAGATCAACGTGACCGGAAGCCGCGCCATTTCTGCCGGCGATATTGCGGACAGCTTTCGCCACATGGATTGGCACTTTTGGCGCTGGCCGTGGCTGCGCCGCGAGCTATTTCGCCGCAACGTCCTGCGCATCGACGAGACTGCTCTCGCCCGGCGCTACGCCAAGCTCGGTTATCCCGGCGCACGTGTCACTGATGACTTTGACCCCAATTCGAGCGTGGATCACAGCGAGAAGGAGGTGCACCTGGGCATCCAGGTCAAAGAACGCCGGCGCATCGAGCTGGCTTTCGAGGGCAATCACTCACGGTCCGCGGGCGCGCTGACGGGCGACGTCGCTGCCCTGGCGCACGGCGTGTACGACGACGTTGATGCGGCCGAGGGTGCAGAAACGCTCGGGAAGGCGTACCGCGAGCGGGGCCACATGCTGGTCAAGATTACCTGGCGGCGCGAGCGTATCGACGAGGACGCCGACCGCATCGTCTTCACCATCGATGAGGGGCCGGTCCTCAAAGTGCGCGGGGTGGAGTTCGCCGGCAACCACCAGGTGTCGTCTTCCACCCTGGCGGAAGAGATTCGAACCAAAGAGTTCCCGTTCTTGGGCTTCCTCGGCTTGGGCGAGGGCGGTTTTGCGACTCCACGGCAGATCGAACTCGACGTGCAGAGCCTGGTCGACTACTACGAGAGTATCGGTCGTCCGGGAAGCAAGGTGCGTGCTGAGATTGCGCCAGCGCCGGGCGAGTGGCGGCCGGCACCCACGGGGACCAAGGCGGTCATCCCGCACGAAGAAGAGCCGGGTTGGCGAAAATCCAACGCGCTTTACCTGCGCTTTCTCATCGAGGAAGCCCCCCTGGAGTGGGTGGCGGACATGCGCTTCGTATCTGCCGATTCCGCCACGCCCGTGCCCCGCGACGACCTGTTCTTGCGCAAGTCGCTGCGTACGGTGATAGGAGCACCCTACCAACCGGCGGTCGTGCGCCGCGATGAGGAACGACTCAAACGCCTGATGGGGGACGAAGGCTATCGCAACGCCACCGTCGAGTCCCATATCGAGCGAGAGGGCGATCACGTCACAATCGTGTGGAACATCAAGCTGGGTTCGCAGGTGCACGTGGGCCCCGTGTTCCTGCGGGGCAATTTCCTGACCACGGAAGACACCATCATGACCTGGGCCGAGATTCGTCCGGGATCGTTGCTGACCACGCGTGCTGTGGAACGGGCACAGCGCAACCTGGCCATGATCCAGCTTTTCAACAACCCGAACCCAGTCAGCTTTCCCAGCGAAAGCCCGCAGCAACCGGTGGTTCCCATGGTAGTCGAAGTGGAAGAACGACACGACCATTTCGGCATCGTAACTATCGGTGGGGGCATTTCCACCGACCAGAAATCGCCCACCTCCAGTTTCCCCGTGGGCGGATACGCGGCGCTGGGCTACGAGCACCGGAACCTCTTCGGTCACGGCTGGACCTTCACCACACAGGGAGCCTATGGCTTGTCGCTGACTCGGGTCAGCGCCAGTTTTGTGGATCCGCGCTTCTTCGGCTCGCTCTTCCGCCTGGAGATCGGAGGCAACTACTTACGCCAGGCCACCGTGCGTCTGGGCGATCTGCGTTCGGGCGCCACCTTCATCGGATTTGCGCGCGAGCTGTTCCCCGGCGTGGATGCCAACGTCCGCTACAATTTTCGCGACACCTTTCACACGGAGTTTCTGGCACGCGGGGCCGGCGCCGACGAGAACGACAGCACGGTCAGCATCGGCACCATCGTGGGCAGTATCAGCACGAGCATCGAGTGGCAGCGGCTCGACAATACCCTGGTGCCGAGCCGCGGCTTCAGGGTGGGCGTGGGCGCGGAACTGGCCCTGCCGCGTTTCTCCTTTGACTATGGATCGGACTCCTTCGTCAAGCTGAGTGGCCATTCGCTGGCGGTGGTGCCGCTGGTGTCGTGGCTGAGCTTGCGCCACAGTCTGCGCTACGACCAAGGATTTCCGCTTGGGGGCGCATCTCTGCTGCCCCGAGTGGAACGCTTCTTCGCCGGCGGCGACACCACGGTTCGCGGATACGATCTGGACCGCCTCCTGACCGAGACGATCTACGTGCCGAGCGCGTTCGCCGTGCAGTACCAGCCGGTGGGCGGCAACCTGCGCATCATTCAGAACATCGACCTGCAGTTCCCCATTCTGCGCCCCTGGTATGGATCCGTGTTTCTAGACAGTGGTGTGGTGGCCTTCTCGTTCGATGGACTCTCGGCCTCGCATTTCCGCCACGGCCTTGGCGTTGCGCCGTTTGTCTTCAAGTTGCCGATTGGCGATCTGAGTCTAGCCGCGGCGATACCCCTCAACCCGAAGCCGGGCGACAGCTCATGGCGATTTCATGTGAACGTCGGGTTAATGTTCTGAGCGAAGCGTTCAGCCAACGGCAGGACAAGACCACGACGTGGCGTGCCGCTGGCTGGTCGTGGTCTACGCTTTGAACAGATCCGGCATCACTCGTTGCTAAAGAACCACAGCAACGAGTCCCCAGCCTGCGAGAACTCCAGTATGGGACGATCGTCCGTCGCCACCAGGGCGGCGTCGAACAGTCCGGGAAGCTGGGCTGGCGTCCACCCGCGCGAGAACATGATCCAGGGATCGATGGGCGGCAGGATGCCGATGCCTGCCAGGGCGTCGCGCAGCGATGGCAGGGCGGCCAGCCGAGCCACTTCGGCCTGGGAAGGCGCCAGGGGCTCGTCTGCGGCCACGACGTTGTAGTCATTTTGGTAGGCAGGGAACAGGCGAAGGTGACGGAATGCGCGCTGCAGGGTGGAGAGCACCACCTTGGCGTCGATGCCAAATGCATGCTGGACCACCACGCCCCCCTCATTGAGATGACGCTTCACCAATGCGTAGAAGTCCGCATGGAACAGCGAGGAGTCGCCGGGCAAATGCGGGTCAGATACGTTGATTGAGACAATGTCGTATTTTTGCCGGCTGCGCGCCAGGAAGTGCCGGCCGTCATCCACGAAGACCTTGACCCGAGGCTGTCGGTGATAGGACAGATTGTAGGGCTCGAACAAATCGGCCGCGGCCACCATGGCGGGCACGATTTCGACGGCAGCGATGCTTTGCAGGCCTGGGTTGGCCGCCAGCGCCCCGGCGGTGATTCCGTAGCCGCTACCCAGCACCAGAGCGCTGCGGGCCTGGGGCCGCATGAAGCTGGCTAGGTGTCCCTGCATCTCCTGCACGTAGGACGTGGAGAAGTCACCCGCCAGGAAGACCAGTTCGGTCTTGTTGTTGGTCACGCGAAGCCGTCCGTCGGCAAGCTCGGTCACCTGGAACACTCCCCATTCGTCTTCGACGCGAGTGAGGGAACGCTCGCCCGCTCGGATGGAACGCAGTTGCGCCGGAACGACCAGTGGCACGATGGCCAGAATGGCAACTGCGGCTAGCCCGCCGACAGTGGCCACGCGTCGATCCTGGGACTTGCGCGCCAGCGCGAGAAACACCATCAGGGCGGCCAGGCTGCACAAGGCGGCCATGCTGACCGCGGAAGCGAACGAGCCGATGGCCGGAATGACCACAAAACCTGTAAGCAAGGATCCGGTCACCGAGCCTAAGGTGTTCCATAGATAGTAGCGTCCCGCTGCGCTTCCCGTGCGAGACTCGATGGTGCGCAGGCAGGCCAGGCCGGTGGGAAAGAGGCAACCCAGCGGCAGAAGGAAGAGAGACATGACAAGCCCCATGCCGAGCACGCGCAGAAGCACCACCGCGGCCACGCTGTGGGGAAGGACCTGCGCCAGATTTCCCGGACTCACGATCCAGGCATTGACGATCAGGATGGAGCTGCCGATGCCGGCCGCTGCAGCCAGCAGCAGCACGGCCAGCAACAGCGACGAGCGCCCCGCAAAGCGGTGAACCAGCCGGCCCGCCAGCCAAGATCCGGCGGCCAGCCACACCAGGACCCAAGCCAGGAACGTGGAGAAGGCAAAGCACCGGTTTCCCAGAGTGAAGGAGGCCAGCCGAGCCCACACCACCTCGAGCGACAGCACGGCTGCTCCGCTCAGGACCGCGCAAGCCAGCAGGAGGGCCTGGCTGCTTGCCGGCGCGGGCGCAGCGCCAGCCGGCGTCGGCTGCGGAACGGAGTCCACCGGGATCGTGTCGCTCTCCTGGCGCGCGGCCAGCAAGCACAGCAGGGCGGAGACGATGTTGAAGCCCCCGGCCACCAGCATTGAGTGACTCACGCCCAGAACGCGGATAGTGATCCACCCACAGACCAGCGTGCCCAGGGCGGCGCCCAGGGTATTTGCCGCGTAGAGGCGGGTCATGTCGACGGCGCGGGCCCCCAGCCGCCGGGACGCGGCCAAC
>PMLB01000132.1:1809-2555 GCA_003158735.1 Myxococcales bacterium | reverse complement strand
CACGGGCAAGACCTACGTCTTCGGCGGAGTGGACTTCAACCAGCAGCCTTTCGACGATCTGTGGGAGTGGGATGGCACGACCTGGACCGAGGTCATTACCGATGTCCAGCCGCCTGCGCGCTCCGATGCCGGCCTGGCCTACGATCCGGTCAGAAAATCCCTAATTCTCTACGGCGGCCAAAGCAATCAGAGTTCGGGCATGTACTATCAGACAGTCTTCGGCGACACCTGGGAGTGGAGCAGCACGACACGACAGTGGACGCAGCTTTCCCCTACAGCAAGCCCCGACCCGCTCTACTCGCACGGCATGGTCACAGACACTACTCGCAACAAGATCCTGCTCTTCGCTGGGATGAGCAACTACCAGTACTATCTTCCCCCCGCGCCGGGTTTGCCGCCTGGCGGTTACCAGGATCCGATGCGCAACGAGGTTTGGGANNAGTCCTCGTCAGTATCCGATCCTCGCCTACGATGAGGGTCTGCAGAAGCTCTTCGTCGAAGAGAGTTCGATGTACGGCTACTACGGCACGGGCAGCAACAGCGCCTTCTGGGAGTGGGATCCAATCTCGGCGGGGTGGGTCTACTTCAACACCGGGGACTATCTCGACTACGGCACGCCCTACTCTGCTGCCTACGACTCCACACGGCGGCGCGAAGTCGTCTTTGGCGACGTCTGGAGCATGACGACGGGGATCCACGAAACCTGGGAGCTGGATGCCAAGGGCCCGACCTGGTATGTGCGCACG
>PMLB01000132.1:0-1788 GCA_003158735.1 Myxococcales bacterium | reverse complement strand
TGCGTTTCCGGCAACTGTGTCGATGGAGTGTGCTGTGAATCTGCATCCTGCACAGGTCCATGCAAATCGTGTAGCGTGAGCGGCCAGGAAGGCACTTGCGTCCTCGCACAGGCGGGAACCCAGGTTCCGGGCAGTTGTTCGAGCGGAGAAGCCTGTGACGGCAGCGGCAACTGCAAGGCCAGCAATGGCCAGGCGTGCAGCAGTGCCAGCACCTGCGCCTCGGGCTTCTGTGCGGATGGCGTGTGCTGCAACAGCGCGTGTGACGGCACCTGCCTGTCCTGCAATCAGGCCGGGCAAGCCGGAACCTGTCGCCCCTACGTGGCCGGCAGCGACCCGGAGAAAGAATGCGGCCCGGGCTCTGGAATCTGCAAGTCCACTTGCGACGGAGTCGGAAACTGCGCTCGCCCTCCCTACGGAACGACTTGCGGCACTTGCCTGCTCTGTGACGGCATGGGCACTTGCAACCAGGTGGATCCCTACTGCGGCTACCCGACGGGCGGCATCCCCGCCTACGGTGGCTATGGCTACGGCGGATCCACCGGCTTTGGCGGCATGATTAGCGATGGCGGCTACCCCTCGGGCGGCATTTATAGCCGAGGCGGCTTCCCCAACAGCGGCGGCACGTTTGGCCGCGGCGGCGCCCCCAACACCGGCGGTACTTTCGGCTACGGCGGCACTTTCGGCTATGGCGGTACTCCGGTCGGCGGCACTCCAGTCTCCGGCGGCACTTTTGGCCGAGGCGGCACCATCGGCACCGGCGGCACTCTTGGCTACGGCGGTACTCTTGGCTACGGCGGTACCAGCGGCTTCGGTGGCACTTCCATCCGCGGCGGCACCACCAGCACCGGCGGCACTCTTGGCTACGGCGGCACCCCGGGCTACGGCGGCACCCCGGGCTTCGGCGGCACTTCCGGCCGCGGCGGTTCCAGCGGCTTCGGCGGTTCCCTCTCTGCACCCCTCGGTGGTTCAAGTGGCAGCGGCTCTGGTGGCGCGAGCGGCAGCGGGGGAACGGGCGGCAATCGTGATGCAGGCTACCCAGGCGCCGGCGGCAGAATCAATCCCGATGCCCGAGGCAATGATACGGGCATCACCGCACAGCTACACCGTTCGGGCTGCGATTGCGCATTGGGAAGCACAGCGCCAGCCAGCCGTGGCCTCGCAGCCCCGATCTTCCTGCTTGGGTTCGCCATGATCTTGCGCAGGATTCGCAGACCACGGAGATAACTGGATAGAGCCTGTCGGGAAATCGCGGGCCACCCGCAAGGGCGGCCTGCGGACCGTGTAGCGAGGGTGTGTGGGCAGAGAGCACGCTGGGCNNCGCGCTCGCTGTCGGCCTTGCGCAAGCCCACGCAAACCGCGCCACACTGGTCGCTACCACTCTACCTCTCACGGGCACGCAGGCCGACGACCGCTCACGGTGGCCGCCCCGGCTGGCCTGCGGTCTACCGACAAGCCGGACCTGTGGGAGTCTCGCCCCAAACAGCGGACGCCACCCAGGGACCGATGGACCAGAACGAAAAGAACCGTGAGTGAGAGGACATTCCCCCTCACTCACGGTTCTGGTCAGAGATATCGTCGAAACCGGATGCTTGCGGTCAGATTCCTAGTTGCTGGGTGGCTCTTCGTCGGGCGCCGTGGTCTCGTCTGAAGCAACACTCGTGTCGGTGGTCGTTGCAGTGAAGCCGCCGGTATTCGTCCTGGTGAAGCCGCCGGTATTCGTCCTGGTGGTTCCGCCGGTATTCGTCCTGGTGGTTCCGCCGGTGGTCGTCCTGGTGAAGCCGCCGGTGT
>PMLB01000320.1 GCA_003158735.1 Myxococcales bacterium | reverse complement strand
CGGCAAACCGTTCGGCGCTCTAGCAAGCTCTTTTCACCACAGCACGGAGATTTGTCGCCGAACGTGACAGGGGCCGGGTTTGTCGGCAGGATAGGTGCCCTACAAAATGAGCGACACAGTTTTGAAAATCGGTATGCCAGCGGGCTCGCTGGCTGATCCCAACCGGGGCGGCAATCTCATCAAGCTGCTCGAGCAGGCTGGCTTCAAGATCGCCGGCTACGACACCGGTGGGCCCAGCCGGTTCACCTCGGTTGGCTACCTGTATGGGTGGGATGGCCGGCCCCAGGAATTCGCCACCCAGCTCGCCATCGGCGAGCTGGACGTGGCCATTGCCGGCGACGACTGGATCCGCGAGCGCGTGCTCGAGTTGCGCTATGAGTACGGCAAGGACGTGGAACTCCGTCGTGTCCTGTCGCTCAAGCGCGGCAGTGTGCGTCTGGTGGGGATCATTCGGCCCGACAAGGAATACGACGGCGTACGCGGCTTCCTCAAAGAGCTGACTGACCACAAACCTCTGATTACCGCAGCGGCAGAGATGCCCTATCTGGCCCTCGACTGGATCCAGGGGCGGCTGAAAGAGGCCGGCCTTCTCGATCGCTTTCGGCGCTTCTCGGTGCAGAAGTACAGCACGCCGCCCAAGATCGACAGCGGCGTGCTCATCTTCGAGACCTGGGGCAAGACCGAGGCCAAGGTGCGCAACGGTGGAGCCGATCTGGGCCTGGAGATCACCCAGAGCGGAAGNNTGGGCCAATCCCCGCATCCGCGAGCAGCCGGAGAAGTACGAGCTTCTGCGCATGTTTCTGCTCAACCTCTACGGCGCAACCAACGCCGAGAACAAGGTCTTGCTGCTCTTCAACGTGCCGGTGTCACGCGCTGCTGCGGTGGAGAAGTATCTGGCGGACAACAATCTCTATGCCGACGAGCCCAGCCGCATCAGTGGCAAAGGCTACACCGAGTACAGCATCGAGGTGGACACCGCCTCCGCCAAGCTGCCTCTCGCCCGGGTGCGTTTCCATCTGGCCGAAATGGGCGCGCGTGGCATCGACACCGTGCCGCTCACGTCGTCGATCCCGGACGCCGGCGTCATCGAGAACTGGTAGTGCGGTCTGGCGGCTGCCGCGAAAGGCCCTCGGTCTGAACGATCTTTGTTTCCGAACGCTCGTCCCAGAAGGCGGGAGGGCCATCAATGATGAGGCGCTCGGCTTCCTCTGCCGGCACGGGGCGGGAGAAGAAGTAGCCCTGGGCACGCCTGCACTTGAGCGCGTGCAGCGACTCCATCTGTTGCGGGGTTTCTACCCCTTCGGCGGTCACGTCCATGCCCAGGTTGTGGGCCAGCCCGACGATGGCGCGCACGATCTCGGATTGCTGAGCGCCGCTGTGCATGGAGCTGACGAAGGAGCGGTCGACCTTCAGGGTCTGCACCGGGAATGACTGCAGATAGGCCAGCGAAGAATAGCCGGTCCCGAAGTCGTCCACATCCAAGTGCACGTCCATTTCGTGCAATTCCTGTAGCACCGCCGCGCCTGCTTGCATGCTTTGCATCAGCGCGCTCTCGGTGATCTCCAGGGTCAAGCTGTTCGGACGCAACCCGGTTTCGTCGAGCACACGGCGAACCTGTTGAGGCAGATCGGCATCGGCAAGCTGGCAGGTGGACAGATTCACAGCGATGCCGAGCGGCGGCTGGTGGCGAAGATTGGCGTGCCAGTGCTGCATCTGGCGGCAGGCTTCTCGCAGAACCCACATCCCGAGCGGCCGGATGAGCCCGGTCTCCTCGGCGGTGTGGATGAATGCGTCGGGCATCACCAAGCCGCGGCAGGGATGGCGCCAGCGCGCCAGCGCCTCGAATCCGGCCAAGCGCCGCGTTGCCAAGTCTACGATGGGTTGGTAGTGGACGACCCACTCCTGGCGTTCGACGGCCCGGCGAAGATCAGTCTCGAGCTGTAATTGGTCGACCGCGCGCCGGTGCATGTCTGCATCGAAGACTTCATGGCGGGCCCGGCCAGCAGCCTTGGCGCGGTAGAGCGCGGTGTAGGCATCGCGAAGCATGTCATCGTGGCGCGAGTAGCCCGAGCTGGATAGCGCGATGCCGATGCTGACCGAGGTGAAGACCTCGGTCCCGACCACCGTGAGGGGCAGCGCCATGGCATTCTGGATGCGCTCCGCCACGCGAACCGCATCGCTCTCGCTGTGCAGATCGTCGAGCAGAATCGTGAATTGATCACCCACCACCCTGGCCAGCACGTCGCCTGGACGTAGGCAGGCTTCTATGCGGCGGGCGGTTCGCACCAACAGCTCGTCCCCGGCACCGTGCCCGAGACTCTCGTTGATGCACTTGAAGCGATCGAGATCCAACCAGGCCACGGCAAAGAGCGGGCTCGAAGCACCTAGGTGCCGGGTGCGCGCGACCAAACGCTCCACACGCTTGTCGAACATGGCGCGATTGGGAACCTGGGTCAGCGGATCGTAGAAACCTTTCTGTTCCAGCTCCGCCTCGAAGCGTTTCTTCTCGGTGATGTCACGTGAGATTCCGAAGGTGCCGACGATCAAGCCGGACGAGTCGCGTAGTGGAATCTTGGTGGTGGAGAGCCAGCGCTCACTGCGGCCGGGCAGGTGCCACTTCTCCTCCACATCGACGAGAGTGCGCCCGCAACGCAGGATCTCTTCATCGTCGCGGCAGCGGTGTTCGGCCTCGTCCCGGCACAAGAAATCCATCTCGTTGCGACCGATAGCCCGGGTCGGGTCAGAAAGTCCGAGGTGAGTGGCCAGCGCGCGGTTGACACGGGTGAAGCGGCCGTTGCGATCCTTGAAGTAGATGTCCTCGGCCATGGAGTCCATGACCGTCTCGATTTGAAAGAGGGAGCCGCGCAGCCAGTCAAGCTCCTGCTTCTGGGCGCGGCTGAGGGACTCAGTGACGGGCGGAGGTGTGCGTTGCGCCCGTCCGGGCCTGGGCGTATTCGCCTCGCGTCCCGAATGCGGGACGGGGGTCGCGCGCCTTTCCGAGCCTTGCGCACGCTTTGCCCTGGGTGAAACGAGCTTGGTCATGCTGACGCGCGACCGTCCGAGGTGCCCCACGGAGTGAACCCCGCTGCTGCCCCCTGCTCGAACTAGTAGCGGCGCAATTATAAGCCGATTTACAAATTTTTGTGAGGTGAAACGCAGGATCTCGTCTGTGGAACTAGAGGGTTTCCCCACACATGTGAGTGGAGGTATCATGTCTGACTGTGAAACAAGCAATCATAAAGCGTCGGATTTCGATATTGGCAGTGGCGACGGTGCTGGGGGCCAGCGGCCATGCGGCAGCTGCGCCGAAGCTCAAGGTGGTGGGCCGGATCACCGCTGGCGAGGCCGCCATGCACGATGCCTTCGCCCTGGATCAGGCGGGCAGCAAGTTGGCCTACATCGTCTTCACCGGCAAGGGCGCGGTGCAACTGCATGTGGGACCACCTGGGGGAAAGACCAAGGTGACGGATCTGGTGAACTTCTCAGGTGCTCCCGAGAAGATCCTGGGTCTGTCGGGATACTGGTTTGTGGTGGCCAACGAAGGATCACGGCGGGCTGCCATCGTCGACCCCGCGGGGCGAATCAGGCGCCAGACCGGCTCATTCGACGACTGTGAGCTGTCCCACGCGCCCAACGCGTTGGTGACCTACAGCCAGAAGCGACTGCCCACCGGTGACCGTTATTCCATCCAGACCTATCGGCCGGACGGCAGCACCATCGCGGTGAAGGCGCTGGTGGTAACTCCGGGCGGGACCATAGATGGCGACGCCTCGGCGACTTTTCTCGGTTTTGCCCACAGCCACCTGCAAGCCATGGTGCAAACGCCGGGCGCGTACAACCGGCGCAGCGACGCGCGCGAGCCCCCCAAGTTCGCTCTCTATGACGTGATGAAGGGCAAGACCGGCCCAGGGAAGATGCCGCCCAAGCTGGACACGTTCCTCGACTACATCCGCAAGCGGGCCGAGAAGCCAGACCTGGACGCGGTCATCGTGCTGGCCGCGGGACAGGCCGGTTTCGAACTGGTAGGACCGGGCGAGAAGGTGCGGTCGCTCAACTTGGCGACCAAGCAATACGATGTGCTGTCGTTGCAACAGTTTCAGGTAGGCAACCGGGTCGTGTTCTCGCTGGTGGCCGACCGTCCGCAGACCGGCAACATGGACGAGGAAGGTCGATATTCGCAGGCCTTCTTCAGCCTTGAACCGACCAGCGGCAAGGTGACCGCGCTGGGCGAGGTTCCGCTGCCCGACAAGCATCCCTGTCCCTGGTCCGCCGGCGGCAACAAGATCGCGGTGCTGCGCAAGGCGGCCGACGGCGGGAAGGAGATTGTCATCTACTCAAAGTGAATGAAGTCTGTCCGGCAATTGCGGGCGCCGGACACGCCGGCTCGCGGGTCGCGTGGGCGAGAGCGTGAGCGTGTTCGTGTGAGGCGCGCGGGAGGCGGAAAGCGGGGGGCGAGGGCGTTGAGCGTTCCAGGTGCCGCGGGCCGCTACCGCTCAGGCTGGCCGCGTTTCGGCCAGCAGGCGCTCAGCCTCCTTGGCCGAGCGCAAGGAGCAGTCTTCGATGGCCAGGCCGCCGAAGTAGTTGCCGGTGACGTAGAGGCCACTGGCTGGCAGGCGCCGGTCGATCTCTTCGGCAATGGCCGCGTGTCCCAGCGCCAGCGACGGAAGAGACGTGGCGTGGGTGGCCACACACGCAAGCTGGCTGCGGCCCACGCCAATGACGGCGCAGATACGGTCGATGCGCTCGTCGAGCGACAGGCCAGGGCGGAAGTGGAAGGTGAAGGCGCGCAGGTGCTCGTCGGGAACCACGTCGCGCGTGACCACTGAAAAGAACGTGTCACCGATCGGCACGATGCCGGCCAGGCGCGGGAGGCGAACATGACGGGCCTCGGCCACGACACCCACTGATTCGATTTTCGCAGTCTGGATTCCGACCAGGGCGGTGGCGATATCCGGTGCCAGGGGCGCGAGCAAGCGCGCCGCCTCGGGGGCGGGCAGGGCCAGGGCCAGGCGTTGGGCAAACACGCGATCTCCGCTGGCGATCTCGACGACGAAGCTACCTCCGGTACGGGCTAGGGCGCGCACTTGTGCATTGGTTCGCACGGTGATTTTCGGCTGCGCCACGATCCGGTCGGTCAGAGTCTGGATTCCGCCGGCAAAACTGTAGCTGCGCGGGATGTCTTTGCGGCGCGCGCGCTTTTTGAACAGGATGTCGGCAGGAAAGTTGTCGGCCGGCTGCGAGAGCACGGTCGTGAACAGGGGTGCCAACACGTGCTTCCAGTTTCGCCGGCCTACCAGCTTGCCGTAGTAGTCGGCCACGGTTTGTCCCTGCTTGCGCTCGCTGAATGCGTGCCAGGCCGACGCGAACAGCTCGGGCAAGCTCAGTTGCGAGGGGATGCTGCGCAGCTTGCCGTCGACCAGCAGGCGAAAGGGTGCCTTGCGCCGCGTGAGCATGCGGTCGCGCAGACCCAGCTCCCCGATGATTGTCAGCAGCGAGCCATAGGAGTTGTAGAGCGTGTGCGCTCCCATTTCGAACCAATAACCGGCGGGTTCCCGTTGCGAGTGGACACATCCGCCCGGCTGGGCCGCGGATTCGAGAACCAGCACCGTGCGCCCGGCCTGCGCCACCCGATGGGCCAGGCAAAGCCCGCTGATGCCAGCCCCGAGCACCAAGACATCGACGTTGTCACTCACGGTCCAAGGTTATGGCGCGGCCGGCCTGTTTGTCCACACCGTGCTGCGCTTGTGACCTTCGCCCCGTCGGTGTTAGCGTCATGTCCGTCGTCGTTTGACGCCGCAACCGAAAGCCATGAAGCGACTCTTGAAAATCGTGATCTGGACGCTGGTGTCCGTGCTGGGCGCGGCGGCCTATGCTGTGCTGGCCAGCCGGCGCGGCGAGGCGCTCAATGCTGCGTGGATGGTGGTGGCGGCGCTCTGTACCTACGCCATCGGGATTCGTTTCTATTCCAAGTGGATCGCGGCCAAGGTGCTGATGCTCGACGATCTCAGGGCCACGCCTGCCGAGGTTCACGACGATGGCCGCGATTTCGTCCGCACTAACAAGTACGTGCTTTTTGGCCATCACTTCGCCTCCATCAGCGGGCCCGGGCCTCTGGTCGGGCCGGTGCTGGCGGCGCAGTTTGGCTACCTGCCGGGAACTTTGTGGATTCTCATCGGCGTTCTTCTGGGCGGAGCCGTGCAGGACTTCGTCATCCTGTTCGGTTCAGTCCGGCGCGACGGCCGGTCGCTGGTTGAGATGGTACGCGACGAGGTCAGTGGTTTTGCCGGCACCATCGCCATGCTGGCCGTGCTGGGAATCCTCATCATCATTGTGGCCAGCCTCGGGCTGGTGGTGACCAACGCCTTGGCCGAAAGCCCCTGGGGCGTGGTGACCACGGCCATGACTATCCCCTTTGCCATGATCATGGGCGTGTACGTGCGCTTCTTGCGCGTGGGCAAGGTGCTGGAGATGACCGTGATCGGGGCGCTGTTCCTGCTGGCGTCGCTGCTAGGCGGATTTTGGGTGAACCAGCACGCGACCTTCGCGCTGACCTTCACCTGGAGCAAGACGACCCTGGCGCTGTGCCTGATCGCCTATGGCCTTTCCGCCAGCGTGCTGCCGGTGTGGCTCTTGCTGGCTCCGCGCGACTACCTGGTGACCTTTCTCAAGATCGGCGTTGTGGTGCTGCTGGCCTTGGGCATCTTGCTGGTACTGCCACCCATCCAAATGCCGTGGCTAACCGATCCCGCACGCTTCACTGGCGGAATGCGGCCGGTGGTGGCGGGCGGCATCTTTCCTTTCTGCTTCATCACCATCGCTTGCGGGTCAGTGAGCGGATTTCACGCCTTGGTGGCCAGCGGCACCACGCCCAAGATGATCACGCGCGAACGCCATGTGCGCAGTATCGGGTACGGCGCCATGTGCCTGGAGAGCTTTGTGGGCATCATGGCCATGATCGCGGCTTGCGTGCTCGACCCCGGGCTGTACTTCGCGGTGAATGCGCCAGCCGGGCTGGTGGGCAGCACGCCTGATGCGGTTGCGGCCGCGGTGTCGGCGTGGAATTTTCCGGTGACCGCCGCCCAGATCACGGACCTGGCGCGCGCCATCGGCGAGAAGTCTGTGCTGGCGCGCACTGGCGGCGCGCCCACATTGGCCATCGGCATGGCGCACATTTTCGGCAAGCTCATCGGAGGCGCCACCGCGATGAAGCTTTGGTACCACTTCGCCATCATGTTCGAGGCGCTGTTCATCCTGACCACGCTGGATGTGGCCACGCGCATCGGACGCTTCTTGCTGCAGGAATTGGGTGGCCGCTTCTGGAAGCCGTTCGGCGACACCAAGTCCTATCCCGCCAACATCACGGCCAGCGTGCTTTTTGCCGGGGCCTGGGGCTACTTCCTCTATGCCGGCGTGAAGGATCCCTTGGGCGGGGTGAATTCGCTGTGGCCGCTCTTCGGCATTGCCAACCAGCTGCTCGCCTGCGTGGCGCTGTGTTTTGCCACGACCATGGTCATCAAGATGGGCAAGGCCCGCCACAGCTGGGTGACGTTGTTGCCCCTGGCTTGGCTGGGCAGCGCGACGTTTGCCGCCGCCTTGCAGAAGATCTTCCATTCCAACCCACGTGTCGGGTTTGTGGCCATGGCGGAAAGACTTTCGGCCGACCTGGCGGCAGGCAAAGTGCCAGCGGCCAAGCGTGTGGCCACCGAGGCACTGATCTTCAACAACTACCTGGATGCCGTCGCCGCAGGCACCTTCCTGGTGCTGGTGATCGCCATCTTGGTGGTTTCGATTCGCGAGTGGGTGCTCGTCTTGTCAGGGCGCAAGGTCGCGGTGCTACACGAGACCGAGCCTGTTTGGCTGCCGACGCCGGTCACGCCAGCCGATGTGCCGCGCCCTTGGTGGCGTTTGGGAACAACGGTTGTGGTGCTCGGCACTCTGGCCAAGGAGCTGTCAGGCGAAGCCGCAGCAGCGCGCACGAACTTGCCCGCGGATCAGGCGCTGACCGAGGTTCTGACGCATCGCTATGACGGCGGCGACGGCCCCTGCAGGTGCTGTTAGTTAGCTCTTTTTGCACCACAGAGAGCACAGAGACCACAGAGACGGACCGGAAAGGGAAGGGTTGGGTTCTATCCGGTCCGAACCCTTCTTTCCTTCCGACCTCTGTGTTCTCTGTGCTCTCTGTGGTGCAAGAGCATTCTCTATCGCTTGCGCATCAACTGCGAGATGTCGCGAACGGCGCCGCGGGCCGCGCTGGTGGTCATGAGCGCGTAGGCCTGCAGCGACTGCGAGACCGTTCGATCACGGACGGGCTGGAAAGCCTTGTCGCCCTTGGCTTCCATGGCCCGGCGCCGCTTGATCAGAGTCGCCTCGTCGACCAGCAGATCGATCTGCCGGTTGGGAATGTCGATGCGAATGCGGTCGCCTTCTTCAACAAGGCCGATGGTGCCGCCCTCGGCTGCCTCGGGCGAGACATGGCCGATGCTGAGACCCGAGGTTCCGCCTGAGAAGCGGCCGTCGGTGAGCAGCGCGCAGGTTTTGCCCAGACCCTTGCCCTTGAGGAACGAGGTCGGGTACAGCATTTCCTGCATGCCCGGCCCGCCGCGCGGGCCCTCGTACACGATTACCACCACGTCGCCGGCTTTGATCCGGTTGGCCAGAATGGCCTGGCATGCGATCTCCTGCGAATGGAAGACGCGCGCCGGGCCTTCGAAGCGCAGGACGGAGGCATCCACGCCCGCGGTCTTCACGATGCAGCCGTCTTTGGCCAGGTTGCCATAGAGAACCGCCAGGCCGCCGTCCTTGCTGTAGGCGTGGACCACGTCGCGGATGCAGCCCTTTTCCACGTCGGTGTCAGCCGCCGCGAAGTACTTCTCCTGCGAGAAGGCGGTTTGCGTGGGCACGCCACCGGGCGCTGCTAGGGCGCGCTGCTTTGCTGCTTCGCTGGCTGTCGTGCGATGAATGTCGTTCTCGGCGATGGCCTGGCCCATGGTCGGCGCGTGCACGGTTTTGGCCTCGCGGTGAATGAGTCCAGCGCGGTCCAATTCGCCCATGATGGTGAAGATGCCGCCCGCTCGGTGCACATCCTCGACGTGGTGGTGAGATGAGGGCGCCACCTTGCAGATGTTGGGTACCTTGCGCGACAGCCGATCGATATCGGCCATGGTGAAGTTCACGCCCGCCGCTTCCGCCACCGCCAGAATGTGCAATACGGTATTGGTCGAGCCACCCATGGCGATGTCGAGCGCCATGGCGTTCTCGAACGCCTGCAGAGTCGCGATGCTTCGCGGGAGTACATCGCCGCTGCCTTGCTGGTAGTGTTGCTTGGCCATCTCGACGATGCGGCGGCCGGCGGCCTCGAACAGGTTCCAGCGGAGCGCGTGCGTGGCCAGCAGAGTGCCGTTTCCCGGCAGGGCCAGGCCGAGCGCCTCGGCCAGGCAGTTCATGCTGTTGGCAGTGAACATGCCCGAGCACGATCCGCAGGTGGGACAGGCCGAGCGTTCCAGCTGGAGCAATTCCGCGTCGCTTACCTTGTCGTCGCTGGCAGCCGTCATGCTGTCGATAAGATCCAGTTTGCGCACGGTGGGCAGGCCATTTTGATCGGGGACACCGGGCACGGTGCCCGCCTCCATGGGTCCGCCCGACACGAAGATGGTCGGGATATTGACCCGCATGGCCGCCATCATCATGCCCGGCGTGATCTTGTCGCAGTTGCTGATGCACACCATCGCGTCGGCGCAATGGGCGTTCACCATGTACTCCACGCTGTCGGCGATCAGATCGCGGCTGGGCAGCGAATAGAGCATGCCGGTGTGGCCCATGGCGATGCCGTCGTCGATGGCGATGGTGTCGAACTCGGCGCCCCAGCCGCCCGCGGCGTCGATGACTTTCTTCACGCGCTGGCCAATGTCGTGCAGGTGAACGTGCCCGGGCACGAACTGGGTGAAGCTGTTGACGATGGCGATGATGGGCTTTTCGAAATCGGCCTCGGTCATGCCGTTGGCGCGCCAGAGGGCGCGCGCTCCTGCCATGTTGCGTCCGTGGGTGGTGGTGCGACTGCGATATCCGCTCATGCCCCTAGCTATAGGATCTCCGGGCCGCGGCGTCCACCCTCGGCTTCAGCGAGCGCCGGTATTGCCAAAGCCCGGGCGCTGGCCTACCGTGATTGGGTTCGTGTGTCTTCTTTCACGAACTGGAGGTGGCGGCATGGACAGCCTGATTGTTCCCTCTGCAATCCAGCGCATTCGCTCATTTCTGATCGAAATGTCCGGCATGAAGGTCAAGCCGTGGGCCACCACAGAAGAGACCCTGGCCGCGCTTCACACCACGTTGGTCGCTCGTCGTGGCTGCGACATTTTCTGGGGGTCACTGCGCGTGCTTCTCGAAAACCTGGCCCGCGATCTCAGGACACGGCAAGCGGCATCGCCGGGCACCCTCGTCGACAACGAGTTGCTCGATGGTGAGCGCTACGCCACGCTGCTGGACGAGATCCGCGCCGCGATGGCACGACAGACAGCAGAGCCCGCGACCTTTCGCCGCTTAGCCTCGGCCCTGTCGGCTCCGGCGCTCGGGCTGTTGCTGCTACTCGGCGGGGCGACCAGCATAGGGTGCGCCGATGCGAAAGTTGCTCAGGAGGGGAGCCCCGATGCGAAGGTTGCGCAGCCCGAAGCCAACCCTGATCTCCCGCCCACCTTTTTCGTGCCCCCTGACGCGCGGCTGGCAACAGATGTGGCTATGACACCCACGCAGTCCGATGGGGCCGCGGTCACGATCCAGGACATCATGGATAGCTGCAACATCCCTGACCAGCAACAAGAACGGATCCTCGGCTGCCTCGCGGGACTGCGCGAGTCTTGGACCACAGGGATAGCGGAACTCCTCGCGGGGGCCGATTGCAACAAGGTTGCCTACCAACTGCAGTGTTTTGCTGGGTCGTGGTCTTGTTTTGGACAGGACCCGACGGTGGATTTCGATCCGCGCACGACGCCCATGTGTAACCCCGTAGTCCTTTACGCTGGGGTTCGTTTCGTTTGAGTGGGCACCCACTGGATCGAGTGGCGCGAGAGCCGCGCACCTGCATCTTCGAGATAACCCGCCGCTGCAACCTGCGCTGTATCCACTGCGAAAGCCATTGCGGCGAGGTTTCGCAGCGCGAACTTCCGACTGAACGGATCCGCAGCACGGCGCGCGAGTTGGTACAGCTCGGTTGCCACCACGTCGACGTCACGGGGGGCGAGCCATTGTTGCATCCAGATTGGGAGGGACTGTGTCGCGCTTTTGCCGGGGTCGGACTGCGTACCGCCCTCATCACCAACGGAACCCTGCTCGACGACGAACGACTCACCTGCGCTCAGAATGCTGGAATCGCGGCGGTCGGCATTTCGCTCGACGGGCTGCAAGCCACCCATGACCGCATCCGGCTGCGCCCGGGCGCCGGACCGTCCCCTTGGCGCGAGACCGTGGCGGGTATTGAACGCGCCCTGCCTCGCATCGAGACCATCGTCATGACTGCGGTCAACCGACTGAATCTGCCGGAATTGCCGGCGCTGCGCGATTATCTGGCCAGCCTGGGCGCGCGGCGCTGGCAAATTCAGTTGGTCATTCCCATGGGCCGGGCTCTTGAAGTCGCGCGGCCATTCGTCATCGCCCCTGCGGATCTCGACGCCCTGACCGCGTTTCTCGTCGAGGCGCGCGCCAGCGGAAAGACGCCTCGAATCGACGTCAGCGACACCATCGGTTACTTCACCGAGCGCGAGATGGGCTTGCGCGGTTCCGCCGATGCTCCGTCGTTGTGGACCGGCTGCCAGGCCGGCATTCGCACGGTGGCCATCACCTACGACGGCCGGGTGCGCGGATGTTCCTTCATGCCGCCGGAATTCGATGCCGGCGATCTGCACGACGAATCACTCACGACCATCTGGAACGACGCCGAACGCTTCGCCTACAGCACGCGTTTCGATGCCAGCAAGCTGGCTGGTCCCTGTGGCCGCTGCCGGGTGGGCCCCCTGTGCCGCGCGGGTTGCACCACCATGGCCTACTGGACCACGGGCAGTATCTATTCAAATCCGTTCTGTCTTTTCCGCGCGCGCGGTGGTTGCGCATGAAGCCTCCACTCGTGCCGCTGACCGCGGTGTTGGAGCTGACCTTGCGCTGCCCGTGTCGGTGCCAGACCTGCGGGTCGCACGCCGGCGCTCCTCGGACCCGCGAGCTGGACCACGACGAATGGCTGGGCATCATCGGCTCGCTCGCCGATCTGGGCTGCCGCCGTATCTCGCTCATGGGCGGCGAGCCGCTGCTCTATCCGCGCTGGGGCGACCTGGTCGGCGCCGGACGCGCGCGCGACATGCTTGTCGATCTGATCACTTGCGGTCTGGGCGTCGATGAGAGCGTGGCAGGAGCGATGCGGGATTGCGGGTTGCAAGCGGTCACAATCAGCATTGACGGACTGGCAGACACCCACGATGCGCAGCGACGGGTGCCGGGCTGTTTCGAGCAGGCCTTGCGCGCCATCCGATGCGTCGACCAGGCGGGGCTGAAGGTGGGCGTGACCAGCCAGGTGAACCAAGGCAACTTGGCGGAACTGGAATCCCTGGCCCCTATTCTCGAGGACGCTGGCGTGATCGGCTGGCAGCTGCAACTGACCGTTCCGCTTGGCCGAGCCGAGGAGAACCGGCATCTCATTGTCCCGCCAGCCATGATGCCCGAGCTTCTGGCTGCGCTCCGCCGGCTGGCGCGAAGGCCGGGCCTGCGTCCGCACCTGACTGACAACATCGGCTACGCCACCAGCGACGACCTGAAATTGCGCACTATTCAAGGCGGCTTTCCGCGCCCGTGGCTCGGCTGCCGCGCCGGACTGGATGCCGTGGGCGTGACCAGTGACGGCCGGGTCAAGGGCTGCTTGGCCTTGCCCGATATCTGCACCGAAGGCAATGTGCGCGACCAGTCGCTCGTCGCCATTTGGAACGACCCGGATCGATTCAGCTACAACCGCCACTACATGTCCGCGCAATTGTCCGGTGCCTGTGCTGACTGCGAGCAAGCCCAGCGCTGCCGGGGCGGATGCACCGCAACCGCATACGCCATGCACGGCAGACCGGGGATCAGCACCCACTGCTTCCACTTGCACGACATCGGCTAGCCTGGTCGCGAATTCTTCGACAAGCGCGCAGGGAAGCAGCTATGTTCTCAAGCGGTGCCCCATGCGTGAGATCGTCGCTGACCAGAATCTGATTGCCGCTTGCGGCTTGTACTGTGGTGCCTGCCGCAAATATTTGCGCGGCCGCTGTGCAGGCTGTCGCACCAACGAAAAGGCCACATGGTGTGGCGTCAGAAGGTGCTGTCTGCAGCACGGCTATAAGAGTTGCGCGGACTGCGCCGATTTTTCAGACGTGAAGGACTGCAAGAAGTACAACAACTGGATCGCGCGCGTCTTCGGCCTGATCTTCCGTTCCAACCGCGCAGCCTGCATTGGGCTGATCCGGGAACAGGGCTATCCCGCATTTGCCGCTGACATGGCCGCCAAGAAGCGACAGAGCCTTCCGCGCTAGACTGGGAACCAGGCAGTCATGACCAAGTCTTGCGTCGCTCTTTTCGTCCTTCTATTTGGCTGCGGCCACGCTGCCCCAGTCGCGACCGGGCCTGCGCCCTCCGGCGAAGAGGTGGTGGAGCGGGGCGGGGAACTGGCCGACGTCGATGCGGCGCGCGCCACAGTGTCGGTCACCGCCGACCGGGTCGTGGTGTGGGGCGTGGCCGAGGTGCCCGATGGCTCACGCATGCAGATGGCGTTGGCCGGTGTGGACGCCATCACGCGTTCGGAATTGTTGAAAGCCATCGAGGTGCGCGTTTCGGGCGTGGTCACGTCGGTGGAAAGCAGTGACCCCGCTGGCCGCTCCGTGGTCGTGGAAACCGTCGAGGCGGTCAGCGGCGCACTCAACCCAGCTGGATCGCTGCCGCATGGATGGGCGCGCATACGGCGGGGCGACAAGATCGTGCTTCGCTTGTGGGCGCGGCTTGATGTTCCGCGAACAGTTCTCGAGGGCGCGATTCGGGCGGCCGTGGCGCGGGCAGGGCAGGGCGATGCGACTGCGATCATCGGCGGACTCACGACGCCGCCGATGGAAGCGACGACAAGGTAGCCGGTCGCTAATTCTTGCCTTCCTGGTCGGATGTTCAGTAGACTGCGGCTGTGTCGCTCCTCCGGGTCGCGCCATCGGTCCAGACCACGCTCGAAGCCCTCACCCAGGCGGCACGCCACGATCTCTCTTGCGCCTGCGGCCCATCGCAGCCACGGCAGCGGGGGCGCGACGGGCTGTGGATCTACCCGGCCGCGCTTCCCTCGGGCCAGCGCGTGCCCATGCTCAAGGTGCTGCAGGCCTCGGGCTGCGAGCGCTCGTGCATCTACTGTGTGGAACGTTGCGGGGGTCGCGGGCGATCCTTCTCTCTGCTGCCCGAGCAACTGGCCGGCGCCTTCATGGATCTGCATGGTCAGGGCCGCGTCTTTGGGCTGTTTCTTTCGTCGGCGATTCACGGCACCGCGGCTGCGACCATGGACCGCATGTTGGGAACGGTCGAGCTCTTGCGACGCCGGCACCGGTTTCGCGGCTACATCCACTTGAAGATGATTCCGGGCTGTCGGCCCGACCAGATCGACCACGCCATGCGATTGGCCACGCGCCTGTCGGTGAACATGGAGGCGCCCACGGCCGCACACCTGGCGCGCATCGCACCCGGCAAGAAATTCGAGGCCGAGATCCTGGCGCCTATGCGGCAGGTCAGTCGTGCCATCGCCGAGGGTCGTTTTGCGCGCTCAGGGCAGACCACGCAGCTGGTGGTGGGCGCTGCCGGCGAGGCGGATCGCGAAGTGGCGCACGCCGCGGCCTGGGCCTACCGCGAATTGAAACTGGCGCGGGTCTACTATTCGGCGATGCAGCCCGTGCCCGGCACCCCGGTCGCGGATCGGCCTCCAGTTCCTTTTGGCCGCGAGCACCGTCTGTATCAGGTGGATTTCTTGCTGCGCAACTACGGCTTTTCCATCGACGAGATTGAATTCGACAAGGCCGGCGCCTTGTCGCTGGAAGTGGATCCCAAGACGGCCTGGGCGCGTCGCCATCCGGAACGCTTTCCGGTCGAGATCAACACCGCGGTCCGGGACGAACTGCTGCGCATCCCTGGCATCGGGCCGCGCGCTGCCGAGCGCTTGGAGAAGATGCGCCAGCAGAGTCGCCTGCGCGATATCACGGCTTTGCGCGCAGCCGGCGCATCTTGGAAGGTGGCCTCACCCTTTGTGCTTCTCGACGGCAGACCCGCCGAGCGCCAAATGAACTTGTGGTGATCACGTCGGCGCCGAGTGGCATGTCTGGGGAACGCCCGGCGACGCCGGCGTAGGAGGTGACGCCGTGACCGCCGGCAGCGAAACGATTCCTGCCAACCCTGGGAATTGCAGATGTCCCGGACAAGACGTGGTAGTCGATAGACTCTCCGCCAGCACGATGCGAACGAAGATCATTGCACGAAGTCGCGTTTCACTGACGAGGAGGGCCGACATGCGCACGCTCCCCTGGGCTTTCGTCGGGGCCGGCTTGTTGTGCGCCTGTGGAGGCAGAACGCCTTTGGACATTCTTTCCATCCAAGGCCAACGTGTCTCGACCGATGCCGGCCTTGGCCCGGATGCTGCCTTCGGCCAGGATGCCGGCTTCAGTCCGGATGCCGGTCTCGGCCCGGATGCCGGCTTCGGCCCGGATGCCGGCTTCGGCCCGGATGCCGGCTTCGGCCCGGACGCCGGCCTCGGCTCGGATGCCACCCCATCACGCTGCGCATGGGAGATTGCTCCAGAAGTTCTGTATCCCGCGATGTCGAGCGCCATGTCCGTGGCTGCGGGGGACATGGACGGCGACGGGCATCTGGATCTGGTCGTCGGCAACCTCAACGGCCAGACGATAAGCATCTTTCACAATCAAGGCGACGGAACCTTCGCTACGCAGGTCACGTACAGGAACTTCCAGCCGCAATCCCTCGCGCTCGGGGATTTCGACGGTGACGGGCGGCCGGACGTCGTCGCCAGCAACGGCAATGGCTCTACCGTGACGGTGTTTCGCAATGTGGGCGGCGGCAAGCTCGACAATGGCACGAGCTACGCCGTCGGCGGCTACCCGAACGCCATCGCCCTGGCTGATTTCGACGGCGACGGTCACCTCGACATCGCAAGCGCCAACAATACCGGCGCATCGGTCAGCATTCTTCGCAACCTGGGCGATGGAACCTTCGCTGCACAGGTCGCCGTTGCCTTCGGGTCTCGGCCGCAGGGAATCGCGGCCGGAGACTTCGACGGTGACGGCCATCCCGACTTGGTGGCGACCAGTTGGGGTTTCTTGGGGCAGACCTGGGTGCCACCGATGGTGGGCGTGCTTCACAACAACGGTGACGGGTCGTTTGCGCTGCAGGCGACGTACACCCCAGGCTCCGTTCCCAACGGTGTTGCCGTTGCAGATCTCGACGGCGATGGGCATCTCGATTTGGTGGTCGGCGACGACTCATCCATGATCCGGGTGTTCCTGAACCAGGGAGACGGTACTTTTGCGGCACCGACCTTGCTCGCTGCCGGGTTCGGTCCGGCGCACGTGGCCATTGCGGATTTCGATGGCGACGGTCATCTGGACATCGCGACCGCGAACTACGAAGACATAACCCTGAGCCTGTTCTTGAACAACGGCGACGGAACCTTCGCGCTGTCGACCACGGTGTCGGTTGGCCAGTTCCCGGCCGGCGTTACCGCCGCCGATCTCAACGGCGATGGATATCCCGATCTCGCGCTCGCCAGCTTCGGCAGCAATTCGCTCGGCGTGCTTCTGTCGAGATGCCGATGACCCATCACCGACGGTGAG
This sequence comes from Myxococcales bacterium, assembly GCA_003158735.1. Taxonomy (GTDB): domain Bacteria; phylum Myxococcota_A; class Polyangia; order Fen-1088; family Fen-1088; genus Fen-1137. The sequence goes on along the minus strand of PMLB01000320.1, from coordinate 2,332 downwards.
CGCGGCACAGAGGGATCGGCGATCCCATCGCAATGAACCCCGCTAGTACGCAGATAATACGTGCCCAATCGGGCCTGCACCACGGACGAACCAGGTTCGCGACCGCCCGCACCGGTGCGCCGAGAGTCGACCTCTTCACGGCGCTGGCGGCGTCGCTTGGCCGTTGGTGTTCTGACCCCAGCAGGCGATGGTCCCGTCGGTTCTCACACCGCAGGCAAAGTTACTGTCCACACTCACGGACGCAAAGGTACCTGTCGGCGGCGTGGCTTGGACCTGGCCCCAGCAGGCGATGGTGCCGTCGGTCCTCACACCGCAGGCAAACCCAAAACCCGCACTGACGGATGCGAAGGTGCCCGCCGGCGGCGCAGCCTGGCCAGAGTCGTTGCCGCCCCAGCAGGCGACGGTGCCGTCGGTTCTCACCCCGCAGGCAAAAAGGGTGCCCGCACTGACGGATGCGAAGGTGCCTGCCGGCGGCGTAGCCTCGCCCTGCCCGTTGAAGCCCCAGCAGGCGACGGTGCCGTCCGTTCTCACCCCGCAGGCAAAAATGGTGTTCGGACTGACGGATGCGAAGGTGCCCGCCGGAGGCGAAGACTCGCCATAGGCGTCGGTGCCCCAGCAGGCGACGGTGCCGTCGGTTCTCACCCCGCAGACTAAAGCACCAGACTGGCTCGCACTGACAGATGCGAAGGTACCCGCTGGTGGCGAAGTCGCGCCAGCGAAGCTGTCGCCCCAGCAGGCAACGGTTCCGTCGGTTCTCACCCCGCAAGCAAAAAGGTTGCCCGCACTGATGGATACGAAGGTACCTGCCGGCGGCGTAGCCTCGCCGTAGGAGTTATCGCCCCAGCAGGCGACGGTGCCGTTGGTCTTCACCCCGCAGGCAAAAAGGTTGCCCGCACTGACGGATACGAGGGCTACCGCTAGGGGCTTTCCATCGGGCGCGAGATCGTGTTGCAGGTCGGGTGCGAGGTCGGGCCGCAGGTCGGGCAGGAGATCGCGTGGCAAGTCGGGTGCGAGGTCGGGCCGCAGGTCGGGCAGGAGATCGCGTGGCAAGTCGAGCGCGAGGTCGGGCCGCAGATCGGGCGCGAGGTCAGGCAGGAGGGTGGACCGGAGGTCGGACGAGACATCGGGCCGCAGGTCGGGCGCGAGGTCGGCCTCCACACCTGCCAGATTCGGAGCGTCGGGGCGATCAGCGCCGCTATCGGGCGTCGGTGTGGGCGCATGTCCGAGCGGAGTGCGAAAGCACCCGATGCTAGCCGTGCTCACCACAAGCAGCGCAAGGCCGAGACAGCTTGTTCTCCGCAGCCCGGTGATCTCCATCCTCGGCATGTCCCGCGAATATCGGCACCTCGACCAAGGCAAGTCAAGCGACGCCGGCTGAACACGTCTTCGACACCAGATCCCAAGGGTGCCAACAGGTCCGACGTTGAGAAGGTCCTGGACAGCCTGGCAGCCCTCGGCATCCTGGCCGGCTACGAGTCCAAAGGCGCCCGCCGCTGGAAGCTGACGCGCGCTACGGCGTAGCACGGTTCTTGGCCGTGGCCGAGCAGTGCATTCGCGGCGGCTTGCCCAGGGCCGCGAAATGACCCCGACTAGCCTCGTCCCGCTGGAGCGCGTGGAACGGACGATCCTCATTCAGCTTGGGCGTAGGGTGAACGATTCCGACCTGGCCGCTTTGTATGGCGTGACGGTCAGCCGCCTGAACGAGCAGGTCAAGCGCAACATCGAACGCTTCCCCGAGGATTCTGGCTTTCAGCTCGCGCACGAGGAGTTCGAGACTTTGACACATCCCCAAATTGCGATCTCAAGAACGGAGTGGCGCGGGGGCGGCAGTACCTGCCCTACGCCTTCACAGAGCACGGCGCGGTCATGTCCGCACTCAAAAGGCCGAGGCGGCCGGCGCTACCTTTTCACCTTCACCGAGCAGGGAGGCCTTGCTATCGAGCGTGCTGCGCAGCTCCCGTGCTGTTCACGAGGCCCGGCTGTCTATCACTTGCGCGGGGTCCACGTCGCCCCGGAGTCGGATGACGTGTAGATGAACCCGCCGACGGGATGGCCAGTGGCGACGAGGTTGCTGGATACTGCGACAAGCTTCGTGCCGTCCGATGATGATGCCACCTCCTGCCAGTCCTGCCGGGGAGCAGTAGTCTGGGTCCAGGTCGCCCCGGAGTTAGATGACGTGTAGATGAGCCCGCCGCTGGCACCAATTTTGATACTCACGGCGACGAGATTGGTGCCGTCCGATGACGACGCCACGGACTGCCAGAACAGATCGGGAGCAGTAGTCTGGGTCCAGGTCGCCCCCGAGTCCGCAGATGTGTAGATCCCCTGGCCC
>PMLB01000261.1 GCA_003158735.1 Myxococcales bacterium | reverse complement strand
CGAGCGCCAGAGCGCGATCCTGGTGCTGGCCGCGCTGGGCACCGTGGCCGCCCTGCTGATCGTGCCAGGCGTGTTCACCGTCGACGAGAACAACCACCTGGCCTGGGTGGTCTCGCTGCGTTCGGCCCGGCTGACCCTGCCCGGCACGGACGCCCTGCCGCGATCGAGCGAGTTGCTTTTCTTCGATCCCGTGCCGGACGTGCGCCCCGGGGCGCGAGCCTCGTCGGTGGTACCTCCGCTGTACGCGCTGTTCGCGCTGCCTTTCTCGCTTGCTGGCTGGACCGGCCTCTTTCTCCTCAACCTCGCGGCGTGGCTGGTCACCATCGCTCTGGTGCGCGCGGCGGCGCGGCGCGCAGGGGCCTCGCAGCCGGCAGCGTGGGTCGGGGCGCTGGCCTTTGCCCTGGCTGGATTTTCGCTCGAATACGCGGTGGGGGTGTGGCCGCATGCTCTGGCTGCCTGCCTGTCCCTGGCTGCCTTCGTGGCTGCGCTCAACGCGGCCGAACGGGACCGGGTCCGCTGGGCGTACGCTGCCGGGCTGCTGGCTGGCCTGGCCGCTGGCGTGCGCTACCAGCACATCGTGACCGCCGGACTGCTCGGGCTTGCGCTCCTTACCGATCCGGTGCGGCGGCTGCGCAAGGCCGTCGCGTATGCCGCCGGGCTCGCGCTGCCGCTCGCTCTTTGCTCGATCGCGAACAATTTGCGCGCGGGCGTCTTGAATCCGGTCAGCAAGGGTCGCGGCTATGTGGCCTTGCGGGGGCTGGCGACCAGCGCATCGCCCTGGGATCCCCTGCGTGCGTTCGGCGCCTATGTGCTTGATTTCAGCATGCAGCGGCACCTGCCCATGTGGCAGCAGATAGGCGGTCGCTGGAGCGACACTGGCGCATTGCTGTTGCTGTCGGCGGTGAAGAAGGCGCTTCTACAGTCCGCACCCTGGGTGCTGGTGGTGATGGTGGCCATGGGGGCAGCCTGGTCGCGCCGTGAGCCAGCGAGTCCGACGCGCCGGGTGTTGCGCTCGGCGGGCATCGTCGTGGCCGGGGTGCTGCTTCTGTTTGCCCTTGCGGGTACCGACCGTCCCGACGGCTGGTGCCACAACGCGCGCTATTTCTTCGATCTGATCCCACTGGCCGCGCTGGCTCTTGCGTTGCTGGTCGAGCGGGAAGGCATGCGCTGGCGGCCGCTGGCGGCTGGCGCAGCGGCAGGCGGACTTGGGGCTGCCATATCCCTGGCTCTCTCGCCGGCCTCGGCGGCGCGCCAGTTGGCGCTAATGTACGTGCCCCTGGTGCTGGCGTTCGCGTCGGTCCTGCTGTTTGCGGCCGCGCGGCGCCGACCGCGCGTGCAGTCTTGGCTGGCGCCGGCCATGGGCATTCTCCTAGGTTGGGCAGCGGCCGTGCATGGGGGCGACGATCTGCCGGCCGCGCGTGCCCGGCGACTTGAGAACCTCGACAAGCTTTCGGCGGTCGCGGCGCTTCTGCCCGACGTGCCTGCGGCGCTGTTCGCTCAGCGGACCGAAGCGCTGGGACCGCTGCTGCTGGAGCGACGAGATCTGGTGATCGCAAGCACGTGGCCCGACCACGGCCGCGATGCCCCGGCTCTGGTGGAGGCTTTTCAGCGGGCGGGCCGACGCGTGTTCGTCCTGCCCGACGTTCCCGAGGACGAATTGCGTGCGCTCAGCGCCGGACGGGCGGTGCGACCGGTGGGCGGCCCGTACTCGCTGTTCGTGGAGATCGGTCCGCGTCGGCAAGCCGCGCCTGTGAACCCGCAGCGGTGAGCGGGCGCGGCTATTCGACCGTCACGCTCTTGGCCAGATTGCGCGGCTGATCGACATCGTTCCCGCGCGCCAGAGCCACCGCGTAGGCCAGCATCTGCAAGGGCAGCACGGTCAGCATCGGCTGCAGCAGCGACGGCGCATCAGGGACCCACAGCACGTCCTCGCACTGATCAAGAATCGCCGTGTCGCCCTTGGTGGCCACCGCGATCACTTGGCCCTCGCGCGCGCGCACCTCGGCCAGGTTGGACAGCACCTTGTCGTAGCCCTTGCCCTGGGTCGCGATGATCACCACGGGCAACCCGTCGCCAATGAGCGCAATCGGCCCATGCTTCATCTCGCCGGCGGCATAGCCCTCGGCATGGATGTAGGAAATCTCCTTCAGCTTCAGTGCTCCCTCGAGCGCGATGGGGTAGTTGGTGCCGCGCCCGAGGAAAAGGAAGTCGCGCGCGTTCTTGTACTTACGGGCGAGCGCCCTCAAGTCGCCGCATTCCTTGAGCGTCTCGCTCATCTTGTGCGGGATGTGCATCAACGCGCCCACCAGCTCGGTCGCCGCCACGCCGGCCAGAGCGCCATTGCGTCGGCCCAGGTGAATGGACAGCAGAGCCAGCGCCGCGAGCTGGGCCGTGAAGCACTTGGTGGATGCCACGCCGATCTCGGGGCCGGCGTGCGTGTACAGCACCAGGTCCGAGGTGCGCGGGATGGCCGAATCCACCACGTTGCAGATAGCGAAGGTGCGCGCGCCCCGCGTTTTTGCCTCTTTGACCGCCGCCAGGGTGTCGGCGGTCTCGCCGCTTTGGGAAATCCCCACCACCAGATCCCTCGATCCAACCACCGGCTCGCGGTAGCGGAACTCGCTGGCCAGGTCCACTTCGCAGGGAATTCGCGCGATGTTCTCGATGAGGAACTTACCCACCAGGCCCGCGTGATACGAAGTCCCGCAGGCCAGGATGATCACCCGGCTGGGCAGCGGGGTCACCTCTTGATCCCCTAGAACTGCGTCGTTGCTGTCAGGGAGCAGGCGTCCCCGCAGGGTGTCGGTCACCGCTCGCGGCTGCTCGTGGATCTCCTTCAACATGAAGTGCGGATAGCCGGCCTTCTCAGCCTGCCCGGCGGTCCAGGTCACCGTGCGCGGCTTGCGCACCACGGGGTTTCCATCGAGATCGGTGATGCGTGCGCCTGAATGATCCAGCTCGGCGATGTCGCCGTCCTCGAGAAACAGCATGTCGCGGGTTTGTTCGAGAATGGCGGGCGCGTCCGAGGCGATGAACATTTCGCCCTTGCCGATGCCCAACACCAGCGGCGAGGCGTTCTTGGCCGCCACCAGCACATTCGGGCTGCGGTCCGACAGCACGGCGATGGCATAGGCGCCGGTCACCTGGCGCAAGGCTACGCGCACCGCTTCGACCAGCGAGGCGGCGCCTGCCTGCAAGGCCTCGTCGATGAGGTGAGCCAGTACCTCGGTGTCGGTCTGCGACGAAAAATGGCGGCCCGAGGCGACGAGCCGCTCGCGCAGCTCCACGTGGTTCTCGACGATCCCGTTGTGCACCACCGAGATGGGGCCGGCCTTGTGCGGATGGGCGTTTTCATCGGAAGGCCGGCCGTGGGTCGCCCAGCGCGTGTGCCCGATGCCGCAGGTCCCCGCCGGAGTCTCCTCGGCCAGCAGCTTCTCCAAGGCCGCCAGCTTGCCCTGGCAGCGCACCAGATGGGCCTGCCCGCCATTACACACGGCGATCCCCGCCGAGTCGTAGCCCCGGTACTCCAGCCGGCGCAACCCAGCCAGCAAGATGGGCGTCGCTTCCCGTGTTCCTACGTAGCCAACAATTCCACACATGGCTCTAGCTGGCATCGATCTACCTGGACCGCCTGCTCGACGCCAAGATTTCTTTTCGGCCCCGTCCGTCCCTCGCTCAGGGGCGGCCAGAAAGCCTCGCCAGCGGACCCCGCCCGCGCCACCGAAGTCGCCGTACGCGCTGCGGCCAAGACTGTCCTAGGCGGAACACCTTTTCCCCGTGCACGCAAGGGGTTCGTTGCGATCCAGGTTGACAGGCTTGGCTTGTTTGGAGTTCGGATGCAATACTCATGGGGGATGGACGACTTCCACTGCTCCTTCTGCCAGAAGCGCCGGCGTGAGGTGCGGAAGCTTATCTCGGGCCCGCGGGTCTTCATCTGCGACGAGTGCGTGGCCCTGTGCAACGACATCATCGCCAAGGAAGAGGCTGCCGAGCGTCCGCGCTACCCGCGACCGCGCGAGATCTACGACGAGATCGACCGCTACGTGATCGGGCAGGAGCGCGCCAAGAAGGCCTTGGCGGTTTCGGTGTACAACCACTACAAGCGCATCGGTCAGCACGGCAAGGCCGGCGACGTCGAGATCCAGAAGGGCAACATCCTGCTCATCGGACCCACCGGTTGCGGCAAGACCCTGCTGGTGCAGACCCTGGCGCGCAAGCTGGACGTGCCTTTTGCCATGGCGGATGCCACCACGTTGACCGAGGCCGGCTACGTTGGAGAAGACGTGGACAGCGTGATCAAGGCGCTGTACCGGAACGCAGGCAACGACCCGGAAAAGGCGGCGCGCGGGATCGTGTGCATCGACGAGATCGACAAGATTGCGCGCAAGGGGGGCGGGCCCTCGGTGACCCGCGACGTGTCGGGTGAGGGCGTGCAGCAGGCCCTGCTCAAGATTCTGGAAGGCAAGCAAGCCTCCATTACGCCTGACGGTGCACGCAACCGGCCCCAGCAAGAGCTGGTGCAGGTGGATACCACCAACATTCTCTTCGTGTGCACGGGCTCCTTCAATGGGTTGGAGGAGCTGGTGCGCCGGCGCACGGGAACGCGCGGGCTGGGCTTCGGCGCCACCATCAGCAAGAGCGACGAATCGAAGAACGAGTTGCGGGCGATGGCGCGCACCGAGGACCTCATCAAGTACGGGATGATCCCCGAGTTCATGGGCCGCCTGCCCATCATTGTCGCCGCTGACGAGTTGGACGTGGACGACCTGATGGCCATTCTGTGGAAGCCCAAGAACGCCCTGGCCAAGCAGTATGAGCGCCTGCTGGATCTCGAGGGCGTTAAGCTGCGTTTCACCGAAGACGCCTTGCGCAGCGTGGCCGAGGAGGCCGCGCGCCGGAAGTCCGGGGCGCGCGGGTTGCGGGCCATTCTGGAAGAAGTCATGCTGGATGTGATGTACGAGATTCCTTCGCTTAGTGGGGTGACAGAATGCGTGGTGACCCGCGAGGTCGTCGTGTCGCGCGGGCGCCCGCAACTCGTGCGGGAGAAGAAGGCATCGTAGGCTTCCGTGCGGGGGGAGTTGACTCAACCTGGTGGGCCGGTCTACCGAAGTCTTCTACTAGGCCCGTCGAATGCGAGGAGGACCATGCTGACCGAAAGCGAAAAGGCGCAAATCCGAGAGGTCTTGCAAGGGGCGAAGAAGCGTCTGGCACGCACCGGCCAGGATGCGCTCAGCTATTCCATGAACCACGAGCGCAACATCGGCCGCGATTCCATCGACGAGTCGATGGAGGAGGAGATCTTCTCCACCGAAATGCGGCTGCACGATCGCGAAAAGTACCTGTTCGGCAAGATCGACAAGCAGCTGGCTCGTCTGGAGAGCGGGGCTATCGACACCTGCGAGTCGTGTGGCGAAGTCATCTCGTTCAAGCGCTTGCTGGCGCGACCGGTAACCACGTTGTGCATCGACTGCAAGGAACAACACGAGCGCGAAGAGGCAGCGGTTGAGCAGGCTGGTCGCGGCGGCGCACTCGATGGAAACGCGGGTGAGGAGATGGGCGGAGCAGGTGCCACCAGCGAAGAGTGAGCGCCATTCTTTTCCAGATCGGGACAGCCCGGAGCGGGCGGGTTCCGCTTGGCCATGCTTGCCTGTCGACTACGAACCTCGTCTGCTATATAGTTTTCACTCTTCAATCGCACGGCCCGTCTGATGTCCGAAAGCCGCTATCGCATCACTGAGCGCATTGCCGCCGGTGGTATGGCCGAGGTGTTCAAAGGCGTCGCTGAGTCTCTGCACGGCTTCCGCAAGACTGTCGCCATAAAGCGGATCCTGCCGAATCTGACCAAGAACGAGAAGTTCGTGACCATGTTCTTGGACGAGGCGCGGCTCTCGCTTTTCCTGCAGCACGCGAACATCGTCCAGGTCTTCGACATCGGACATGCCGACGACACCTACTTCATCGTTATGGAGTTCGTCGACGGGGTAGACCTCAAAGCCATCTTCGAATGGCGGCGCCGCATCCGCAAGCGCCTGACCGTGGGCCAGACCATCTACATGATCATGGAGGTCTGCAAGGGCCTGGCCTATGCGCACGATCTCGTCAATCCCGAGACCGGACGGCCGCTGGGCATCGTCCACCGCGACATCTCGCCCGCCAATGTTCTCATGTCGCGCAACGGGGAGATCAAGCTGGCTGACTTCGGGCTGGCCAAAGCCGCCAGCCAGGTGGAGGCCACCGATCCGGGCGTGGTCAAGGGCAAGATGAGCTACCTGTCGCCCGAGGCCGCCCGCGGCGAGAACGTGGATCACCGGTCTGACATCTTCGCGGTCGGCATCCTGCTATATGAGGCGCTGACCAGCAAACGTCTGTTCTACGGCGAGAGCGACTACCAGACGGTGGAGATGGTTCGCAACGCCAAGATTCCACCCATCGGACAGCAAAACCCCGAGGTGGAGCCTGAGTTCGAGGAGATCGTTCGCAAGGCGCTCGCCCGACGCGTGGAGGATCGTTTTCAGTCGGCCACCGACCTGCAGGACGCGCTGGCGCACTACTGGTTCTCGCGCGGTCTCAAGATGATCCAGCGCGACATCGCGGATCTGGTGCGCGCCTGCCAGGAAGAACAATCCACGGCGTCGACCAGCGGCCAGGTCAAGCGGCCCAACCTCATCGACACCATCTTGCACGAGGAGCTGGACGCCTTCACCTCGGTCGGTTTCGACGGGCAAGTCATCGCGTCTGACGCCCAGGCTGGGCAGGCGCCTAACCCTGGCCCGGTCTCCCGGCCCACCGGCGGGTTCATCGACCCACGGGCGTGGTCCCAGGAAACCGACTGGCCCGCTCACCGCACCAGTGCGCAGCCGATCGAGCGTTTGCCTCGTGACACGCTGGCGGAAATGGCCGCTGCCCGAGCCAGCGCATCGCTACCGGTGGCGGGCTTGCCCCCTGCAGGTGGCGCGGGGCAAGGCCGGTCCACACCGTCGGGTTTCTCGCCCCCGGAGTCGGGGCGTGGGGCCGTCTCCCTGGCCGCGGTTTCCGGTCTTGAAACACAGCCCATGGACCTGCCCCAGTCCATGAAGCCCATGTTCGGTCGCGGCGCGCGCATGCCCAGCCCCGCAAAGGGATTGCTCATCGGCGTGATGCTGGCCGCGGTGGCGGCTGGTGCGCTGCTGGCGTGGATCCTGGTGGGGCGGTAGGGCCGCCTCTCGAAGACTCGTAGCTGGTTGAGCGACCGGGTGGACGGCGGCGGAACCGGTAGCCGGCGGGCCGGGCGCACGGATCCGGTTCCGGTTTCGGCCCCGGTTCCGGCCTCCGGCCACCGTGAGATGCAGCGCTACAGCGCCTTCTTCACCAAATCCTGAATGCGCGCTCGCGGTACGGCGCCCACGACCTGCCCCACCACCTGGCCGGCCTTGAACATGAGCAGGGTCGGGATGCTGCGGATCTCGAGTTGGGTCGGAACCATGGGGTTCGCATCGATGTCGCACTTGCCCACGCGAATCTTGCCGGCGTACTCCTGCGCCAGAGCCTCCACATGCGGCGCCAGAGCAAGGCACGGGGTGCACCAGGTGGCCCAGAAGTCCACCAGCATTGGCAGCGAAGACTTGACGACCTCGCTCTCGAAGTTGCTGTCCGTGACGACAACGATGTTCTGGCTCGCCATGGTCGGCTCCTCTACCACAGTCACGCAAGCCGCGGGAGGCCGAATCGTCAAGTGCGTCTCGTCACCTCGTCACCTTGCGGTTTGTGGCCGCCGCGAAGGAGTGCTATTTTGAAGACAACGTTCCCCTGCGTAAGCCCAAGGCGATATGCCCGTGAAGTTTTTCATTCCCCAGGAGACGATTGACTCCTGGCTTTCTGCTGAACGCGTGAACCTTGAGGGCGAGATGTTGCAACTTATGGGGGGAAGCCTCGTCCTGCGCCTGGTCCCTGGTTTTTGTTTCATGAGCGTCCAAGCGGGCAGCGATCAGACCTTCGATCTTCTTGGCAGGGTCAAGACGAAAGCCGCGGTTTCCGCTTTGGGGGCCGAGGTGTACATGAACTCGGTCATCCTTGGCGAGACCGCCTACGAGGTCGAGGTCGGGTTCGTGGCCAAACCGGTGGGCAGCGCGCTGCCGGACCCGTCGGTGGTGGCCGCGGTCGCCAGTATCTAGAAGATTGTCGCGTGGGCTCCCATCGCGTTGTCATCGGCACGAGGGGCAGCGCCCTGGCGCTGTGGCAGGCCGATCACGTGGCGGCTCAACTGCGCGCAGCCCACCCCGGCCTGGTGGTCGAACGCAACATCATCGTCACCACCGGCGATCGGACGGGACCGGTGGGGGAGGCCGGTGGCAAGGCGGTGTGGGTCAAGGAGATTGAGGCAGCTCTTCTCGCGGGCGAGATCGATCTTGCGGTTCACAGCCTGAAAGATGTGCCCGCTGAGTTGGCTCCCGGGCTGGTGCTGGCTGCGATCCCCACCCGCGCCGACGTGCGCGACGCCCTGGTCAGCCGCGACGGGTCCACTCTGGACAACCTGCCGGTCGGCGCAAGCGTGGGCACGACCAGCCTGCGCCGCATCTGTCAGGTCAAGGCACTGCGGCCGGACCTGCGCCTTGTGCCCCTGCGCGGGAACCTCGACACGCGGCTGCGCAAAGTAGCCGACGGGAGAGTGCACGCGGCTGTCCTCGCTTGTGCGGGTCTGGACCGTCTCGGCTTGTCCCAACACATTGCCGAGCGGATGCCCATAGAGCGCATGTTGCCTGCCATCGGCCAGGGCGCGCTCGCGGTTGAAATCCGAGCCGCTGACGAACCCCTGCGCGTCCTCTGTCGCGCGCTGGCGAGCGAAGACGCGGAAATCACCGTCACGGCCGAACGCACCCTCCTGCAGCACCTGGGGGCTGGTTGTCGTACGCCTGTGGCAGGAATCGCCCAAGTGCAGCGGGGGAAACTGGAGGTGTGGGGCCTGGTGGGAAGCTCCGACGGTGCAACCATGCTGCGGGAGCATGTCTCCGGGGCGACGTCTGCTGCCCAAGCCCTGGGCAGGGCGCTGGCTGAGGCGCTTATCGCGCGCGGCGCTGATCGCATCCTGGCCGAGTTTTGCTAGTCACTAGCGCGTGGGGAGCCCGCCGGCCTTCGGGACGGACAGCCCACCCTGCCCACCCAGCGCGCTTTCGCGCGCGCCCTCGCCGGCAGCGCACCCT
>PMLB01000134.1 GCA_003158735.1 Myxococcales bacterium | reverse complement strand
ATGGCGCTCATGGACGCCACCCTGGAGGCGGGCAAGCCGCTTTACGATGGCCTGCACTGCTTTGCCAAACATGCCCTGGCGGACCGATACAAGAAGGCTGTTCCCAAGCTAATTCCCGCGCACTGGCTGGGCAACCGTTGGGCGCAGGAGTGGCCCGGCCTGGTCGAAGGCATGAGCCTGGATCCNNTTCTACGTCTCGCTGGGATTCCCGCGCCTGCCCGAGGTCTTCTGGAAGAAGTCAGACCTCTACCCGGTGCCGCCCAATTCGCCGCGCAAGAAGAACGCCCACGCCACCGCCTGGCACATCGACGGCGAAAGCGACGTGCGCTCGCTCATGAGCGTGGAGCCGAACGCGCAGTGGTTCGGCACGGCCCACCACGAGCTGGGTCACATCTACTACTACCTGTCCTACGCCATTCCGGAGGTGCCGTACCTGCTGCGCGCCGGGGCCAACCGCGCCTTTCACGAAGCAGTGGGCGAGCTGGCGCGCCTGGCGAGCCAGCAGCCTGCCTATCTGCGCAAGCTCGGCCTCGTCCGCGCCGGGCAAGAGCCAGACGCCCCGTCCGCGCTGTTGCAGTCGGCCCTGGAGTCCATCGTGTTCCTGCCCTTTGCCGCGGGCACCATGACCCACTTCGAGCGCGATCTCTACGAGCACGATTTGCCGGTGGCCGAATGGCAAGACCGCTGGTGGCAATACGCGGCCACCTACCAGGGTGTGCAGCCGCCTGGCAAGCGCGCCCCCGATCTGTGCGACGCCTGCACCAAGACCCACATCAACGACGATCCGGCTCAGTACTACGACTACGCCATGGCGACCCTGATCAAGTTCCAGCTTCACGATCACATCTGCCGCAAGATCGTGAAGCAAGAGCCGCGCGTCTGCGACTACTCGGGCAGCGAGGAGGCCGGACGGTTCTTGCGCGACATCCTCAAGCTGGGCGCCACCCGCGACTGGCGCAAGGTCATGCGCGAGGCCACAGGCGAGGACATCGGCCCGCGCGCCATGTTGGATTTCTATCAGCCCCTGCTCGCAGACCTAGCCAAACGCAACCAGGGCCTCGATTGTTCGCGCTAGCTCGGGTCTAGCGTGAAGTGAACGTTGGCGCGATCGCTGATCAGCCCGACGACGCTGCCGTCGGCGGCGGGGCCAATAACCGCCACGTCAAAGGAGGCCGTTCTTCCGCTACTCGGGTCATAGACACAGGCCGTGGTCGAGCATGCGCAGACGCGAGACATGACACAGAGATTGTCCTTGCCGCAGTCGACAACTGTATTTTGCCCATTGGCGGGATTCTGCAGGTAGCACTGCCAATTGGTTCCGTCGGTCGTTCCGCCGCCTCCCCAGAATGGAAGGCACAGGCCGCTGTCGTCGATTGGCTTTTCCAGCGCGCACCATCCTGACCACAACTGGTAATTATTGATGGTGAACCTAAGCCGCTGGGGCTGGAACGTGCCGCTGGTCATCGAGTAGGCAAACCCCTCGGACCAATAGTTGCTGGCGCTGTCAAGCATCGTGCCTTCCGTCGCTAGACCGGGTGGGTACCCGACATTCGGGTCGGTGGCAGGTGGCGGCGGCGTGCCGTTGCCCAGAAAGACCGTCACCTTGACCTGACCAGCAGAATCGACGGTCGAGGTGAACTTGATCACGTCTGAGCCGGACGGGAATTGGTAGTTCTCGATGTATCCGGTCCAGGAGGTTGGGCCCTGGCTAAGCGGTCCGGTCGCGGCCGGTCCCGCGTCCTGGACCGGAAGCACAGGCACGCCCGCATCGAATCTAGGCTGAGGGATTCCCGCGTCCGTGGCGCGGCCTTCAAACTGGCATAGGGCACTGCAGCCATCCCCACTGATTGTGTTGCCGTCATCGCATTGCTCACCCGAGTCTATCAGTCCATTCCCGCAGTTCATGGGGTTGGGAAGAACTGCCGTGTCACCACCGGACCCACCGACAGGAACGAGACAGAAGGTGCCGCATCCCCCACTGCCGCCCGTGTCGTACACCACGCCGCCGCTGCCGACTGAACCACCGACACCACTGCCGCCGGGAGAACCGCCAGCAGCCCCACCCGAAATGGAGACCGCAGCGTCTGAACCGAGCGCCCCGATCCCGTGATGATGATCGCATCCGCAGAGCACGGCCAGCGCTGCCAGGAACAATTTCTTTCTCATGACCTTGTCTCCTCTAGGACCCTCTCGTGTGGCGAAGACAACAAAACCTTTCACTTGCCGATCAATGTGCGGGCCCTATCCGCGAACCGCCCTGTCGGAAATCTGGTGAGATAGTCTTCGAGATCGGCGCGCGCGCCTGCCCCGTCGCCGATCTGCGCCCGGCAGGTCGCGCGCCCATACAGCGCTCGCTCGCTGACCACATCGGGCGGCGCATCGGCGGAAAGCAGCGAGTTGAAATCGTTCAGCGCAGCCGCACTCCTTCCCTTTTCGGCACGCAGTTCAGCACGCGCCACCAACATTTCGCGCCCCACCCCCGCCCTGGTCAGCGCCAGCCCGTCGAGCAGCCCCAAGGCCTGATCGTGGCGGCCGAGGCGCAGCAGGGCCTCGATCCGTGTCACGTTCGCCTCTGGCTCAAGCGCGCCCTTGGCTTCGAATCGCGCGCGGTGCTCATCCAGCATGGCCAGCGCTTGCCCGGGATCGTGTTCCTGCCGGAGCTTGTGAATCGCTCCTGCGAGCAGTCGCGATTCCTGCGCTAGCGCGGATGGACTGGCCGGCGCTGCCGGGGGCAGCGGCTCGAGCGACGCCTTCGCCGCCGCGGACTCAGGCGTTCCCCCGCTGTGGGCCAGGCGAGGCGCATGGGTCTCCTCGGCGCGCACGATGGGCGAGGGCTCGGGCTCCGGCGAAAGAACCGGAGCAGGAGGTGGAGCGACGACCGAATGCGCGCGCCGGGCAGGCGCGCTGGCCGGCATCGAGACCGGAACAACAGGCGCAGGCGGACTCACGGCAGGTCTGCGCAGAATGTGCATCACGGCCGCGGACAGAGCCCCGCCGAAGAGCAACAGTCCGACTGCGATGGCTATCTGCCAGGTCCATTTTCTGGGCACATGCCGTTCCCGGCTGCGCAGTCGCGCGGCAACCTCGGCCAGATTTTTTGCCGGAAATGGCGGCACCACCGCCGCCGAACGCAGCAAAGCCCCTGCTAGAGCTTCGTCGCTGTCGCCAGAAGGCCGCGCGCTCCAACGGTCGCGGATAGGAGTCCGCTCATCGGCGTCCGTTTGGCTACCTCTCGCCGTGGGTTCTTTCATGTGCGTCTCCCAGAATCGCGCTTCATTTCGGCGATAAACCGCGCTCGCGCCCGATGCAGATGCACCCAAACCGTCGCAGGCTTGAGTCCAGTCAGGGTGGCGATATCTTCACCCGACAACTCCTCGAGTTCGAAAAGAATGAGCACGTTCCGGTACTTGCCCGGCAGTTGGTCAAGGATGCGGTAGACCGTCTCGGTGGACTGGCGTCGCTCGAACTCGTCAACCGGTGTCAGATGCGACGGCGCCAAGGAGCGCTCGATCTCGACGTGCCTTGCACGCGAGAACCAACGCCGGAACCGGTCCTTGCGGCGGCTTTCTTGCGCCACGCGTTCCGTGATCCGGTACAGCCAGGTGGTCACCTTGGCATCACCGCGAAACTCCGGCAGCCGACGCCGCACAACCAGAAAGATCTCGTGCACGAGATCATCCACGTCAGCCAGAGGCCCGGCGAGCTTTGCCACCCAGCGAGCCACGGTGGGCGCATGGGCGCGATAGAGCGTTTCGAGGTCCGGGACGCCGGAGCGGCTCTCAATGACCGGAGTGGCGTCAGAGCGGACCAAAGTCATGTTCACCTAGTCTTGTGTTCCGAACCTTCCTACACCTTTCACGGAAAGCGCCCCAGGCTGAGTCCTGAAGCGATTTGCACCTCCAGACGTGGAAGCTGGCCGCCGTCACCGAGCCCGCCTATTTCAAGGTGGTCGTGTCCAGGATAGCCGAGCACGTCCAGGCCAATCCATCCCGCCGCACTATTCCATGCCCAAATGCCGCGCAACCCCGCCCCGATGCCAAGCTGTGCACTGAAGTCTGAGGCGGTCGACGGCAAGCCGACTCCCTCGACGCGCAGAAGCGCGATCACGCCGCCCGCGTGGAAATCCAACATGCTCGCGCTTCGGCTCACGCGGTACTGTGGTCCCGCTGTCAGCGCCACGCGCGTCCAGTGTGCAGAGCCCGTCAGCGAGCCGACCGATTGAGAATGGGTCAAGCTTGCCGAAAGCGCAGCCGCAAGGCCAAGGTGTCCACGCGGCGGAGACAGCGAAGCTGCTACCGTGGCGCCGGGGACGACTTCGCCGCCGGTGATCGAAGCGAGTAGACCGATGCCGACATCGAAGCGCAGCGGTGGCTTGGTTGGTGGCTGCACCCCCTTCACCTCGGGCGATGCCGGTGGTGGAGGCGGAGCCGGTGGTGGCAACGTCACTGACATTGCGACGTTGGGGTTGAACTCAGCCTCCCAAGTTGAGATGACAACAGCCACGGCCTCTGCCAAATCGGCACAGGAGCCGGTCCTGTCGAGCGTCCTTTGGGCTAGCAGTCGGCCATCCGAGCTGGCCAACTCGACGTGCACCATCCCATCCCTGCTGGACAGATATGCCCGATGCTGGTCTGAGCCTGACTCCCCCGGAGTGGAGATGGAAAGCTGGGCCAAACGGTCCCGCACTTCCGCGGGCGTGGGGCAAAGGCTGTCACCTCCGAGATCCAACAGTGGATGGACGATCCAGAGGGCCATCACCGCTGCAATCACGCCGTCCCTCCCCCTAGACGCTAGAAACGAATCGCTTCGAATCTCACCAATTCGGCAAAGGCTGCGCAGCGAGCGCGGATGGCCGCCTCGTCGAGCGATCGGAAGCGATCCAGGCTGAAGTCCTCTACGCAGAACGAGGCCAAGACCGAACCCACCACCAGCGCCGTGCGAATTCCAGCGGGTGAAATGTCGCCGGTGCGGGCCAGCCAGCCCATGCAGCCACCGGCGAAGGAATCGCCGGCGCCGGTTGGATCCACCACGCGCTCGAGCGGGAACGCAGGCGCAGCGAACACGCCCTCTTCGCAGAAGAACAATGCCCCGGCGTCGCCGCGCTTGATCACCACCGCGCTCGGTCCCATGGCGCGAATCAAATTGGCGGCCGCGGGCAGGTTGTCCTTGCCTGAAAGCTGGCGGGCTTCCTCGTCGTTGAGCAGAACCATATTCACCCGCTCCAGCACGCGCACAAGCTCGGTCCGCTTCCCGCCGATCCAGAAGTTCATGGTATCGCACGCCACGAAGCGCGGACGACGCACCTGGCCCAGCACCTCCGACTGCAGGACCGGATCGATGTTGGCCAGAAACACGAATGCGCTGTCGGCATAGGCCGGCGGCAACTTGGGCCGGAAGGTCTCGAAGACGTTGAGTTGGGTATCGAGGGTGGTGCGATTGTTGAAATCCGCTGCGTAGCGACCAGCCCAGCGGAAGGTGCGGCCCGACGCCAGTTCCAGCCCGGCCAGATCGATTCCTCGGCTACGCAGCAGAGCCTCGTGGTCCGAGGGAAAATCGCTGCCCACCACGCCCACCAGCCGGACGGGCGCGAAGAACGAAGCGGCGAATGACGCGTAACAAGCGGCGCCGCCCAGCACCTCCTCGCGCCGCCTGCTCTGGGTCTCGATGGTGTCAAGCGCCAGGGATCCGACGACCAGCAGGGGCGAACCCGTGGGCGCAGCTTGCTGGGGGACGCCAAGAACTGGATCTGGTTTCACGACAATGCCTCCTTCGGCGAACTGAGCCTTTGCTACCATGAAAAGGCGCCATGGCCGAACACCCTTGTCCGGGTTGACTCCCAACTACCACCCGGCAAAGAGCTGGGTGAAAAAAAGCGGCACCGCCCCACCCTCGGCCTGTCCCACAACCACGCCGATTCCCACATGGGTCATGTCGGAGTTGAGGATGTTGGCGCGGTGGCTGGGGCTGCCCATGAATCCATTTTCGACCTCTGCCGTCGAGAATGCCCGCCCCACGTTTTCGGCAAGGGTACGCGGAAATGGCGAGACGTGGGCGGCACGCACGCGATCCACGGCGCCGCCGCTCTTGTCCGATACGTGAACCACTTCACCCGTGCGTGCCATCTCGCGGCTGTGGCTGCGGGCGATCTCCTGCAAACGTGCGTCCCGCATAAGCTCTGGCAAACCTGCGGCCGCGCGGTCTCGGTTGACCAGGACCAGCAACTCGCGCTCGGCCTCGGCCGCGTCCTGACGCCGAGTCACTTCGTTGCCAGTAACCGCGACCCGCGCAGGTGGCTCCACGCCGCAGTAGAGAGGGAAGTTGGCCAGGACTCCCGGCCCGTGGCCATCATCGCCTTCAATCTCCAACTGGTACACGCCGTCGCCGGAATCACACGCCACCGTGAGTTCGAAACGGCCTTTGCGGGCCGACATGGCCAGACTGCGCACACCTCCACGCGGAACGGCCACCAGAACCGCGGGCTGCACGAAGCGACCCAACAGCCGGCCCACCAAAGTCACGGTGCCCCGCGAGGGCAGCCGTCGTGGCAGCGCTCGCAACTCCAAGTTCTGTGGCTGCAGGGTCAAAACCACAATCAGCTCGTCAGCGCCACGCTTGACCCCCACGCCCATGCGGCGCCAGTCGCCCATCTTGAAGACTCCGGGTACCTGCCTGCGCAAATCTGCCAGAAGCGACCCATCACCTTGGGGCGAGCTACGCGCCATGACGATGTAGGGCTCCGGCTCGACGATGCCGTAGTGGTGGACCAGGAATGCGATGGCGTCGAATGAGGGCAGCCGCTTGACCACCGTGGCGCGCGCGATGTCCGTCGCCACCAAATCCAATCGGCCATCCCGTATGAGAGCTGGGGCCCGCACGGCAACCGCCGCCCGCTGCACCTCCGCTGCCACCTGCGCCATCAAGGCATCGAAATCGCGTCCTGCGCGAACCTGTCCCAATGGCGGCGCCTGATACTCCAGGGCTGCTGGGCCGCTGGGAACCAGGTCCGTAGCGGCCGGCGCCAAAGCAGAGGACGCAAAGACCATATAGAAGGCCAGCCCGCGAAGCGCGGGCCGCGCGTCGCGTGGGCGTGAGCGCCATGGGCGAGCGCGTAGCGCGAGGGGTGGGCAGGACGGGTTGTCCGTCCCGAAGCCCCTCAAGGGTGAGCGAGTTCGTGTGCGGTGCGCGCGAGACGGAGAGCGTGTGCCCGTGGGGGGTGAGCGACCCATGGGTGCTAACCACGATTCTCTCGGGACTTGACGGCCAACGGTGCGATCCGGAGTCTCACCACAGAGAGCACACAGGCCACAGAGGCCGGAAGGAAAGGGTTTCGGATCCGGATCCGAACCCTTCCTTCCTTCCGATCCGTCTCTGTGCTCTCTGTGGTGAAATCCGGGGCAAACCTGCCGAAAACCGTGGTTAGCACCCGTGGATGAGCAGCCGGGTGCCGTGGGCCGCTCACGCCAGTCGCCCACCCTGCCCGCTGCCCGCTGTTCGTTACCGCTCACGCTACCGCTCACGCTGGCCGAACTGCGCTGGCCCGGGAATTCCCGACGGGGTCTCTCTACTTCTTGGCCGGCTTCTTCTCGGCCTTCTTGCCGGCCGGTTCCGTCTTGGTCTCGGCCTTCTTGCCGTCCTTGACCGCGGGCTCCTTGGCCGCGGGCACCTCGCCCTTCTCGTCGACGAACACGATCTCGCCGAACCGATCCAGCTTGTGGAAATCGCCGACCAAAGGCGCCGACCAGCCCAAAGCCGTCTGAGCCTTGGCGTCCTTGGGCGAGTCCATGCGGAACATGTTGAGGCGCCACTTGTCGCCGAGCGCGGGCGGAACCTTGACGCCGTTGGTGTCCAGGCCGTTCACATCCGCGAGCGGGAGCGCCATTTCCGCCGTCCAGCCCTTGTCCTGGTCGTCGCGCTTGTTGAGAGTGCCGTCGACCTTCACCGCCGCTTTCAACTTAGAGTTCCAATCGTAGGGCTTGCGCTTGGGATCCAGGCTGTCCTCGTACTTGCGGTAGGTGGGCAGATAGGTGTCGAAGATGGTGCCATTGGGAGCCACCTGCAGCTCGATGTAGCCCTTGCCGTCGCCGTTGGCGTCGATCATCACCTCGTCCATCTCCTGCGTCCACAGCTTGGAGTCGCGCTCGGTGAGCGTGCCCCAAACGTCGGTGTCGACGTTCTCGAACGCGATGTAGAGATTCTGATTGTCCCAAAGCAGCTTGGCCTCGGTGTTGGGCTGCGCCGGCTCGCCGTTCATGGTGTTCACGAACAGGCCGGTCGATGGGGCAGCCTTCCACGCTGGCTCGTCCAACTTGCCGTCGATCTTGATGGGCTTGGGCGTCTTGCGCACCAGGTACCGCTTGAGCACAGGCGGCACCTTGACCACAACCGGGATGGTCGCAGCCGCTACCCGGCCTTCTTCGTGCGGCCCGGACTTGATGGTCATGCGCTCGTTGCCCCGCCACAGGCCCGTGAAGACGCTGAAAGAATTGAAAGCCCAGTTGGGTGGCAGGTGGAACGAGTGTTGATCGCGGATGATGTCGCCGGCCTTCCAACGCGACACCGGGTACTTGCCGCTGATGGCGCCGTGGTCAACGTTGATGAATCCCTTGTTGCCGGGACCGCTGACATGGGTAAACAGCCTCCACCCGTCGCTCGGCGCGGACTTCACCTTCCAATAGTGGGTCAGATGAACGTCCTTTCCCGGTTCCGCCGGGTTCGGGGACACGTCAATGCCGATGTACTCAACCTTGCCGTCCAGATCCGCATGCGCCACGAATTGCGGCGTGGGATCGGAGGTCAGCAGGTTCTTCTTGATGAATTCCTCGTCCTCTTTGGTCGGCTTTTCATCGGCCTGCTCCACACAGCCGAAGGCAAGACCCGACAGTGCGGCGACGCAAAGCCAACGGTCAGAGCGCAGCCGAACTGCGCGCGGCGTTCCTGAGACTCGTGACATCAATGCTCTCCCTTTCCTGGCCAGCCGGAATCCGATCTCTTCGGACCCTAGCTGGCGGGCTCCTTTCTACTGGAGACGCAGCGGATTTGCAAACCTTGGGCCCTGTCCCTGACGCCTGTTCCTCATCGCGACTGCGAGCGCAGCCACGACGCCCGGTTTTACCCGTTCTGCTTCTTCGGCTGAGCGACCACGCGGACCCGCGGCGTTTCGCCGATCTCATTGATGAGAATGGGAGCCCCGTCCGCGAGACCGCCTGCCGAAAACGCATCGGAGGCAGCCTTGAGCGCGAGTTCGAGCGAAACATGGACGCCCATCAGCCTGCGGCCACACACGACGGCAAACTGCCCGGCGTACCGCTCCAGCAAGACATGCTTGCAGGTGTCGAAGTAGTTGGTTTCCTGTTGTGCGGAAAGCATACTCCCAGCGTGGGGGCAAGCTCGGCTCCCGTCAAAAAAACGCTATCTCACAGCCGCGGCCAAGCCGGCCGTGTCTCGCGCGTAGCGCATCCTGCGGCCGTGCGGCTCTGGGACGCTTCAGATCTTGATACCGGCCAGCGGATCGTTGTCCAACTTCTTCTTCCGCGGCAGTTGCGGAACCGCGTTGGGCGCGGCGCTCGGCGCAGGAGCTGCCGCCGAAGCAGCCGCATGCCGCACCGGCCGCCCCGATGACCTGTGCCGACCTCGGCTACTCGCCGGCGGGTAGGAAACAGATGATGCCGGCGCAACGGCTGCGGAGGCAGCCGGAGCGGCGGAGGCTGCGGCGGTTGTTGCGGGGGCCCCAGGCGCGGCCTTGGCCTCGCAGGCCTTGAGTTTGGCCTGCGCTTGCCGCTCTGTCTTGGCCGCTGCTTCCACGGCTTGCGCACGCGCATCCTCCACCCGCCGTATGCTCGCGTCCTTGTCGGCCAGAATGGCCTGTGTGTCACTTTGAAGTTTCAGATAGCCAATTCCGGCCGCAGCCAACAGAAGAACCGCCACCACGATTGCCGGCTTGGCCGATGATGTGGGCCGCGCCATACGGGCAAGCGCCATCGGATCCACGGGGGCATCCCAAGTAGCTGCCACGGGTGCTGCCGGAGCGTGACCAGCCGAACTGGCCCAGGCCGGCCCACCCATTGCGGGCTGGAGGCCAGCGCGCATGCCCTTCGCTCCCTGGGCCAAGTCTGACCGTGGCGGCGGCGTGACCTGATCTCCCATGGGATCATGCGCCGCAGCCGCGCGCTTCTGGGAACGGCCGTTGCCCCCGGCGCCACCGGCCGCATGGCCCTTCTTCCGCCGCTCTTTTCTGAGCCTGCGCAGTTCATCTAGTGAGGTGAGTACTGAGTCCTCGGTCGCGGGCATATGCTACCTCCGATGTCGAACGGACAGCCGCCTTGAGACGACCAACATAACTAAGCGCAGGCTAACAGCCACGACCATCCGTGGAAATCACACCGCGGTCATCCTCCCCCGACGTGAATATACAATGTTAGCGTGAATATGCACACGGTTCCCCACAAAGTCGCCATGACTGACAACAAAGTCTTCATGACGCAAGTGATTGCAGGCTAGCTTCGCCGCATCGCCCAACGAAAGCCCAAAGCCAGGCCAATCCACGCGGGCAGCAGAAAGGCGACCAGCACCAGGTTGTCTTGCGACAGTCCAGGGATGGCCTTGGCGAGGAAACCGATGGCGGCGAAGATGGCAGCGGTAGCCACCACCCAGAACGCCTTGCGCATGGCGGCCGGCCGTCCCAATGCCGCCCCAATTCCGTAGCCGGCGAGTACGAGGGACCAAGGCGCGAGCAGGAAAATGTTTGCATTGGCATAGGCAGCCTTGTGGTCGGTGAACAACCAAAAGCAAAGCAGGATGAGCCCCAACATGCCGAAGACGAGTCCCAGCAAGCTGCCGGCAATACCCAGTCCGACCCGCGCGACCGGGTGGTTGCCGGCCAGGCGACCGAGCCCTGCCAAGAACGCGCCGAGAGCCAGCCCGGCGGCCAGAAAATACACAGTCCAGTTGGGAGGCCGGTCCGGCTTGGGCGGCCGGTGCGCGGCGAACAGGGTGCGTTCAGACTTGACCAGAGGCCTCTCGCCCGTTTCTCCCGGGATGCGGACCTCGCGCAAGAGATCGCGCATTCGCTCAGGCAGAAACGCCTCGTCCCACAGGGTGATGGGTGCGTCGGTCGGCCGGCCCAGGCCCAAGTCGAGGCCGAGGTACTCGGGAAAAAAATCCGCAGTCATGCGCAGCGCGTCCGCTCGAAAAGTCATGGCCGCTGGCCGCTGGCCGGCCTGCCGGACCCGCCCGCCCACCGCGCGGTCGATGGCATCGCGCACGCGAGTGGAGCAGTTGTCCCGGAAGTAGTCATAGAGGTATTCCCGATTTTCGGGCCGCGCGTTTTCACGCAGGCTCTGCCACAAGGCCCATTTCTGGGCGGGCGTCAGATCGAGCTCCTGTTCCTCGATCGTCCTGTTGTCGGAAATATACGACGCAGGAGTGTCTTCCATCCTCGACACCGACAGCCAGTACTTGAATCGGCCACGCAGGAAATTGGGAATGAGCGCGGGCGAGTCGAAGGCAAAGGTGCCGAAGTTGTAGACCAGCCCGCTCTCCTGGTTGGGCTGCACCAGGATGGCGTTGTGCCCGAACTTGAAAAACGGATGATCGCCGGGGCCAAAGGTGAGAACAGCTACGGTCAAGTCGTCTCCCGGCTGGGCTCGCGCGTCCCGCGCGTCCGAGACCATGAGCAGCGCCAGCGCCATCGTGAAGAGAATTCGCAAGCCCATGGCCAGAGAACCTACCAGGTCACACGCGCGTCCCCAGAGCAAATCCGACGCGTCCCCATCACTTGACTGCCGGCGACGCATCCGGCACGACTTCGGCCTCGAAGATCCACGGCCACAGCTTGCCGGTGAGCGCCAGATGCCCGGTGGCAGGAAGGTATGCGATTCCGTTCAAGACGTCGGCAGCACGCGCCTCCCCAGGCGCGAGCAGGCCGGAAGCGTCAATCCATCCTGTCACTTCGCCGGTGCGCGGATCGATGCGTGCGATGTGGTTGTCTTGCCAGATGTTGGCGTAGACGACGCCCTCGACCCATTCCAATTCGTTGAGGTTGCGCAGGGGTTGTCCGGCTCGACGGACCACGATCGCGCCGACCTTGGCGAAGCTCTCAGCATCGCGTATCGCGAGCGTATCACTGCCGTCGCTCATGATGAGATGGCGTCCGTCGAAACAGAGACCCCACCCCTCACCCTGGTAGGAGATCTCCCGTTCCTTGCGCAGCGTCGCCAGGTTCCAAACCAGCGCGCGCCCGTTCTGCCAAGTCAGTTGAAACAGGCGGCCGCCGACCCGCGCCAGTCCCTCGCCGAACAGATCCGCTGGCAAGTCGACCCCGCGCTCCACCACGCCGCTGTCCGGATCCACCCGGCGCAACGACGAGCGCCCGTTGAGCCCGGTGCTTTCATAGAATTTGCCCTCAAAAAACAGCAGGCCCTGGGTGAATGCGTGGGGATCGTGGGGGAACCTGCGGATGACTTTGAGCCGCAGCTTCTCGACCGGGGCCGATTGCGCAGACCGCGCGGTCGGCTTGGCGCAGGCGACGAGGGCCCACGAAGCCGCGCAGGCGACCAGCGTCGCTGATATGGGACAGGCATTCCGCCGCAAGGACATGAGGGGGGCATGATAGCCGACCATCCCTTGCGACACGATCAGAACGCGACCGGAAGGGCAATGGCGTGTTGCAGTCGCGCTAGGAACTCGTCACGCGAGACCTCGACTGCACCCAGCCCGGCCAGATGGGGATTCGGCACCTGGGCGTCAAGCAGAACGAACCCACGCTCGCGTAGATGCTGCACGAGGTGTGCGACCGCAGCCTTCGATGCATCGGGGCGGCGATGGAACATCGATTCGCCTCCGAAGAAGCCCCCGATGCTCACACCGTAAAGACCGCCCACCAGCTCTTCCTTCTCGTAAACCTCGACGCTGTGAGCGGCGCCCCGCCGGTGGAGCTCAGTGTACGCGGCAATGAAATCGTCGGTGATCCAGGTGGTCGGTCGGCTGGGTGTGGGCTCGGCGCACTTGCGCATTACACCCTCAAAATCCCGGTCGAGCGTGAAGAGCCATCCCGCTCTACGGATGCGCTTGCGCAAGCTCCTCGATGGGCGATAGCGTTCCAAGTCGAAAATGGCGCGGGGATCAGGCGACCACCATGTCACCATCGGGTCCGAGGACCAAGGGAACACCCCTTCTCGATACGCACGCAGCAAGCTTTCCGGCGTTACGGCGCCGCCAACTGCCACTAGTCCATCGATGACGCCATTCGCCAGAATGCGTTCCGCGTCATCTTGATCGGAATCTTCTTGCATGTCCGCCAGAGTCTTGATACTGAATCGCTGCCTGACAATTATCGCAGCGCCTCATGGGGTGTTCCATGACCGGCGCTGATTTTTTCACTTTTCTTTTCGGATTCGAGTATGGTACCGCCCCTGAGAGGCTTATTTAGAAGAGTTCAAACCAGGAGATAAGGCTATGACGAGGAAGCTTGCTGTAACAGTGTTTGCGATGTCGCTTACGGTAGTTGGCTGCGGCAGTAGCAGCACGACCAAGGTGGATGCTGGCAAGAAGGACGCGATCAGCCCGGTTGCCGACACTGGCTCGACCCCCGATGTGATCACCCAGGTGGGACCCGACGTGGGACCGGGACCGGATGTCGTGCAGACGCAGCCAGACGCCGCGGTCGACACCAACCGTGTTTCAGGTCCAGAGGTCGGCACGCCCGATGGTGGTGTAGACGCTGAGGATGGCGGTTCCGTTAGCGGCCCTGAGGGTGGGACGACGAAGCCTGACGGCGCCATTGACGTTCCTGTATTCAAGCCTGACGCCCCAGATGCCGACCGTCCGGACAGTGAGACTGGCGATGGTGGCGATGGTGGCGATGCCGACGGTGGCGAAGTCGGCTAAGACCGAGTCGCTTTGCGCGGCCTAGCCGCGCGCCACGAAAGGGACTGGCTCCAACCTGGAAGGGTTGGGTCAGTCCTTTTTTCTTTGGGACGTGTTTTGTCCATCCAGCAGGCCAAAATCTCGTCGCAGGGACGAAAATTGGTCGGCGCAGGCGAGGTCTCGCAACAACCACTAGCCTATCCATTCTTCATAGTTATCTGATAGTTAGGCTGACGCTTGGCCGTTTTCTTGCGCCGTGGCACGCGTAATGCAAGAATATTTGTCGATAGGACATGCGAAACAAAAAGAACAGCGGATTCACTTTGGTGGAACTCATGATCGTGGTGGCGATCATCGGAATCCTTGCCGCGATCGCGATCCCTGCCTTCACCAGGTACGTCAGGAAATCGCGCACAGCCGAGGCTGCCGGTTTTCTCAACAAGGAATGGGCAGGGTCTCTCACCTACTACATGACCGACTTCTCGGGCAGCGCTGCCGCGATCCTGCCCCGCCAGTTCCCAGGCCCAACTGGAGGCTGGGAGTCGGCCACTGATTGCTGCTACTTGGTAGGGGAGCGCTGCCCAGGCAGCGCGACTTTCTGGGGGAGTGACCCGGTCTGGTTGGCGCTGAAGTTCTCTCTTCCCGACGCCCATTCCTACATGCCGGGGTATTCGGGATCTGGCCAGGGGGTCAATGCGCAGTTCACCGCCTACGCTTTGGGCAATCTCAACTGCAACGCCACACGGTCAGAATTCATTCGAGTTGGCCAGGTAACTAGCAACGGTGATGTGACCGGGGCCTACCAGCCAGTTGTGATAAACGAGCTCGAGTAGTCTCCCCTGCGCTACGGAACTTGCCGCCGGTATGGCAACGGGGCGTGTACGGTCTGCGCAGCCGGTCCCGGGCTCAGCAGTTGAGATGCCAAGTGCGGCCCAGATTGTGTAATCTCCAGGCCGACATCGTCATGGCCTCGACTCCCTCTCTCACCGCGACTCTCTTGGTCAGCTGTCGGGACCGCACCGGCCTGGTCGCGGCGCTGTCAAACTTCGTCTTTCAGCACGGCGGCAACATTCTGGATGCCGACCAACACGCGGAGAGTGAAAGCGGCGAGTTCTTCATGCGCCTGGTTTGGGATGTGAGCGGGTTCCGGCTCGATCGCCAAGCGACCCAGTCTGGGATTGAGGCTCTCGCCCGCCAGTTCGACCTGCGCTGGGAGCTGACCTTCTCAGACGCGCGGTCGCGGGTCGCCGTGATGGTCAGCAAGTCTTCGCATTGTTTGTACGACTTGATGCTCTGCCAGCAATTGGGGGATCTGGGTGGCGAGATCGTCAGGATCATCTCGAACCACGACACGCTGGCTGATGTGTGCAGGCATTTCGACGTGCCGCTGACCGTGTTCCCCGTGGAGCGAGACCAGAAAGCGGCAGCCGAGGCCAAGCAACTGGCGCTGTTGGGCGAACTGCACGTCGACCTGGTTGTGCTCGCGCGCTACATGCAGATTCTGTCGCCCGCATTCGTGGAGCGATGGCAGGGACGCATCATCAACATCCACCACTCGTTCCTGCCCGCCTTCGCAGGCGCGCGACCCTACCAGCAGGCACAACAACGCGGGGTGAAGGTAATCGGTGCCACTGCCCACTACGTGACCGCGGAGCTGGACCAAGGCCCGATCATCGAGCAGGACGTGTGCCGAGTCTCTCATCGCGACACGGTCGAAGACATGATGCGCAAAGGGCGAGAGCTGGAACGACTGGTGCTCACCCGGGCGGTTCGCCTCCACCTGCAGCGGCGGGTTCTGGTGTCTGGCAACCGCACCATCGTGTTTGGTTGACTCGCGACGCCCCTGTCGACGATAATCTATTTATTGGGCTGTGCGGTTTCGCCGGAAGGAAGGAGATCCTCATGAAGATCTGGCTGGTCGCAGTCGTACTGCTGGCGGCAACAAGCGCCGGCGCGGCACCAAAGAAGGCTGCCAAGGAAGCAGCCACAAAGCCCACTGTGGATCCCAACACCGCTGTGGCCAAGGTCCACGGCGGCAAGGTCTGGGTGGTGACTGATTCGATTCCCTCGATCGAGGGAGCGGAGCTGGACAAGTGGCTGGCCGCGCATCCCGCGAACGCGGAACTCACTTGCAAGAACAATGAGGACAGGTGGGCGATCAACTTTCTGGCCGTGTTCAAAAAGCCGCCGGCCAAAGGTCCGATAACGGTCATGTTGGTCGACAAGAAGGAGCCGAGAATCATTGTCGATCAGTTCTCGCCGCAGACGCCTGGCGGAGCCTTGGTCTTCCAGGAAGGCTACGACCTGGAACAGAACAACGGATTCAACAAAGGCCACACCTACGTCATGCGGGTGGGACAGCTCATCAAGGGCAAGTTCCAACTCTACGCAACTGGCGACATAACCCTCAAGTAGCTGACACGACCGAGGCACGGGTTCCTCCGGCTTCGCCATGGTAGGATTGCGGCTTATGCCCGACCTGGCGCAGGCGAAAACCGCCATTGGCTAGCGACCCCGACCGCAAGAGACCCCACCCTCGCCCTGGCGATGAGCTGTGCGTGACCGTCGACCGCCTGGCCTACGGTGGCGAGGCGGTGGGCCGGCACCAAGGGCTCGTGGTGTTTGTTTCAGGCGCGGCGCCAGGCGAAACGGTGCGTGTGCGCGTGCGACGGGTGCAGCGGCGGCACGTGGAGGCGGATGTTGTATCGGTCGAGAAAGCTTCACCCGAACGAGTGACACCGCGCTGTGTGCACTTCGCGCAAGGCTGCGGCGGCTGTACCTGGCAACACGTGGACTACGCGGGCCAGTTGCGGGCCAAAGAAACCGCCGTGCGCGACAGCCTGGCCCGGCTGGGCGGGCTGCGAGATCCGCCCTTGCTCCCCATAATCCCCGCACCCAGTCCCTGGAACTACCGCAACAAGATGGAGTTCGCTTTCAACCCGGACGGCGTGCTGGGCCTGCATCCGCGCGGGGCTTGGCACAGCATTCTGCCCCTGCATGAGTGTTCTCTGGCGCAGCCCCTGACGGTCGCGTTGGTCAAGGCCGCGCAGACCTTTGCGCGCGAGGCGAACCTATCGCTGCACGACCCGCGCACCCATCAAGGTTTGCTGCGTGAGCTGGTGGTGCGCCACAGCCGCGGCACAGGGGAAACCATGCTTGGCATTGTCACCAGTCCGGGACCCTTCGACGCGGCGGTCGCCATGGCCGAACGTCTGGCATCCGTCGACGCCAGCGTCGTGAGTGTCGTGCGCAGCATCCGCGCTTCGTCGGACACCTCGGCTCCTTTGCAGCAGACCACGCTTCTCCGTGGCCAGGACCACATCACCGAAACCATTGGCGGCCTGCGCTTCGGCATCGGCGTGGAGACTTTCTTTCAAACCAACTCGGCGCAGGCCGAACGTCTGGTGGCGCTGGTGCGCAAGCTGGCCAGCGAATGGTCCGGAGCGTTGATCATCGACGTCTACTGTGGCGTGGGCATGTTCACCCTGGCGCTCGCCTCGGCCGGCACCAAGGTCGTGGGCATCGAGCTGTCGGCCAGCTCTGTCGCAGCAGCGCGAATCAATGCTGAGAACAACGGCCTGCACGAAGCCCAGTTTCTCGCCGGTGATGCGCGCACGGTCTTGCCTCAGGTGCTGGCCGAACACGGGCCTCCGCGCGTGGTGGTGCTCGATCCGCCACGGGCCGGCGCCGGAGGAAAGGTCATGCGGCGAATTGCCCGCGCGGCGCCTGCGCGAATCATCTACGTGTCGTGCAATCCCACCACGCTGGCACGTGATCTGGTCGAGCTCGAGCCCTTCGGCTACCGTGTCTCCGTGGTGCAACCGCTGGATCTGTTTCCCCAGACCTATCACGTGGAGACCGTGGTCGCGCTCGATCGCCATGCTATCCTGACTGATTCGGTTCCGCCGTCCGCGCGTGAGCCAGAGTGAACTTCCCCGTGTCATGAAGCGTACGCACAACCCCATCTCCCTTTCGGGTATTCTCAAGGGAATCCCGCGCGGGTTCGATGCCAAGCCAATCTGGGCGCAGCTGAACGTGACCTGGCGGTGCAATCTCAGCTGCCACTACTGCACGGAATACGACAACAGCAAGGGCCACGTCCCGACGTCAGAAATATACGCCCGCATCGACCATTGCAAGGAATTGGGCGTGATTCACACCGATCTCATCGGCGGCGAGCCGCTCTTGCACCCCGACATTTTCCCCCTCATGCGCCACGTGGTGCGCAGCGGGATGTCGACCGGGATGACCACGAACGGATTCCTGCTCACCGAGGACAAGCTGGATGCACTTATCGACCTGGGCATGGGCCGCATCCAGATCTCGATCGATGGCCTGAACCCGTCGCCGGGAACGCCCAAGTCCCTGCGAACCTTGCGCAGCAAGATCGACATGGTCGCGCGCCGGGGGCTGTGGTTCTACGTCGCGGCGGTGCTCTGTCCTGAAACGCTGGACGAAGTGATTCCCCTGGCCGAGCACTGTTTCGAGCTGGGCGTGCCCATCTTCTTCTCCCTGGTGCACGAACGCGGCCGGCTCCAGCCCGGACCATTCGACGAAAGGTACCTGGAGAAGCTGCGCTGGCTGAGGCAGAAGAAGCGCGAGGGAAAACCCATCTCCAACCCGTACTATCTCATCCGCTATTTCGAGCGCGCCTTGGCCGGCCGACCCATGCGCTGGACCTGCCGCGGGGGCAACAAGGCCTTCTACGTCTCGCCCGAGGGAAATTTCCAGTACTGCTACCACGTCGCGCCCCTGCGCCCCTTTGCCGAGATTACCGGGCAAGACATCCGCAACTCGCGCGGACCCAAGGGCTGCGAGGACGGCTGCGGCGTGGATTGCATGATCCGAACCTCGCTGCCGTTCTCCAACCGCGCCTGGGTCATCGGACACGAGATGGGCGAGCGGGCGCTCGCACTGGGCCGCCGGCTCGGGCTGACCGGCTCGAAGACTAGTCGCGTGGGGAGCCCGTCGGCGCCGGCGGTTGGACCGCGCGATCCGGCTTAGCAAAACGCGGGTTGAACACCACCCAGCGGTTCATCGGGTAGTTCCAGCCGAGATAGACCAGGGCCGCCACCAGGAGCTTCGAGACGGGATAGGGCAGACGGAGAAAACGTGTGAAGATCCACACGCCGCCGGTGTGCAAGCCGGACGCGGCCACCTGGACCAGGACGAAGCGAAGAAACTGCATGGAGCGCGGCTGCCAGGACACGCGAAAGGTCCACCAGCGATTGATGGAAAAGTTGGAAAGCGAACCGACGACCGTCGCGATCCAGGTCGCCAGCACGTAGTTGACACCGGCCAGCTCGACCAGGCCGGTCAAGGTGAAGAAGTCCAGCCCGATGGTGAAAGTCGAGGTGAGCGAGTTGCGCAAGAAAGTGCCCGGGACGGGCGCAATCGGCGGCGACGCAGCCGCGGCTTTCAAGCGCCGGCCCTTCGGCGCGTGCGCCAGCCCTGATACAGCAGCAAGACCGACGGCAAGACTATCACCGCCGTGGCCAGACAGGTCAGCTCGCCCAGAACCGCGAAGAGTCCAAAAAGAAACAGCCCGCGGTTCTGCGCCACCAGCAGGGACGAATATCCGATGATGGTTGTGGCCGAGCACAGGCTGACAGCGCCTCCGGTGGCGCTGATCGCCGCCGTGACGTCGGAGCGTCCGTCCTGCAGGTAGCGACCCATCACATTGACCGCATAGTCCACCCCAATGCCGAAGGTGATGGGAAACGCAATGAGGTTGATGAAGTTGATGCGCACGCCGAGGTAGATGGTCGCCGCGAGCATCCAGCCTACCCCCACCACGAGCGACCCGATCACAAATGGGGTGGCGAGGCTGGCGCGGAACAGGACCACCACCACCAGCACCACGCCGACGAAGGCGAGCAGCGAGGCGAGCGGGCCGTCGCGGCTCATGCAAGCAAGAATGTCAGCCGAGAGCGGCGGGGCTCCGGCCACGCGGGCGGCAACGCCCGGCACGGAGGCGGCGATGGCGCGCAGTTGTTCGACGAAGCTGGAGATGTCGGGGCCGTACCAGGTGGTCTGCGTGGGCCGCGGAAACACCAAAATGGTCCGCCCCAGCGTCCCGTCCCGCTCGCGCAGACCGGTGAGCAGCCCGTCGGGCAAATCAGCCGCCGTGATGGCCGGGATGGGCCCGCTTCCCAGGAGGCGCTGCAGCTTGTCCTGCTGGTCTGACGAAAGCTCCTCGCGAATTCTCGTGGTCAGCTTCTTGCGCAAGCGCTCGATGATCGCCTGCTTCTGCGCCTGCTCGATCGGGAGCACGTCGTCGACCGTCACGATCGATGAGATGCGCGCCTCCAGCGGTACGTGGTCGGCAGCTTCGCGCAGGTGTTTCGCGATGGCGCGGGTCTGCGCCACGTCGTCGGCCAGGATCACGATCGGCGTAACCTGGCGGCCGAGCAGCTGATCCATGCGCGCGCCCCAGTAGCCTTCCCCCGCAATCCAGGTGTCGCGGCGCCGGAGCTTGCTGAAGTCATGCTCGAGCTGATTAGGGCCGAAATGCCGAAGCTGAAACAGCGCCAGCAGGCTGAGCGCGAGTGCGGCCACGGCGAACGGAACCGGAGAGCGCGCGATGCGATTGGCCAGCCATTCCATGGGCCGGAGGCGCGCCGCCCGCGCACTCAACGGCCGGAGCCGGCCCTTGTCCAGCCAGGCGATGAGCGAGGGTGAAAGCAGGAAGGTAGCAATCCAGCACAGCACCATTCCCAGACCGCCGATGACGCCGAACTGGCGGAACCCGCGGAAATCCATGGCCACCAAGGACGCGTAAGCCGCCGCTGCTGCCAGCGCCGCCGAGAGCGTCCCCACCCGGGTCCCTGACAGGCTGATGGCCAGCGACTCCTCGACCGGGATGCCACGCCGCCTCGCCTCCAGGTAGCGGGCGAGCAGCACGATGCCGAAGTTGATGCCATTGCCCACGATGATGGAACCGAGGAAGGCGGTATTGGAGTTGAGCGCGGTGATGCGCCAGGGTGGCAGACTGGCCAGGGCAAACGCGGCCACCGCTCCGATGGCAAGCGGGGCGAGAAGAATCGGCACCGCGGCTACCCAGCGGTAGTAGAGCACCAGCACGATGACGACCAGAACGATGACCAGGACCGACGAGAAGGTCAGGTCCACCACCAGCGCCGACATCTCCTCGACCGAAATGGGCACGTCGCCGGTGAACCCGACCCGCATCCCCGGGGCATAGTGGCCGGGACCGCCCAGCTCGGCCACATCGCGGCGCACCCGACTGAGCAGCTCAGTGGCCTGCTTGTTCCCGGTCGAAAAACTGCCCGCCTCGACCAGCATAAGGGTGAGACCGAGGCTGCGGCTGGAAAAGCGATCCCCGCTCAGTCCCGGCTCGTCGAGCCGCGACTGGTACTTCTTCTCCAGGTCGGACACGTCGAGCGAAGGGGCTGGCTCGCTCTCGTCGAGGAGCATGTCCTGCCCCTTCATCAAGTCATAGTGGATGCGGTCCTCGATGCGCTGGCGCAGCACCTCGAGGTCGGCCAGGTCCATGTACAACGGCCGATGCTGATCGATGAACCGCCGCTCGGTGGCGGTGCCCAGGCGAACCGCCCGCACCAAATCTGGCGGGTATTTGCGCACGCGGGCCGCCAGGTCGTCGAGCAAACGCTCGCCCGCAGGCAGCTTGTCCGCCGAGCCTACGTCGACCAGGACGCCCAGATACTGCAGCCCAGGCATGCGCGAGCGCAACTCGTCGAGCGCGAGGACGCTGGGCGCGCTCCGGGGCAGCAGTTCTTCGAGATCGCTGCGCAGGTTGAAGTAGAGCTTGGCGGTGGCGATGGCCGACGGCACCGCAAGCGCGATGGCGAGCAACCACAGGATCCGGCCGTGTCTAAGCACCCACGCGACGAAGGCGCGACAGCGTGGGCCAGGAAGGACCGGGGAGGACGTCAATTTGGCGAAACCGAGTCGGCAATAGCCAAGGAGGCTCGAAATGTAGCAGACAAGCTCCAGGGAGTGCAGAGACTGTGCGCGACGCCGCCGCACGAATCGAGGTACAAGATCGGATCATGTTTGCCCTCAAGAAGCTGCTGTCCGCAGCCTTGCAGCCGTGTTCTTTGCTGCTTGCCGTCATGGCGGTAGGTCTGATTTTTCTGTACCTCAACAAGAGGCAACGAACGGCCAAGGCCCTGCTCACCGCCGGTCTCGCGCTCTTGGCGCTGCTCTCCCTCGGCCCTGTGGCCCGGACTTTGGTTCGTCCGCTGGAAATGACCTATCCCCCATTGCTGGCCGAGGTGACTCAAGCGGTTTCAACCCTGCCCGACGGCTCGCCTGCACCGCGCTGGGTGGTGGTGCTGGGGGGTGGGAAAAGCGAAGACGACGACCTCGCTCCCGTCCACAAGCTGTCCGAAGCTTCTCTGGTCCGTTTGGCCGAAGGCATCAGGCTGCAACGACTGCTGCCTGGTTCGAAGTTGGTCCTGTCAGGCGGTGCCGACGGTGAGGAAACGAGCGAGGCAGAGACACTGGCCGCAGCCAGCGCCAGTCTAGGTGTCTCGCCCGACCGCCTGGTCCTAGAATCGCAGTCCCGCGACACCATCGATGAAGTGCGCGCCCTGCGCGCGCTGCTGGGCGAGGACCGGTTCGTGCTGGTGACCTCGGCCATGCACCTGCCCCGGGCCATGGCCATGTTCAAGAAGGCGGGCCTGAGCCCGATCCCTGCCCCCACCGACTACCTGGCCATCGGCGGAGACTCAGACATGCTGGGCTGGTTTCCGCATGCTGGAGCCGGCCAGATGATCGAGCGGGCCCTGCACGAGTACCTGGGACTTTTCTGGGCCAAGGTTCGCGGACAGGCACGGTAGCAATCTTCGGTGTAATCTTCGCCCGGCCAAGGAGACCAATGCCCCACGAGCTTGCAGGCAAACCCGCACCGGCGACACTGCTGATCGACGTCGACCGGCTCATCGACGCCTACTACAGCAAGGAGCCGGATCCGGGCGACCCCGAGCAACTCGTAAGTTTCGGGACCAGTGGACACCGAGGGTCGTCGCTTGCCGGATCCTTCAACCAGTCCCACATTCTGGCCATCACGCAGGCCATCTGCGATTGGCGCAAGCAAGAGGGCATCACCGGCCCGCTCTTCCTCGGCAAGGACACCCACGCGCTGTCACGGCCAGCCGAGCAAACCGCCCTGGAGGTCCTGGCTGCCAACGACGTGGACACCGTGGTAGACCGCGACGACGGCTACACGCCCACGCCTGCGATCTCGCGATTGATTCTCACCAACAACCGCGGCCGCAAGAGCGGCCTGGGCGACGGCATCGTGGTCACCCCCTCGCACAACCCGCCCGCCGACGGGGGATTCAAATACAACCCATCCCATGGCGGCCCGGCCGACACCAACGTCACGGCCTGGATCCAGGACCGCGCCAATACGCTGCTGCGAAGCAGCCGATCTGAAATCCGCCGCATTCCCTTCGAGCGCGCGCGCACCGCGCCCACCATTCGAAAGGCCGACTTCGTCGGTCCCTATGTGGCGGATCTGGGCAGCGTGGTGGACATGGCCGCCATCCGCGACGCACGCATCAAGTGCGGCGTGGACCCGCTGGGCGGCGCCTCGGTGGCCTACTGGCAAGCCATCGCCGACCATTGGAAGCTCGACCTGTATGTGGTCAATCCAACCGTGGATCCGCGCTTCGCTTTCATGACCGTGGACCATGACGGAAAGATCCGCATGGACTGCTCCAGCCCCTTTGCCATGGCCAAGCTGATCGGCCTGCGCAGTAGCTATCAGGTCGCGTTTGGCACCGATCCCGACGCTGACCGACACGGGATCGTGGTGCCCGCGGGCCTGATGAATCCCAACCACTACCTGGCCGTGGCCATCCGCTACCTCTTCAGCCACCGACCGAAGTGGCCCGCGCGCGCGGCGGTAGGGAAGACACTGGTATCCAGCGCTATCATCGATCGCGTGGTGGCCGCGATGGGACGCCCGCTGGTCGAGGTGCCGGTGGGCTTCAAGTGGTTTGTCGATGGGCTGCTCGACAGCAGCCTCGGGTTTGGGGGCGAAGAAAGTGCGGGAGGCAGCTTCCTGCGCTTTGACGGCAGCCCCTGGACCACTGACAAGGACGGCCTAGTCATGGCTTTGCTGGCGGCTGAAATCACCGCATGCACCGGCAAGGATCCCGGTGAGCACTACCGCGAGATCACTGCGGCCCACGGCGAGCCCATCTACACGCGCATCGATCAGCCGGCCACGCCCGCGGAGAAGTCCCGTCTCAGGCAGCTCTCGCCTTCGCAGGTCAAGAGCAGCACGCTGGCCGGCGAGCCGATCACCGCCGTGCTAACCAAGGCGCCGGGCAACGGCGCCTCCATCGGTGGCCTGAAAGTGGCGTCGCAAAGCGGCTGGTTCGCGGCCCGCCCGTCGGGCACGGAGAACATTTACAAAATCTACGCCGAAAGCTTCAAGGGCCAGGCCCATCTGGGCAGGGTGATCCAAGAGGCGCGCGCGATTGTGGGGGCGGCGCTCAAGGCGTAGTTCGAGGACCCGTCGTGCTGCGCCTTGGGCGGTGCTGTATTTCTTGCTCAGCTGCCCAGCCGGGGGCATATCTTGATCAAGCGAATTCGTGATGAAATATGCAGCGCAGTTTGCCGTCCAGTCATGCCTAGTTCTCTTGTTGGGATGCGATGTCCGCGGTGTCGCTTCCCTGCCGCCGCCCCAGACGACATCGTCGGCCAAGACTGCCGCCGCGACTGACAAGCCGCCTGCGCCTGCAACATCGCCCGTGACTAGCCCGCCGCCGGCGCCCGAGCCCGCAGCGCCAGCCGCCAGCCCCAGCCTCCCGCCTGACGATGATCGCGCCCTGGTGATTCGCGACGGCCAGGAGAGCTGGACCAGCGCCACCGGCGCAGCGCGTTCCGGGTACACCATCATCGATCTCCGCGACGATTGGACTCCCTATATCTTCGAGGAGCATCGTGGCCCCGACGGCCAGCCCATGCCCAACCGCTACCGCCGCGTGTTTCTGGGCTTAGCCAACGACACTCTCGACGAAGACGGCGAGCCCTTGCCCGCGGGTGAAAAGAACTACCTCGAACTTTACGGCATCCCGCCATCGCTGGGCGTGCTGCGCGCCCGCTTCCTGGAAGACGAGAAGCAGAAGTGCCACGAAGGCGCGAACCTGGCGGCCATGGAGGCGGTGGAGACCGTGGGCTACGTGGCGCCGGAAAAGGTGAAACAGGAAGAGCAGCGCATCGCGCGCCTGCGCAGCGAGCTGGAAGACGCCCGCAAGAAGAACCACGCGCAGACGCTGGCCGAGCTGGTGGCCAAGGACCCCAAGCTGGAGCCCAAGGTCAAGCTGGTCGAGCGACGGGGTGCAGAAAAGCTGGCCATGACCGAGGTGGAACGTCGCCTGGCCTGCGAAGGCATGTTCAAGCACGGCGTGAAGCACAACGCCGGCATCTACGACGATGCCATGCGCCTGGCGGTACGCCGCTTTCAGCAGAAGCACATGATCTACGAGGCCAACTACCTGCGCCAGAAGACCATGGACGCTCTGGCCCGGCCGCCACTGGCCAACGATCACGAGGCTCTGCTGCGCGTGCTGCGCGAGCGCGTGGTGGCTGCCGCCGGCGTGGTCGAGGACGGCAGCGTAGACAGCAAGACTGGCCCGGCCACGTACACCGACGCCAGCGGACAGGCGATTCCCGTGCGCAACCTGGTCGAGGAGCTGACCAACTCGGCCGTCGAGCAATTGGGCCTGACCAGTCCCGAGGCTGCGCTGGCATTTTTCAAACGTCACAGCGCCGCCGATTTCCACCACCTGCGCGCCGCGGTCCGCTTGCCGGCCCTGCCCGAGTACTACGGGTCCGACATGGATCTGTCCATCGTGATCGATCGCGGCGAAGTCTGGTACGACCTACCGTGGGACACATCGGGTGTGCGCCACCCGCAACCGCGCAAGCGCTATCCCAGCTTCCACGTCTACGTGAAGTACAGGGAACAGCGCATCCCGCTGGCCCGCTGGCGCACCACCGTCGGTGGCTGGCGCGCCGAACAAGCCTCCGACGGCTACGAGTACTTCCGCTACAAGGGCTCCGACGTGGGACCGCGCGTGATCCGCAACGTGGTGGCTGGCCCGGTGTGGATCGCGCCCGAGTCCACGCCCATCCGCACCTTGGTCAAGACCAAGACCGTGAACGGCCTGTGGCAGCGGGTGGTCAACTACGATGAGTTGGGCCCGGGATTCCTCTCGGCCTATGGCCTCATCGCCGGCTATCTGGTGGTACCCGGCAAAGGCGGCAAGCCCGACTGGGATAACGGCATCCGCGCCCACGGTTCGTCGGAATACCTCTCCATGTACAGCTCCGAGGGCTATTCGCACGGCTGCCACCGCTTGCCCAACCACCTGGCCATCCGGCTCTACTCGTTCATTCTGCGCCACCGACCCATGCGCATCCTGGGCGACCAGCCGACCAACATTGCGCGCCAGTTTTTGCTCGACAACGACGTGTTTGAGATCCGCGTCCCCTCGCGCGGCTACCAGTACGTGCTTGAGCCGCCCCTGCCGGTGGACGTCCTGGAAGGGGAGATCAAAGGCACTCTGAAGACACCGATCCTGACCTACGTACCCAAACCCGGCGTGCGCTATCCCGGGCCGCCGCCGGCGGTGCCCAATTCCGCCGAAGGCCGGGCGGGCGGTGTCAGTCCGGGCCGCTCGGCCGGGGGTGATGAGGAAGGAGCTGCGCCATGACGTCGCGCACGCGAGGACCGCTGGCTGGCGTCGCGCTGCTGGCGCTGCTGGGATCGACTGCGGCCGTGGGGCTGGGTGCGGAAGATGTCAGCAAGAGCGCAACCGTCGAGGAAAACTCTTCGCAGAAAACCGAAGACAAGGTTCACATCACCCTGCAAACCGTTCCGCCGCGCAAGGCGGTGGTCAAGTGGGGGAACAAAACCCTGGGTATGATTCCCGTGCCCCGGCCGCTGGTGGTGGTGCGACCGCGCGACAGTGGGCCCCTGGATCTGGTGATTCGCGCCACCGGCTTCCTGCCGGTTCACACGCGCGCCTACACCTTCTCCGACAGTCGCGTCGCCATCAAACTGACCCCGGTAGAAGAGAAGAACACCCTCTTCGGATTCCGAGCCGAGGTGCCGCCCCCGGCAGCCGCCAATCCTGACGGCGGCGCGCCACCCCCAGCGCCCATGCCCCCTCCTGCTCCTGCGTCCGTTCCGCAGAGGTAGGGAAGAGCAAGTTTTTCACCACAGAGATCACAGAGGCCACAGAGCCGGATCGGAAAGAGAAGGGTTGGGTTCCGTCCGGTCCGAACCCCTTTTCCCTTTCCGACCTCTGTGTTCTCTGTGCTCTCTGTGGTGAAACAGCTAACTCGTCCGTGCCGGACTTTGTTCATGGGGCGCATGTCCGCGTGCTAACCTGACCGAGGCTTGTATCGAATGGCACGAATCCACTCCCCATGATCCCCATCAGCGACGACAACCGGACCCTGCGCTTTCCGCTGGTGACCATCGGCCTGTTGGTGGTGATGGGCCTGGTATGGGTCCTTGTCCAAGGGGCGGGCCTCAGCCCGACTGTGCTGGCGGCCAGCGTGTGCAACCTGGGCCTGGTGCCAGGCGAGCTCACCGGTCGCGCTCCCATCGGCGAGGCCGTGCCGCTCGGCCGCGGGCTTCTCTGCCTGGTGGATCGCGAGCCGATCAACTACCTGACGCCGGTCTTGTCCATGTTCCTGCACGGTGGCTGGATGCACATCCTGGGGAATGGCCTGTTTCTCTGGGTATTTGGCAAGAACGTGGAAGACAGCATGGGACGATCGCGCTTTCTGGCCTTCTACTTCGTGTGCGGCCTGGCGGCGGCGGCCGCGCAGGTTGCCATCGATCCCGCGTCGCCGGTCCCCATGGTGGGCGCCTCGGGCGCCATTTCGGGCGTGCTGGGCGCGTATCTGATGCTGTATCCGCGCGTTCGCGTAAACGTGCTGTTCATCTGGGTGATCTTCGTTCAGGTGCTTTCGCTGCCCGCGTACCTGGTGCTGCTGTGGTGGATCGGGTTGCAGCTGTTGAGCGGCCTGCCCCAGCTTTCATCGATGCGACCTGACGTTTCGGCCGGCGTCGCGGTTTGGGCCCATATCGGCGGCTTCTTCGCCGGGTTCGTCCTGGTCAAGCTGTTCGAGAACCCGGCGCTGGTCCGTGCGCGCACCTTGGTGCGACGGAGCGCCCATCCCGATCACTGGTAGGCCAAGCATGCACAGGACAACGACCCTCGCCTTGGCGAGCATGCTCCTGGTTCTGCTCGCGCGATCTCCAGCCCGGGCATTTGAGGCTTGTCGCGAATCGCCCGAGGCCCGCATCTGGTGGTCGCCCGAGAATCCATCGGCTGGATCGC
This sequence comes from Myxococcales bacterium, assembly GCA_003158735.1. Lineage (GTDB taxonomy): Bacteria > Myxococcota_A > Polyangia > Fen-1088 > Fen-1088 > Fen-1137. Next base: position 6,996 of record PMLB01000134.1, on the reverse strand, counting down.
CCTTGCGCCTCATGGTGGTTAGCGAACAGACCCACGAAGGGACCATCACCGTCGGCACAGCAGGGCGGGCGGGTCAGAAGCTGCAGACCGTGCGCCGGGGCGGCCCGCCGTTCAGCTTCTCCGCCGAGCTGCCTGCGCCAACGGCGGGCGAGATTCGCGTCGCGTTGGTTTCCGGCAACGCGGTCGTCTCCTGCCACCGCATCTCGATCGCCCCGCGCGGCCGTGCGCTGGCGGCACGCGCCCGGTCCCAAGCTCCTGGTGCTTGGCCGGTCACGCGCGCCTGGAACCGCAGTGTGGAGAACCTCTACTCGGCTTGGATCGAGCGCCTGTTCGATGCGCCGGCCGATGCGGCGCTGGGCTTTCCGTCGCTGGCACCCGTGGTCCGGGATCCGACGCGCAACTTCCTCTGGGGACACCTCGGTCTGCGCGAGGATGATCCCAAGAACCGCGCTGCGCTCCCGGCGGTGCCCGACTGTGCGGATCTGCCGTACTACTTGCGCGCCACTTTTGCCTGGAAAATGGGCTTGCCCTTCGGCCTGCGCGATTGCAACCGCGGCAGCAGCGACCATCCACCCACCTGCGCTGCCTTGGTCACTCAAGACGAGCCGGTGGCCGGCAACGATCCTCTCGACCGCTTTCGCAAGTTCTTGCGCCTGCTCGCCAACAAGGTCCACTCGGGCAGCGCGCGCACCGCACTCGACGACGACCAGACCGATTTCTACCCGATCAAGCTGGCGCGCGATGTCCTGCGCCCCGGCGTGATCTACGCCGACCCTTATGGACACGTGATGATGATCGCCAAGTGGGTGGAGCAGGACGGGAGCAAAGGCGGGCGCCTCTTCGCCGTGGACGGCCAGCCCGACAATTCCGTGGGCCGCAAGCGCTTCTGGGAAGGCACGTTTCTTTTCGCCAGCGACGTGAAGAGCGCGGGCCCTGGCTTCAAGGCCTTTCGCCCTGTGGAGAAGTCCGCCGAGAATGGCTCCACGGTGGCACTCGCCAACCACGCGCTGGCCAATGACCGTCGCTTCGCGCCCTTTTCGCCCGAACAGTCCAGCATGTCTTCCGACGACTTCTACGCGCGCATGGCCAAGCTCATCAATCCCAAGGGGCTGGACGCGCAGGCCAGCTACGAAGAGACCCTGAACGCGCTGGTGGAACAGCTGGAAACGCGCTTGGGCTCGGTGGACAATGGCGAGCGCTTCATGCGCGAAAAGGGCAACCCGGTGGTGCCCATGCCCGTGGGTGCCAAGATCTTTGAGACCGTGGGTCCTTGGGAAGACTACGCAACCCCGTCGCGCGACATGCGCCTGCTCATCGCGCTCAACGTGCTGGCGCGCCTACCCGCCCGCGTGTCAGCGCACCCCGATCTATTCGTGCTGGGCGGGCGCAAGCCCGATGAGCTTCGCGCCGAACTGGATAAGTTGCATCAGCGCCGCATCCACGAGCGCAAGGTGGAGTACCGGCGCAGCGACGGGACGCCGTTCCCGTTGACCGTGGCCGATGTGTACGCGCGCCGGAGCGCCCTGGAAATGGCTTACAACCCCAACGACTGCGCCGAGGTGCGCTGGGGAGCCGAGCCGACAACGGCCGACTACGCCACCTGCAAACGCCACGCGCCCGCCGAGCAGCGCAGCCGCATGCAGGAGTATCGGACGTGGTTCCACGAGGCGCGCCGCCCATCGCGCTGACATGGGAACCCTGAAATGGTTCCCATACCCTCCCGCGATGGTGCGCCGCCAGCGAGGCCGGCGGGCTCCCCACGCGACTAGCCGTGCGGGCTGTGGTCACGGCCGCCACCATGTATGCAGATGCGCACCTCGGAGCACGAACAAACGTGCGCCCCATGAAATGTTTTCCTAGCGAACGCCCCATCTATCTTATGATCGGGTGGGATTCTTCCGAGGATTCTTGATGGCCGCGCCTTTGCAGGCACAAGATTGGGAAGTCATGTCGCCAAGCCGCAGTCGGCAGACTGGATTCACTATTACCGAGCTGATGGTGGTGCTCGTCATCATCGGGCTGCTCGCTGCCGTTGCCACGCCGTCCTTGACCCGAGACAGCACGGCGCGCAGGGGACGCGACTTCGCCAACTTCATCGCCCAGGGCCTGCAGCGGGCCCACTTCGATGCCATGAGCTTGCGCGTGAGCCACATCGCGCTGGTCTGTGCAGATGGCATGGACCTCTATCGCACGGACCAATCGAACATCGTGCGCAGCCTGTTTGCACCTCCGGGCGTGGCGATCTTGGACGCGCCCACAAATGGGTCAGTGCCATCAACTGCCGTGCTTGGCACCGATAGGCCCGGGCAATGCACGCGAATCTTCTTCAATGCGATGGGAAATGCAGGCACCACCGCTGCCGCGGCAAGCCTGACTTCTTGGAAGCTCTATATTCGCAATCAGAACCTGCCCCCCACTCACCCTGACGGCGGCTTCGTGATTTCTCTGACGGGCCTCACGTCATTTGTTTCCACGCTGAACTTCACCTTCTCACAATGAAGCGCAATTCGGGATTCACGCTGGTCGAGGTCTTGGTGGCCCTGCTGCTGGGGGCCGTCGGACTGTTGGGAACCCTGGCGGTACAGCAGGCAGTGATCGGCGCCTCGAAGATGGCCAACGACTCGGCCGTCGCTTTGCGCCTGGCCAGCCAGAGACTGGAAGAGTTCAGCACCGTGCTGACCACCGGGGCGCCCACCAATGCGCCGCCCATGCCCAACGTGGACCAGTTCCAAGCGCCCGTCGCCATCGCCAACCCGATCGGCAACAGCAATTGGAGCGCACCGACCTATCTGAACGCCGAGGGGGTCGCTGCCTCTACTCTCAGCGCGGCCTTTCGCTGGACCCGAAGGTGGCGGGTGCTCAACCTGGGTGCTGCCCAGCCCTATGTCATCTCGGTCATCGTGACCTACGCCACGGACACCGGAAGCCCCAAGACCGTGCGCTTGGACTTGGAACGGAGGAAGTCGTGGTAGGCCAACGCGCGCCTGAGAAGGGCATGACCCTGGTCGAGTTGATGATCACCATGATCATCGCGTCCATCGTGGCCGCCTCCACTTTCATGTTCTTTACCGGCCAGCAGCGCGTGTACGAAACCCAGACCAAGATGCTCAACGTTCAGCAGAACGTGTGGGCCGCCATGGAAGTTCTCAGCCGCTTCGTCCGCTCGGAGGGATCGGGAATGTACGGCTGCGTGCGGCCAGTGGGGGGAATCGTGGCGTCACCTCCCCCCAATCGCTCGCTCGGCGTGAACCCGGACAACAGCGATGATCCGCCGGTCGTTCCACCCAATCCAGCCGGAGTCGTCACGGTTCACGACCTTGCCAGCCGTCCCAACGCCGGCCTGCGCGCGTACAACGCTGCCACCGGCCAGGTGCAACGGATTCCCCCGCTGTGGATCGTTGACCAAGTGGACCCCAATCAACCCTCGACTGCCGGAATCGTGGGCGGGACCGACGTGATTACCGTTGCCTTCGGCAATCGCTCTTCAGGCACGAACTTCGATTCACCACTCCTGGGAGCCGTAACGCCCACGAGCTATGGCGTCGCGCCCTTGACGGGAAACGCGACCATGTTCCAGCCGGGCGAGTTCATCGTGCTCATCGGCACGCCCCCCATGGGAGGGATCGTGAGCGACCTCGGGTGTACCTTGTTCCAGATCACGACCGTGACCACCACCTTGAATCACGCATCCGGCGGCACGAGTGCGTGCTTGCCCCCACCCACCACTGGATGTACAAGCTCGGTTTGGAATCCCCCGGCCACAGTCGCCAGCCTGGTTCCTGACACCTACACACCGACTCCCTCAACCACCAGCGGCATCCGCAATTTCGGGGACTTCTGGTGGGTGCGCTTTGCCATTAGGACGAAAACCCAGGCTGGGGTGCCTCTGACAACCCTTGGCATGCCTGGGGTGACCCACGATATTCCGGTGCTCACCATGGAGCGTATTGACGGCTCCCCTACCACTGGTCCCCAGGTACTGGCCGAGGGCATCGAGGATCTGCAGGTGGCCTATGCCTGTGACCCCAATGCCGATGGCGTCCTGACCGAAGGACCCAACACGGCGACGGACGAATGGATGCTCAACGACCCCAACGATGTGATCGCCACCAACAACGCCCTCAAATGCAATCAACCAAGCGCCGTGCGTCTGACCCTGGTTGCGCGTTCATTGACTGAAGACAACGGCATCGACGCCACCCTGACCGACAACGGCCGGCCCAAGGTCGAAAACCATGCGGTCCATACGCCCGACAACAACTTCTACACCGGCCGCGACCAATTTCGCCGGCGGGTTCTGACCACCACCATTTATCCGCGCAACAACTGAGGAGAGGCGTGATGACAACTGGCGACTCTTCGACTCAACCTTCGCTTCGTCGTTCCGAACGCGGCGCCGTCCTGGTGGTGGTGCTGCTGGCCATGATTGCGCTGCTGGGCATGGGCCTTACCGGCCTGTACCTGACCAGTGGAAGCATCCAGATGAACTCGAACATCAATATGCGCAACCAGGCCCTCTATGTCGCCGAAGCCGGCATTCAGGTCGCCAAGAGTGTCCTCAACCAGACGCCGACGCCGGGCTATTTCCCGCCGCTGGGCGATATGCTCAACGGCTTCAGCCCAAACGACACCCCGATTTCCCTGCCCACGGGCATCTCCGATGAGATTCCTTGGGACCCGGTCGGGGGTTGCCTGGGCACGGATGCCGACGGCTCGCCAAGGCGCGGGGCCTATCTGCGCGACAATCCGGGTACCGGTTGTCGGAGTGACACGTCAGCGTACATAGATTGCAACTACCCCAGCTACCCCAGCAGCGCCGTCCCCACTCCTCACAACGAGGCAACGCCTGACAACAACAATCCCATACTCTCTCAGTACATGGGGAAATACACCCTGTTCATTCGTCAGGACCTGGCCGAGTGCCGACAGGGCCTGTTTACCATCGAGCATCCCGCCCAGCAAACCCCCCAAGTGCTGCCTCTTTCCAACGGCATCGTGGTAATTCGTTCCGAAGGCGTGGCCTCGGACAATCGCACCAAGGTGGTTCTGGAAGTCACCCTGTCACCCAATCCCAATTCGACGCCGATACAGCAAGGAGTCGCCACGGTGTGCCCAGCCGGCGCAGCGGGCTGCGACGACAATGCGTCCGTACAACAGGGCATTACCGTTAGCGGCAGCCTGACGCCGCCGACAGGCACCGGCACTGGTACTGGTACTGGTACTGGTACTGGCACCGGAAGCGATACCGGCACCGGCACTGGCACCGGTACCGGCACAGGCACAGGCACCGACACCGGCACCGGCGGCGCTGGTGGAGGCACCAGCCCGATTAACACCGGCACCGGCGGCACCGGCGGCACCGGCGGAGGAGGCGGAGGAGGCGGCACGGGCGGCGGCTGCGGCACCGGCTGCGCATCCGGAAAGGTCTGCTGCAATGGCGCCTGCCGCACCCCCAGCGCGACCAACTCGAACGCGGCCTGCGGCCCCTGCGCCATTGCCTGCAACTCCGCCCAGACCTGCTGCACCAACAGCGGCAGCGGTGTCTGCGTCACCACCAACACGACTGACTCGAACTCGGCCTGCGGCCCTTGCGCCATTGCCTGCGGGTCTTCACAGATCTGCTGCAGCTCCGAATGTATTGTTCCCGCCACCTGCCCTGTCATCGCCACAATGGGCATCTACGGACCTTGGAACGCCAAGTACAGCAAAGGCAACTATGGGACTTTGGTAAGCACGGGCACCACCCAAATGCAGAAGTGGATAAACCAGCATTCTGCACAGTGCATAGCCCCCAACATTGACATAACCAACACCTATCTTACGACAGCACTCCTTGACCAATATGACGTCATCCTGATCTTGGATATTTTTCACACACAGGACGACTTGACGGCCTACTACAATGCCAAGAAGACGACCGCGAACGTCTACTATCATGTTGGTAGCCAGCGACCGTTTACATCCACCGAGCTAACCAATTTCAAGGCCTGGTACTCACTGGGAAACAAGGGCTTTATGACGACTATCGGGGACGGAAATGGTCCACCCGAGCCTGTGAATGTGAACACGCTGCTCGCTCCTTTTGGAATCCAGTACGACACGGTCAACTATAAGATCCTGGGCTCGGCGACGATCCCTAACAGTGATTTCAAGACCACTTGTCCAATTGCCAAGCCGCTTACCAGCGGTGTTGGAAAGCTGTGGTATCAAGACGGATTTAACATCCTCTATCCTGGCCTGAGCGAATCTAGTACCTTCTCCTCCTATGTCACTGCCGGTGGCTTCACCGTCGGCGCTGCCAGGATTCTCAACGGCGCCCGCGTAAATGTGTGGGGGGACGAGTGGATCACCTACGACGACGTGTGGAACAACTACAATGCCGGGCCGTACTGGGACGATGTCCTCACTTGGCTCAGCCCTTCGTGCCCACGTCCTCCGTCCAGTCTCTGCCCGTAGCCCTTGCGCGGGGGTGATGGCGTAGGCGACCTCGCCAAGGCGACCTGCCCTCCCAGAATACGCGAAGCCCACCGCCCGCTGACCCTTGGGCCAACAAGCGATGGGCTTCTTCGAACCTTCGNNCCACCCATGCCGCCCATGCCGCCCATGCCGCCACCGCCGTGGCCGCCCGGCGCGGGCTTGTCTTCCTTGGGCGCCTCGACGATGAGAGCCTGCGTGGTGATGAGCAGGCCAGCCACCGAGGCTGCGTTCTGCAGGGCCGAGCGCACGNNCACGACCTTGGTGGGATCGATGACGCCGGCTTCGACCAGATCCTCGAAGGTGTCGGTTTGGGCGTTGTAGCCGAAGGCGCCTTTGCCTTCCTTGATCCGCTGCACGATGATCGAGCCTTCCTGGCCCGCGTTGGCCGCGATCTGACGGCAGGGCTCCTCGCAGGCGCGCGTGACGATGGCCACGCCGACCGCTTGCTCTTCACCCAGCTTGTCCAGCTTCTCCATGGCAGCCACGGCGCGAATCAGCGCCACGCCACCACCCGGCACG
>PMLB01000164.1 GCA_003158735.1 Myxococcales bacterium | reverse complement strand
GAGCCGGGTGACTAGTTGCTTTGCCGTGTAGGAAGCGACGCTCCCGGTTAGCGTCGCCACGGCATTTTGGACGGAGACCGCCACCCGATAGGATTCAGTCGCGGGATCCAGCCGCAGCGCCGCCTGGATATCCTTGCGGGTGTCTGCGTCGGAGCGGGACACTGGCGTCACCGTGGTCCGGTCGATCACACCGCGCACGCCCCGGATGCTCTCGGCCATCTTCACCGCCCGCTCTTTGGCAAGCAGGTTGTTGACCGAGCCGGAGAGCGTGACCATCCCCTGGCTGGTGCTGACGTCCACATCATTCGGAAACACGCCCTTTTCGAATGCCAATCCTCCTTGCACAGCGGCCGTGATGCCGCTGTCGGTAATTTCCTTCTTCGCACTCGCCGCTTGCAAGGGCGACAAGACCAGAACCTGGGCTCCTGCTGCAATCAGGAGCATCGCACACCATCTACCCGCCGCTGCGCGGTGAAGCGGCGTGGCGACCTTCGTGGTCACACGCGGCGGGCGGATCGCCGGGCCGGAGTTGTTATCGGTCGCACTTGTCTTTCCACGATCGCTTCTCGATGCACTTTTCATTGTGGGTGACTCCTGCTTTAGAAGGGATTCGACGGGTTATGGGAGAGCTCTGGCGGGATCCCTGGCGCCGGAGTTGTGAGAGTTTCGATGTTCTTCGCGAGGCCCGCGCGTCTGGATTCGATCGGCCAACCGGAACGTGGCAAGATGTCGAACGAACCAGAGTGCCCCGCTATTGCCGTGCATCCCGTCGTGGCCTGCGCCTCGAACGTTTGCTAGGCGAGGCAGAGCGCCACGTCGTCGCACTTGCAGTACGTGGCTTCCTCTTACGTGCGCCATCACCAGGCGGCTACGGCATGACTGCTCGTTGTTCATTCCCTTTTCCGCCCTTAGGGGCTACGCAGCAAGAGCTGCGCGCTTATCCCGGATGGCTCGTTGAGTGATGCTGCGGGGGCGCCGTTCCTGCGGGTCGGTCGCCGCTATCCCAATACACCGGGCGTCCGTAGTAGTCGTAAAGACGTGCTTCGTATTCGCGGTTGATGGGCGCGGTCGGGATCCACTCGGGACTGGCCTTGATCGCTTGCCGGGACAGGTCGACGAAGACTTTGTGCTCTGCCCAACTGATGCGGTTGGTCCATTGGGGCGCAACCAGCACCTTCTTGTCGAGCCACCAGTTCCTGGTGTCGACCACGAGATAGCGCACTTCCCAGGTCTCATCGTCGATGATGAAGTCGTCGACGTGGCCTATTGCCGCGTCAATTCCCTCAATGTGGTATCCGCGGATCTCCTTCTCGCTACGCAAATGGACGTCACCCGATTGCTTGGGATCGGGCTCAGCAGGCGCCTGGTTCTGCCTGGCAAGCGCGAGCTGGCTCGGGTATGAGCCAATCCCCCACTGTCCCGGGTACCCCCAGTAGTACGGATATGCGTAGTAGCCGAAGTAGTCTAGCTCCTGCTGCCGCGAGACGGGCTTGTCGACGTCCACGCTTGGGCTGTTCTTGACCTTGTCCCTCGTCAACGCCAAGTGGAAGCGCCGGGTCGACCAGTCCACTTGCCGGAAGGAAATTGGCGTGATGAGCACCCGGCGGCCACTGAAGAAGCCACCGGTTTCGACGACCAGATAGCGGACTATCCAGCGCTCATCGTCGAAGAGAAGGTTCGCAACGTGTCCGATGTCGCCGTCGGTGGCGCTCACCGCATACTGTTCCAAATCTTTCAGACTTCGTAACATGATTTTCCTCCGTGCCCTTCGGCTCGATCATTTTTGCTGCTATGCAGCTTCTGCACGATCGGTGCCATCGTGCCAACAGTGGGTATCAGGGCTTCATCGTGTCGGTAGCGTTGGCTCCCCAATTGTGCCCGCCACTGGCCCACCGATGGAGTCCAAATTCGGTGACTCGCCGTCTCCCTCAAATTGAGGGATGTTGTCCATCATTTTGGTTGAGTGAATTGAGTTCAGGCCGTGCCTGCGGCAGGACCGTGACCCAACGGCAATGATCAGTGAGCCGAGGCGCGGCCCGCTCTCAGTCCCGCGTCCTCGCCGCCGTCCCTGGACCTCTTCCACCTCGTCGCCACGAGCGCACACGAATGAAGACATCGTGAATGAGCCGGCCAGGATACCGCGAACACCTTGCCATCATGGCCCAGATACTCGACGCTCACCTTTGACACAAACTTGCACTCATCCCTGACCAACGTCACCTGCGACAAGCATCAAATACCAGGCCAAGTGACTGATGGCGCCAGCCCAAAGACAGCAAGAACACCAGAGTGGAACACCCAACCTCGGTCACGTCTACCGGCACAATAGAAGTACCAGTCCAGAGCATGCAATCCATATTTCAACATCTGATTGAGTTCGTGATCATCTTCCCGGCGATCGTCTTGCATGAGATCTCCCACGGCTACGTCGCATATCGGCTCGGCGACGCGACCGCCAAGCGCGCCGGTCGCCTCACCTTGAACCCACTCGCCCACATCGACCCGATCGGCACAGTCGTCCTGCCGATCACGATGCTCGTGCTATCGGGAGGGTCATATTTTTTCGGCTGGGCCAAGCCGGTGCCGATCGACCCGCGAAATTTCCGGGATGAACGGACTGGGATGCTGCTGACGGGAATTGCGGGCCCGGGCATGAACGTCGTGCTGGCGCTCGTCGCCGGACTGGTGTCGCGCGCGTTTCCTGCGGCGGTCTTCGCGCCGGGCCAATTCACGAGCATCGGCTCGCTGCTGCTGTTCTTCTGCTACGGGAACCTCGTCCTGGCGTTCTTCAACCTGATCCCGATCCCGCCGCTCGATGGCTCGCGTGTCGTTCAGTGGTTCCTGCCGGACACCGCGCGCAACACTTACAGCTCCATCGCACGCTACGGCTTCGTCATCCTGATCGGCGCGACCTGGATGATCCCTGGACTCTTTGGCGCTTACCTGGCCGTGACGGTCGTCCCCATCTTCGGCCTGCTGACTGGAGCGCAATAGCGGCTCGCCAGCTTCCCACACGACTAGATGGTCAGTGCTCCGGTGTCGAAGTTGCCGGCGGATCGTCCAGAGGATCGACCACCGCCACTGCGACCTTCCAGGCGAAGATGAGCCGCTTGGCGTTCGCGTAGCAGAGCTTGTGCAGCACATCGATGGGAAGGTGGATGGCGTTCACCTTCCAGCGACCCTGGATGGGCGTCGGGTGGTCGATGTTCTGTAAATCGGTTTCGAAGAAGCGAAAATGCGCCTGGTAGGATTTGACTGCGTCCTCGAATCCGACGGGCGTCTCGGAGACCGAGCCAAGCTGCCAGGTGTCCGGCCCGATGGACAGGGGGGCGCAGCGCGCGTGGTGCCGAGCATGGCGCAGGCTACCTTACCCGAACGGCTCCGTTGCGCACACCGATCATCTCTTGGCGCGAAGCTGGGCTAGACTCGTGACATGGCAACCGAGGGCGACGCTGCCCCAACCGAAGACGCGCTTCTTTTGGCCGCGCGCAAAGGGGATCGCGTTGCGCTCGGCGATCTGCTCGAACGCCATCAGCGGCAGGTGTTCGCGTTCGGCATGAAGATGTGCGGCGATCCGGATGACGCCCAGGAAGTGGCGCAGGACACTCTGCTGTCCATGGTGCGATCCGTGCGTGATTTCCGGGGCGAGGCTTCGATTTCGACTTGGCTCTACACCGTGGCACGCAGCTTCTGCATCAAGAAGCGACGGCGCACCAAGGGAGCGCCCGCGCACCACGAGCCGCTCGATGCGGCCGCGCACGAGCAGGCTGCTGGGCCGGCACCCAGCCCGGAACAGACACTGCTAGGCCGCGAGACGCGCGACGCTGTGGCCGCCGCCTTGGACCAGCTGGGACCCGAGGCGCGCGAGGTGGTGATCCTGCGCGATCTCGAAGGGCTGACCGCCCCGGAAGTGGCGCAGGTCACCGGGCTCAGCGTGGCGGCGGTGAAAAGCCGGCTGCATCGTGCGCGGCAGTCGCTGCGCACCCAGTTGTTGGCCGTGGTTGGAGGCGACGAAGGCGCGCCCGCCCAGCCGAACTGTCCCGATGTACTCACGATGCTGTCCAAAAAACTCGAAGACGAGATCAGCCCGGACATGTGCGCCGAGATGGAGCGGCACGTGGACGGTTGCCCGCGCTGCAAGGGGTTGTGCGACTCTCTCAAGCGCACGCTGGCATTGTGCAAGTCGGCGCCCAGCCCACTGGTTCCCCGGCACGTGCAAGAGTCGTTGCGCAAAGCCGTCCAGGCGGCGCTGGACGAGCAACGCTAGCCCGCATTATTCATGAGCTGCACCAAGTTGATGTCTGTGCGGGCTAGGCAAGCGCGTGCGGAGCCTGCCGGCTTTGCCGGCAGCGCAGCATCGCGGGAGGGCATGGGAACCCTCCCAGGGTTCCCATCGACAATGTCTAGCCCGCCGCCCTTCCATGAATCCGAGACCGTCTGTTTGCAAACGCCCGTCGGTGCCCCAATCCTCGCGAATAGCGCGGGCTTGTAATCCCTCGGCGCGCCGATCATCCTATCTCG
>PMLB01000211.1:2537-2781 GCA_003158735.1 Myxococcales bacterium | reverse complement strand
TCGAGGCGCTGTTTCTGCATAGCGTGGACCCCCTGGCCGGGCTGCCGGGACGGCAAGCCTGGATCGCGGCAATGCAGCAGGTGCCTTTCGTGGTGAGCTTCTCCCCGTGGCTCGACGACTCAACTGGGCTGGCCGACCTGGTACTGCCGGACCATTTGCCACTTGAAGCATGGGAGCTGGTCAGAGTGGCTCCCGGGGCAGGCCAGCCGGTGCTCGGTTATCGGCAGCCCGTGGTTACGCCGTT
>PMLB01000211.1:2268-2424 GCA_003158735.1 Myxococcales bacterium | reverse complement strand
GCAGTCACAGGCTTGGCCGTGCCAGGGCCTGCCCCCCTGGGAGCCGCCGAGATTTTCCGGCGATGCGCTGCAGTTCCCTTTGCACCTGGTTCCCTACCGGCCGGTTCAGTTTGTGGAAAATTGCGGACGCTTTCTCTCCTGGCTGAGCGAGCTGCC
>PMLB01000211.1:0-2196 GCA_003158735.1 Myxococcales bacterium | reverse complement strand
CCCGACGAGGATCAGTTGTCGGGCATGCTCGCCTGGCAAGGCACGCGGGTGCGTGTGAGGAAGCTGTCATGAAGCGCGACGACGACACGCGCGACTCGCGACGCAAGCTTCTGGCCGGGCTGGCAGCCTCGGCCGCGGGCGCGCTGCTTGGCGGTTCTCGATCCGCGGTTGCCGAGGATGCGAAGCCCGAGGAGGCGCCCGGCGGACGTCGTCACAAATGGGGCCTGGTGATCGATCTCAATCGCTGCGCCAGCTGCGCCGGGTGCGTAGTGGCCTGCCAGCAAGAGAACAATGTTGCGCCCGCCGGGCCGAAGGCAGCGGCGCGGGAGCGTCCCATTCATTGGATGGATTTTCTGCCAGCCGCACCAGGAAGATCGGCGGCCACGCCCATTCCCTGCATGCACTGCGAGGACCCGCCTTGCGTGAAGGTCTGCCCGGTAGGCGCGACCTACCAGAGTCCCGATGGTATCACGGCGCAGATCTGGGAACGTTGCATCGGCTGCCGCTACTGCATGGTGGCCTGCCCATATGCGCGTCGCTATTTCAATTGGAGCGAGCCGCATTGGCCGGGCAATGACTTGAGCAGCCTGAATCCTGACGTGGCCCCGCGGCCGCGCGGCGTGGTGGAAAAGTGCACCCTGTGCCACCACCGCATTCGCGCGGCGCTCGAGCGGGCGCGCGTCGACGAGGAACCGCTGACCGACGAGACTTTGCGTTGGCTGCCGGCTTGCGCCCAGTCTTGTCCGACCCAGGCCATCACCTTCGGCGATCTGGCCGATCCCGAATCCGAGGTCACGCGCCTGGCGGCCAGTCCGCGCGCCATTCGCTTGCTTCCCGAGGCCGGCACGCGGCCCAAGGTGATCTATTTGCGGGAGGGCAAGTGAAACGAGCAGCCATCGTGGTTCTCACGGTGTTGGTCACCATCGGTGCCTACGCCTGGGCTCAACAGTTCATCCACGGCGATGCCGTCACTGACCTGCGCACAATCGGGGCAGGTGGTGCGGTGTGGGGCCTGTACGTCGTGGGCGACGGTTTCTTTGCCAGCGCGGCGCTGGCCAGCCTGGCCGTGGCTTGCGTGATTCGTGTGCGGCGAGTGCGGGAGATGGAAAGTGTGGCGCGCATCGCCTCGCCGATTGGGGTGGCAGGGCTGCTGGCCTCGCTCGGCTGCGTGCTGGCTGATCTGGGCCGGCCGATGGCTGCGATGGTGAACTTGCCGCTGTTCGGGCGCCCGCGCTCGCCATTTTTCGGCACGTTCACCCTGGTCGCGGGCGCGTCGCTTTTCGCAACGGCGGTGCAGCTGGCGCTGGTCAGCCGGCCAGGATGGGCCGAGCGGGCGCAGGCGGCGTGGCGCTGGCGATTCTTGGCCTGCGGCTGGAAGGGGACGGCCTCGGCGACACAACGGCGCGAGCGCGTCGACTTCTGGCTGTCGCTTACCCTGCTACCGTTGCTTCTCGGCGGGCTTGTCATTCTGGGCGTCGTGTTCGGCGTGCGTGCGGGACGTCCAGCGTGGCAAGGCGGCATGGAAGTGGGCACATTCGTTGTCTCAGGTGGCGCCGCTGGCTGCAGCCTGCTTGCGCTGGCCACGCGCGCGCCCGCACCGGCGCGCGTCTCGCTGGCGCGGGTTCTTGCGGTGTTGACCAGCCTCACGGTCCTGTTGGTGGTCTTCGGCGAAATCCTGGCGCTGCGCACGCCGTATGCGTCGGTGCAGAACTACGCGCGCGCCTTGCTCAACGGGCCCTGGAACCACCTCTTCTGGGCCGAACTGGTTCTCCTCTTCTTGGCCGCGATCATCTCTCTGGCAATGTCGTGGCGGAAGACAGTCCCCGCGTTTTGGGCCTCGACGACAGCTTTGCTCGTTTGCGCTGCTGTGTTGCTCGAGCGCTTCCTGGTATTGGTGGTCTGGCAGACGCACGGCCTGGGGCTGTTCTGGCCAGCCGGCAGCTACCGCCCGACGTTTATCGAATGGTCCGTGCTTGCGGGTTTGGCAGCTGCGGCTGTGCTCGTCTTTCTGTTCTTGGCCAGGATCTGCCCAGCCGTGATTGAGGCCAGCCCCCAGCCCGCCGGCCCTGCGCCCGCTGGTCAGCGACTTCGCTCGCTCGCCACCGCGGTATGCTTGATTCTCGGCCTCGCTGCCGCCGGCGTCGGCCTGGCCTTGTCCGCCGGCCTGGCCAACGCGCCCTTCCTCGATCCGATCTT
>PMLB01000332.1 GCA_003158735.1 Myxococcales bacterium | reverse complement strand
CGATGATGGGGTCACCTCTCGAAAAGGAGCGATCTCATGCGCAACACCCTCACCGCCGTCCTGGCGCTCAGCCTTGCGGGCTGCGCGCCCTCGATCAATCCCCAGATGAAAGCCGCCACCGACGGCCTGGCGGGTTCCTTCCAGACCCAAGCCCGCAACCAGGCAGCGCCGGCGGCCTACGAGCCTACGCCGTGGGCGGTTGGTCAGTGGATTGTCGAGCGCACAGTGGACGACAAGGGCAACGTCGCCATCCAGCGCATCAGCGTCGTAGGAGCCGACGGCGGTGGCATGTGGCTCGAAATCGACCGGCAGGACTACTTCCACCACACCATCACGAAGATCCTATACAGCCACATGCCACGAACGCCTGACGAGGCCGCTGACGTCCTGATGAAGGTGGTCACCAAGACCGACGACAAGCCAGTCCAGACCATCGACTTTGCGACCACGCCGATGGCCAGTCTGTTCAAGAGCCAGTTCAAAGCCGTGGCTCAGGCCGGCATGGTTTCCACCGACGTGGCCCAGGCACCCAAGGAAACCGTGACCGTTCCAGCGGGCACCTTCCGGGATTGCGCCAAGTTCGCGGTCCAAGTTTCGGTCATGGGCACGACCCAGAAATCGACGTCCTGGTTCCACCCCGCGGTACCTATCAACGGGGCCGTGAAGGGCGCGTCCGACGACGGCAAGTGGACGATCGAGCTGCTTGATTTCGGCACCAGCGGCGCCAGCAGCAAGCTGTAGCAACCGCTGCGAGATCTGGTCGGCGGAGAAGAACAGGACCGCTCTCGCCACGTCCACGGGCTGGCCGAAGCGCCGCAAAGGCGTGTGCACGTAGTGCTGCAACTTGCGCAGGATGAAGTTTCGGTGGTACACCGCAGTCATGGACGTGAGATGCGCGGCCTTTCTCCTGTCAGTCGCTGCGGCGCTGGGCTGTGGCACATCCGGATCACCGACACCGGCCGAGCCTGGAAAACCGGGCCGCGGCTCTCTGGATAGGAAGGTCATCAAGGACGTCATGCGCGAACACAGCCGTGAGGTGCGGGGCTGCTACGAAGTGCAGCTGGTGAAACAACCTGACCTGGCCGGCCGCGTGCTCAGCCAGTTCACCATTTCCACCACCGGCAACGTCACCGACGTTGTCCTGCGTGAATCGACGGTGGGGAACCCCGCGATCGAGGACTGTCTGCGCAAACACCTCCTGACCTGGAAATTCCCCAAGCCTCACGGTGGGGGTACTGTCGACGTCATCTACGCCTTTGACTTCTTTCCCAGCCCCTAGACGCTAGACGATCACGTCCAGACGTCCGCCCGCCCGTCGCGGGAGCGGCCGGTATTCTTGCCAAGCGCGGCCCAGGCGTGCCATGGCCTCTGTCATGATCGCAGCGTCGGCGACAATGGGCAGACGAACCCGATCGGCGAAGCGGTGGTCGGGCGAGTTGGCCGAGCCGGCCACGATGGCCACACCATAGCGCTGGGCAATCGGGGCCAGCACGTTGGCGTCGCCGGACGGCATGTGCGCCCAAAGCAACAAGCCACCGTCGGGTGGCCGCCACGACCAGTCGGGCAGGTGCTGCTTGAGCAGCGCCACCAGCAAGTCGAGACGCGCACTGCTTTCACGTCGGCGCAGCATCTCGGCCGCGCTTTCTTCTGCTAGCAGATGAACCGCCATCTCCTGGGTGAAGATCGGGCTGCCCAAATCCGCCAGGGCCTTCCAGCGCCCCAGCCGCGCAATCAGCGCCTCCGGGCCGCGAATCCAACCCACGCGCAGCCCCGACCAGAAAAGCTTGCTGGGTGAGCCAATGGTCAGGATGGGCGCGTTCTTGGCGAAAGCGGCGATGGGCGGTGGCAGGGCCGGACCCAGTCCCAGCCCGGCCAGCGCATTGTCCTCGACCACCGGAATCTGAAACTCGGCCGCCAAGCGCGCGATCGTGCGCCGGCTGCGTTCGGGCATGAGTGCGCCGGTCGGGTTGTGAAAGCTGGGCACCAGATAGAGCAGGCGCGGGCGCGTTTCCAGCATGGGCCGCAGTCGATCCACGTCGACCCCATCGGAGTCCGAGGGCAAGGGAACCAAGCGCGCACCCGCCGCGGAGAAGACATCGATCGCGCCAATGTACGTTGGATCTTCGACCGCCACCGTTTCACCGCGCGGGACCAGCAAACCCGCCACCAGGCTGATGGCCTGCTGCGCCCCGCTGGTGATCAGCACCTGCTCCGCCACCGTGGGCAGGTCCGCACGCGACAGCGAATCAGCCACCGCCTTGCGCAGCGCCGGCATGCCCATGGGCGAGTAACCAGGCTCGGCGGCAAGCGCGACCAGGGACTGGCGCGCCACCAAACGCGCCGCCTCCTGCACCGCCGGCAACGGGGCCAGATAGGCGCTCACCAAACCGATGGTGTCGTGGGCGTGCTCGAGCATGCTGCGAAACACGACATTACGGCGGAAGGCCGAGGTCACTTCGTGCTCTTGTGGACTGGGCCGCAGCTCCTGGGCCGAGCGGCGCACCCAGGTGCCACTCCCCTGCCGGCTGTCGATGCGGCCCATTTGGCGCAGATCCTGGTAAGCCTGCACCACGGTGGTGCGGCTCAGCTTGAGGGCGCGGGCCAACGTGCGTTCCGGCGGCAGCGGCGCCCCGGGCAGAAGCTCGCCGCGCGTGATGGCCGCGTCGATGGCCGTGCGCAGGCGCGCATACAAAGGCCCCGGTCCCGAGGACCAGTTGGCCAGAGTTTCGAGCAGAGAATGGTCTTTTGCCATGGTCAGTCCAAAGCCAGTCCAATTGTTAGCAAGTGGCTATTGAACAGGCAAATCATTGGGTAGACAGTCACAGCATACTAGATACCAATTCTCAATTGGACTCAAAAGTGGACCCAAGGAGGCACCCATGGCTCTTCCCCGCATGGCTTTCTTTCACGACCGCGTCCTGCCCTACGCCGAGGCGCAGCTGGGTCTGCTGACCCACGCGCTCAACTACGGCACCGGGGTGTTCGCGGGCATTCGCGGCTATTGGAACCAGGACGAGGGCAAGCTCTTCGTATTCCGCCTGGCCGACCACATGCGGCGCTTTCACGAGTCGGCGCGCCTGCTGCGCATGAATCTGGCCCTTTCGGAAGAAGCCACCGCGGCGGCTGTGCTGGACCTGCTGCGCGCCGAGGGATTGAAGCAAGATTGCTACATCCGCGCGTTGGCCTTCTACTCCGACGAGGTGATCGGCGTGAGGCTGCACGGCCTTACGCCCGTGGTGGCCGCGGTGGCCCTGCCCTTCGGTCTGTACATCGACAAAGCCGAGGGCGCGCACTGCACGGTCTCGTCCTGGCGCCGGCCCGACGACAACGTGATTCCGCCGCGCGGAAAGATCACGGGCAGCTACATCAACAGCGCCTTTGCCAAGAGCGACGCGGAGCTGGCCGGGTTCGACGAGGCCATCCTGCTCAACCGCGACGGACGCGTCAGCGAGGGCTCGGGCGAGAACATCTTCCTCCTTCGCCGCGGGGTCGCGATCACGCCTTCACTCGATCAAAGCGTTCTGGAAGGCATCACACGCCGGTCGCTCATCACCCTGCTGCGCGACGAGTTGGGAATGGCCGTCGAGGAGCGTCCGGTGGAGCGGGGAGAACTCTACCTGGCCGACGAGATCTTCCTGACCGGGACAGCCGCGCAGATCACTGCGGTCACGCGCATCGACTACCGGCCCATTGGCTCCGGCCAAATGGGCCCGGTGACCACGCGCTTGCGCTCACTCTTTTTCGATGTGGTGCGCGGCCGCTCGCCCAAGTACCGGACGTGGTGCACACCGGCGGCGTGACATTGCGTGCGGCGCCCGCCGGTCACCATCCCGGCGGCATGCGCGGCGGCTGGGTGGCTCGGAGCAGCTCCAGATCCTCGGCGGTGAGGCCGTACGCCTCGTGAACCGCGGCGGCAATCGTCCGTTCAAGATCGAGAATGCGCGCCCGTTTCTCGACGATCTTCGGCGCCTCCGCCTCGAAGAGATCGCGCAACGCCTTGAGCCCGGCGGGCGAAAGCGCCGCGCCTTTCTTGGGCCGGCGCTTCTTCACTTCAAGGACGAAAGCGTCGCTGCCAAGGTCGATGGGCGCGACGACCCGACTGTGACTCTTGGAGAAGAACCCGATCGCGCCGTCCGCCGAACCGCCAGAGACCACGGACTTTTCGGCGCCAAGCTCCCACTGTCCGTCCCGCGCTCGGCCGAAGGTGGCGTAGCCTAGAATGTCCCCGAATACGCCGTGTAGGAATTCCCCGTGCAGCGATGTTTCCTTCGCCTCGTCGAGGGCTCCGCTGCGCAGGTGTTCGAGCCAGACCGCGACGGTCTTTTTGTGCCGACCATAGAGCGACTGGTCGAGCGTGGCCATCCGGGCGCGCACCAGCCGAGGATGAAAGAGCGGTAGGTGATGTTCGCGCACTCCCAAACGTGTATCACGCGAACTGCCAGGTGGCGATTGACTTTGCGATGTCCCCGGGTTTCGATGTCTCGGGCAGCAGGGTCAGCAACGCGAGTCCTGGTGTGCTAGCATGAGGCCTATGAAGGGAGCGCGTGGAATGAAGCAGTGCCATGGGGTGCCATGGACGTTCGTCGCCTCGGCGAGAGACGCAACCCCTCGGCGTGTACCCCTGTCGAGGGTTGCAACGACGTCTCGTGGTGCCCGAGTAAACAGGGCGGCGGGACGCGTGACCGTCGCAAATGTGGGACGTCGCCTCGAAAGAGCATTCGTTCAGGCCGTGCGAACCGTCAAGCGCAACGCAGCCAAGAGAGCATGACGGCGGGCGCGCCTTGGTTCGTCCTGGTTGCCGGAGTCAATGGCGCTGGCAAGTCCACGTTCGCGCAGAATCCACACATCATCAAGACGCTTTGCGGATTGACTGGCGCGGCTGATGAGATCGAGATCATCAATCCCGATCTCATCACAGTGGAGATCATGGGAACGAACCACAGCCTGTCCCTGGACCACGCCAACAAGCGCGCCGCCGATGCTTGTGAACAGCGTGTGCGACGTTTGGTTGAAGGCGGAAGCCGCTCATTCGTGATCGAAACCGTCCTCAGCACCGACAAGTACAAGCCGATCGTGGAACGGGCGCAGGAAAAGGGTCTCCATTTTCTATTCGTCTACGTGGTGCTCGCTTCGGTGGAAGAAGCCATCCAGCGCGTGGCTATGAGGGTCGCGAACGGTGGCCACGATGTTCATGAGGACAAGGTAAGAAAACGTTGGCCCCGTTCGCTGAAGAGAATGCCCTGGTTCTGGCGGCGGGCGGATCTTGCCTTTCTGTTCTTCAACGGAACGTCCGTGACAAATCCGATCCGCCTCGCAGAAAAGCGAGCTGATTGGGTGTCCGTCCTTCAGAAGAACCTTGGGCCCCGGGAGCTTGAGTCGCTCTGGCCCCTTCTCGTTCGGCCCATTTCCACGGGAAGCGGACGATAGCCGCGGTCACGCCATCGACCACCGGCCCACTGAGACGGTGGTGTCAGCCAAGGCTCGTTGTCTACCGTCGCGCCCAGTGACCAGGTCGCCACTGCATGTGATTGCCAACGGGCTGCCAGCGCGGCGGCACCCAGACCCAACCCGACCGCGGGGCTTCCCACCGGCCCGGCGACCACAGGTAGCGATTCCCTTCCCAGATCCAGTCACCCTGGATCCAGACGTACCCAGGCCCAGGCTGGCGCGGAACTCCCTCTGCCCGACGGGCGGGCGGCGGACCCATCGTGATCGTGACCTCTGGCGGTGGAGTCCAGGCGGGCGGCGGCGGCGCAGCGGCGGCGGCCCAGTGTCCCGGATAGAAGACCCATTCGCCGCCTTCATTGACCCAACTCCCATCGACCCAGACGCGCCCTGGCTCGGGCGGCAACTCCCAACGGCCGCCCATCCACACGTGGCGGCCACCTTCCCAGCCCCAGTAGCCGCGGATCCAAATGTGGCGCGGCGACGGAGGGGCTGTCCGGACCTCTTCCCTGGGCGGCGGGGGAGCCATGCGCAACCGGAACGCCGGGCCCGCGCCGCGGTCATACTGCTCCTGGCGTTCGCGCGCTTCCCGTTCACGCACTTCTCGGTCACGTTCGGCGGCAGCTTCCCGATCCCGAGCTTCGCGCTGCCGCTCAAGATCCATGCGCTCGCGATCCATGCGCTCACGGTCCATGCGCTCATGGTCCATGCGTTGGTGTTCAAGATCCATGCGCTGGTGGTCCGCGCGCTCGCGGTCCATGCGTTCACGCTCCATACGATCGTGGTCCTGCCGCTCGCGGTCCTGGCGCGCATGGTCTTGGCGTTCGCGATCCTGCTTCTCGCGTTCCATGCGATCGTGATCTTGCCGTGCGCGGTCTTGCTTCTGCCGCTCGGCCTTTTCGCGTTCGAGCCGCCGATCCTGTTCTTCGTCTGCCCGCGCGGGCAGAGCCGTCCCAAGTCCGAACAGGATAGCGGTGACTACAACCCAGTTTCTCATGACATTCTCCTTAGGCGCATAGTGTATCGACGGGCGCGGCCCTGATTCAATTCGATTCTTTCTGCATCAACCGCCGCCATCGACGCTGTGCGCAAGCATCTCTCCAGGGGACGTCGTCGATGTTCTTGAAGGCTTGCTCAAACACAGGCACCTCGTCGGGGCCAATGCACAACCGAAGCGACGACGGACGAAATGCGGGTGGCCCATTGTGATCACTTGTTCCCACCCCGCTCCGGCTTGGCTGCGAGCGCTTTCACGAACTCGTGCGTGGAAACAACCGTGGCTTGCCCCGGGAACACCTTTTCCGTTAGCACGCGGTGGACTTCATCGTCCATGTCGGCGCTGGCATCGGAAACGACGACGAGCTGGTAGTCCATGTCAGCGGCCCAGCGGACGGTCGAAAGAACCACACCGCTGGTGGAGATGCCGAACAGGGCCAGCGTGCTGATGTTGTTGGCGCGCAGGATCGATTCCAGATCCGTGGTGGAGAACGCGCCCACGCGACGCTTGGTGACCACGATGTCGCCCGGCTGGGGCGCAACCCGCACACTGATTTCGGCGCCTGGAGTGCCCTCGCGCAAACGCCCCGACTCCTTCAGGCCGGCAAAGCGCTTGTTCTGGCGACTGACTTCCGGGTAGCCGTCGCGAAAACGCACGACCACATAGATGATCGGCAGGTGCGCCTGGCGCGCCTCCTTGAGAATAGCGCTGGCGTTGTCCAGCACTGCTGTCTGCGTCTTCTCCGGCAGCATGCCCAGGATCTGATTCTCGTAGTCCATGATCAGGACCGCGGTTCTCCCCCGGTCGATGGTGAGTTCACTTTTCGCCGGTTTCTTGGGCGCGTCCTGCTTGTCGGCGGCAGCCGCCTGCTTTCCTTGCAGACTTGAAAGCGCAGTCAGGGCTGCGACAAGAAGCGCAGATTTCACAGCGGTTCGCATGGGTCGGCTCCTCTCTGAATGCCCAGGTGGTGTCGTACCGCAAATCTGATACGTCGCTGGCATGATCTCAACCGCGCACGTCTTGCGCGTTTGGGGCGCGCTCGGCAGATGCTTTTGCACGACGATGCGCTACGATCACTACGGAGGTGGAGCGATGGCGTCCAGGCCAGGCCGGCTGAGTGAATTCGAAATTGCGACGGCGTTGGCGGAGTTGCCCGGTTGGAAGATCGAGGGCGACAAGCTGCATCGCGAGTACAAATTCGCCGACTTCGTCACCGCCTTTGCTTTCATGACCGGCGCGGCGCTGGTTGCCCAGCGCATGGATCATCACCCGGAGTGGTTCAATGTCTGGAACACGGTCCGCATCGACCTGCAGACTCACGATGCCGGTGGGGTGACGATGCTCGACGTGCAGCTGGCCCAACGGATGGAGGAACTGGCGAGCCGACAGCTTGGAAAATGAAGCCGAACGCTACACGATGCTGGCGAAGGCCTCGAACGCCATCCGCGCGGAACGCTCCTTCTCTGCCTTCACCTGCCAATCCGCCAGCGCCGACGAGATCTCCTGCGTATGGCCGCCAACGATGATGAGGGTGATCACCCGGACGCCATCGGGCAGCGCCAATACCTGCCGAGCTGCCTGAGGATCGAATCCGGCAATCGGATGGGCTACCAGATTCTTTTCGGTCGCGGCGAGCATCAGTAACGCCGACGCCATGCCGGTGTCGAACTGGTAATAGTCGCGGCCATCGGGCGTGCGGCAGTCGAGATCGGCCTGCGACCATACTGCCACGATCAGCGATGCCTGTTTGGCCCAGTTGGCATTCCCTGGTGCCAGGGTTGCGAACATGCGCTCCAGCATGGCCGGGCTGCGCACGAACACGAAGCGCCAGGGCTGCTTGTTTGAACAGGACGGGGCCAGCCCCGCCACGGCAGCGAGGTTCTTGATCACAGCGTCGCTCACTTCGACCGGCGCAAACGAGCGGAGCGACCGACGTTGATTCACGACCTCGACGAATTCCATGGTGTTCTCCTATCATACTATGGGAACCCTGAAAGGGTTCGCTCCGCCCTTCGGCCCCCCCCACCCACCACCTCCCCCCCTCGCTTCGCTCGGCCTCGCCACGCCCTCCCGCGATGGTACGCGGCGAGCGACGAGGGCGCGCGCGAAGCGCGCGGGGCGGGCAGGGCGGCGGGCCGTCCCGAAGTCCCCGCAGGGGGAGCTCGCCGGCTCCCCACGCGTCTAGCAAAAATCGCGCAAGTGGCGGCGTCCCGGGCCTTTGGGGCTGCCGTCGCGGGCGTGCTGGCATTCCACGCAAAGCTCGACGTAGGGCATGACCTCAAGTCGTTTGCCGATGGGATCGCCGCACTCTTTGCACAATCCGAAATCTCCGGGCGCCTCGTCAAGTCGCTTGAGCGCCGCTTGCACGCGAGCCAGGGCCGTGGTTCGCTCCCGGTTGCGCTTGGATGCGATCACTTGGTTCATCTCGGCCAGCGCCTGCGCCTCGTCCTCCCCGCCCACGGCGGTCGGGTCGGTGCGCGCCGGCTCGATGGCCACGTCGCCTTCGTTCAGGATCTCTGTGCGCAGTTCCAGCAGGCGCTTGCGCAGGCGCTCCAGGATCGCGGGGCGGCTGTTCACGATGACCCAAAGGCTATCGCTGGCTACCAGGAAATGCCAGATCTGACCTTAAGGCCCGTCGCACTTGTGCCGAGAGTAGTTTTGTTCCCGCGAGGGGAATGCTGCACATGGAGACAACGAGCTACCTATGCCATGTCGATGGCCGATCTGTGGATGCGTCGCAACCGGCAAGAGGCCTGGCAGGCAACAATGCGGCCGCAACGTGGAGATCGTGGAAACGGCGGCCGTGAAGCTTGCTCACCTCAAGATAGCTGGCGTCTGTCTTCTTCTTGCCCTTGCTGCCGCGTGTTCCTTCGACGCGTCCAGGCTGCGTGGGTCTCCATCGGCACACCCCGATGGATCGGACCAGGACGCCGCCGCCCCGCTCGGCCCTAATGATCGCGACAGCAACTACGACACCGCCACCCCGCCTGATCTGCCCACCTCCACCAATGGCAGCGATCGCTTCGCTGCAACCGACGGAAATAGTGGGCTGGACGGAAGCGGTGGGATGGATGGAAGCGATTGGCTGGACGGAAGCGGTGGCCTGGACNNCGGAAGTGGTGGCCTGGGCGGAAGCGGTGGTGTCAACGGAGACGCTGGCGGAGAATGCGAAGCGGGCGGCGGCAGTTCTCCCGGCTCGGCGGGGATCACCGGGAGCGCAGGTTCCGGAGGTATTGCGAGCACGGGGACGGGGAGATTGGGGGGACTCGGTGGCACAGACCTCGATGCGGGCGCGGGCGGGCTCACCAGCACTGGTAGCTATTCTGGTACCGCCAGCACGGGCGGGATGCTGACCGGCGGCACCTCCGCTACAGGGGGAATCGCCGAAACGGGTGGCAGCGTGGACGGAGGGAACACAGGATCGGGTGGAGTCCAGGTGACCGGCGGCACCTCCCAGGGCGGCAGCTTGGCGACTGGGGGGATCTTCGCAACCGGAGGAACCACGGCAACTGCAGGCTCGGGCGGAACCACACCCAGCGGTGGCGCGGGTGGATCGAAGCATACGGGAGTGTGGAGAATCATGCTGCTGGGCGACGGGATGACCACTAAATCCTGCTATCCACAGTTGCTCTCGCAGGAGTTTGGGAGCCGAGGGGACACAAACCTCCAATTCGTGGGTACCAATCAAATCAGCCAAAGCTGCAACGGCGCTCCCGCCGTCCCAACCGAGGCCCACGATAGCTATCGAGTGACCAGCCTGGTGACCAACAATCCTCCTGTATCGGGAACGGGAAGTCTGAGCCAACTCCAGAGCTGGGCCGCCGAAAATCCTGACATCGTGCTCATGGATCTCGGCACCAACGACGCGCATGCCGGCATAAGCACCGCCAGCATCCTGTCAGCTCTTCTATTCGTGACCAATCAGTTCCGCGGCCAGAATCCCGATGTGATCTTCTTCATTTCCAAGGTCCACCCCGTGAGCAATCCGGGTTGGGAGAGCAGTGTGGTTGCTCTCAATGCCCAAATCACCGACACCTGGGCAGCGAACAACTCGACGGCGATGTCGCCCATCTACATCATCGATCAATGGACGGGCTTTGACGCCGGCGCGGACACGATCGATGGATCTACCCCCGACACGTCGGGCTCGCAGAAGATGGCGGACAAAGCCCACGCGGCTGTTTCGGCGCACAACTACTTCTGAACGCCGGGGCCAGTACGAGATGCAACGCTCGCAAGGCGAAAAACGACCCAAGACGAGTTACCCAACTTTGCATCGAGATTGCGGCAGCGGGACGCTGCAGCCGAACACATAGCGGCCCGACCACAGGCGATCACGCCACAGGTGGAGGCGCCCCGCCTCATTGGCGATGTTGGCGTTCACTCTTGCGCGACAGCAACGCCCGCCAGCACCCCCGACGCGTGCAAGCTTCTGCTCACCGGCGCGACGTCGTAGCGTCAGTAGGGAGACGCCACGTTTGGAAACGTCGGGGTGGGCGCACCCCCGCGGAAACCCAGCGCCCGCGCACGTTCCAGCGCCACGCCGAATTCCTTGCCGTCGCGCCGACTGCCGCGGGCCGCAGCCAGCACCAGCCACGCTTGCCAAGCCTGTGGGTGCTTCGAGGTCAGCGCCTGGGCCGTGTCCAGGTCCGCGACGTTCTCGCCTATCAAGAGACGCTCCACCATGCGCGCGCGAAGGTTCAGCGGCTCTTGGCGCAACGACTGGGCGAGCTCCCATTGCAGCAGCGCCGGTGCATCGTCGTTGTGCTCCTTCGCCATCGAGCAAAGGAGCGCACGCAGCGCGTGGACTTCCGCGTCTGGGACGGGGCGTGTGCCGAAATTGAAGTGCGGCCGCGGTATCCGCGCCTTGTACATTACGTACGCGCCACCCCGCAGGTAGCGACCGAGTGTGCGATCGAACGCCTCGGGGGTGGCGAGGTCGGGGAAGATCCTGGCCCACAGCAACTTCGCGTCGGTTGCGCTGGCCAGGCCGGCCTGGAAGCGCTGGAAACGTTCGCGTTCGTGGTTGAACAGATAGTGCACAAAGAGCCAGCTCGTTGCTTCGAGGCGCGCATGGTCGTTCGAATTCGTCGGCGCCGTCCACAGATCGCTCCACGGATAGAGGCCACGATATTCAACCAGGCGCAGAGCTTTCGGGTCCGGGGCGCCGAACGTCACCTCGACGCTGCTCTCCTCGTACGATGTCATGGCCAGGTATATGGCCATGCCCTCGTTGAACCAAAGCGGCGCATTGCGATCGAGGTCGAGCTGCCGCATGAGCGCGTGCACGATCTCGTGCTTCAGCACGTTCTCGCGCTCGATCCGCGTCGTGGCCGGCGCAACGACGATGCCGGTGCCGAGGTAGTGGAAGAACAACCCCTCCACGTGCGGCGGCAGAAAGACATCCGCCTCGCTGGTGCTCCCCAAGACCGCGACCTCGATAGGCTCACCTGCTTCGGGCACGTCACGCCACGCAGCCGCCATGATGGCCGCACGAAAGTGCTCGAGCTGCGTGGCCAGCGTCTCGGCGTCGGCATCATCCTCGACATCGGTCAACAAGCGAAAGTGCGGCGACGACCACTCGCTCCAGCGCGGGCCGCCTCTGCCCGGGCAAGCCGGCAAGTGCGCGCAGCCAGCGGCCATGGCCAGGGCCACGAGCACGACCATGCGCAGGCAAAGCATCGTGGCGAGTGTACACCGCGAAATCGTCGGTCCGCACGATTCTACTCTTGCTCGGGCGCCTCTTGCTCGATGGCGCGCACTTGCGGGGGCGTTCGTAGGGCCGATCGGATCGATCGCATCTCGCTGGGGGGCGATCCGCATGTCCGATGCGAGCGTTCACATCTGGCCATCGGCCGTCCCGCTTTGTGCACGTGCTCATTGGCGCGCGCCTGCGAGGTCGTTCGCGTGCCTGATCGGATCGTTCGTATCTGGCTGTGAGGCGATTCGCATGGCGCTGGGTATCGGGACAGCCTGGATATGTAGGTGAATGTAGTTTGCGCAAGATCGGTTATCAGCGGTTTTGCGGACGCGATTTGGTGAAGGCAAAAGGGCGCTTCTTTCGCCTAGGCTCGCCCTGCTGGCGCGACTGCGGTACGCTGCCGGCCGGTGAGATTGAGCAGTTTTCTCGACGTGAATTCCCTCCGACGCCAACGCCTGGCCTATGCCTGCGCGGCTGGCATCGTGGTGCTCGCGCTGGTCGAGACTGGCAACGCGTTGCTGGCACCGTTGCGCGCGCCCACGGACCGGGATTGGCGCGCGCTGGCCGCCACGGTTCGCGCTGGCTATCGGCCGGGCGATCTCATCGTCGCTGCGCCGGCATGGGCTGACCCGCTGCTGCGTCTGCACCTGGGCGATCTGATTCCAATTCCTGTGGCTGGACGACTGGACGCCGCCCGCTTTGGCCGCGTCTGGGAAATCTCGCAGCGAGGCGCGCGGGCGCCCGAGACTCAAGGCAGCCGCGTCGTGCAGTCGAGCCGCCAGGGCGCGCTCACCCTGCGGCGCTACGAGCGGCCCGCGGCCCAGGTGTCGTTCGATTTCGTGGCCGAGTGGAGCCGCGCCGCTGTTTCGCGCGTCGCTGCCGGGGGCCAGGTAAACCCGTGCTATCGCGTGTCCGATCGCTTCGAATGCCCAGATCCCCCGTCCCAGTCGCTCAAGCCCGAGTTGCTCGAGATCGACACCAGCCCGCACTTCGCCCTGTCCACGCCGCTGGCTGGGCGCGCCACCACGGTCGTCGAATTCGATCATGTTCCTCTGGGACGCGAACTGGCGGCGGGGGCTGGGCTGCACAACGTGTGGCTGCGCAAGGCGGGCAAGGGAACCGTCAGTCTACGCGTGCTGGTTCAAGGCCACGAGCTAGGCCGCATCGAGGCGGGCAGCATGACTGGCTGGACCGTGCGCAAGTTCGACACTTCCGCGCTGGCCGGACAATCGCAGAGTGTGCGCTTTGAGATCACCGTCGACGATCCCAACTCGCGCACGCTCGGCTTTGCGGCGGAGGCGCGCAGTTGATGGACGAGGTCGGGCAGAAAACCCGCCGTCGGTGGGGGCGCCCGTGGATGGTGCCGCTGCTGCTGGCGCTGGCAACCAGCGGCTGGATGCTGGCGGTGGAGGGCCGCCAGGGCTTGGCTCGGGACGAATCCCAATACTTTCGCGCCGGCGAGCGCTACTGGGGTTGGTTCGAAGCACTCGGAGATGCCGTGCGCGCAGGCAAGCCGGGGCAGGCTTTCTCGCACGCCGTGGTCGACAGCTACTGGGCCGACAATCACGAGCACCCGCCCCTGATGAAGACCCTGTACGGCCTGTCGTGGCGCATGTTCCATCGCTGCGATTGCACCGGGCCCAAACGTGGACTGCATCCCATCGCGGTCCACAAGCACCGCACCCTGCCCTTGTTCGCTCGCGAGTCGACCGCCTTTCGCTTTCCCGCCATCCTGATGGCCGGCCTGGGCGTGGCGCTGGTCTATTGGTTCGCGCGCCGCTTTGTCGGCCCATGGGCCGCCGCGGGCGCGGCCGTGCTCTCGGTCGCGCAGCCGCACTACTTTTTTCACGCCCAGATCTCATGTTTCGATGTCCCCATCGCAGTCATGGCCCTGCTGGTGGCGCTGGCCTACTGGAAATCGCTGCGCGCGCCCCACTGGGGCATTCTGTGCGGCGTCTTCTATGGCCTGGCCCTGGCCACCAAGCACAACGCCTGGCTGATTCCGTGTTTCTTGCTCGTCCATTACCTGTGGATGCGGCGGCGGGATTTTCTCCGTCTGCGCCCGCCGCGCATTCCGCTGGCTTTCGTGTCCATGGCTACCTTGGGTCCCATCGTGCTCTTTGTGTTGTGGCCATGGCTGTGGCACGCGCCGGTGCCGCGCGTGCGCGAGTGGATGCAGCGACATGCTCAGCACGAGCACTACAACTTCGAGTACCTGGGCCAAAACTGGAATCTGCCCCCGCCGCCCGCGCAGACCGGTCGCTGGCTGCTGCGCGCGACTTTCCCGTTCGTGTCCACGGCGTTCACCGTGCCGGTCACCACCTTGGCCCTGGCTGCCGCAGGGACGCTGGTGCTAGCGCGACGACGCCGAAAGGCCGCGCCCGACGACGAGCCCTCTATCATCAATTGCGAGCCGCCCGAGCCCGGAGCACGCGCGTCGTGGCTGCGGCCGGGTGCGGATGTGGACCTGGCGCCCGGCATTTTCTTTGCGGTGCAGATCCTGGGGCCGCTCGCGACGCTAGCGCTTCCCGCGACGCCGATCTTCGGCGGGGTGAAGCACTTCCTGGCTGCCATGCCATTTCTGGCCATGGTGGCCGGCGTGGGCCTGGCCTGGGTCACGCGCCAGGCGGCGTCGCTGGTGCGTGCGGAGCGCCTGCGCCGGGCTTTGTCCGCGGCCCTGGCCGTGCTGCTGTGCCTGCCGGCGGTGGCCGAGACCCAACGCTCGCATCCTGACGGTACCGGCCACTACAATCTTCTGGCTGGCGGCTTCGCCGGTGGTGCCTCGCTGGGCATGAATCGACAATTCTGGGGCTATTCCGTGCTGCCGCTGCTGCCCTGGATCAAAGCGCATCTGCCCCCGTCCAACCGCATCTACTGGCATGATGTTCTTCACGACGCTGTCCTGATGTATGTTCGCGATGGCCGGCTGCCGCTGGGAATTGGCGACGTGGGCGTGGGCGAGCCCCTAGTGGCGCAGGCCGATCTCGGTATCGTTATCTTGGAAAAGCACTTCGCGGTCTACGATTACCTGCACTGGGAGTCCTATCAGACCACCCAGCCGGCGCAGGTCTATGCCCACGAAGGCGTTCCGTTCGTCGTCGCGTATCAGCGTAAGGCGCCCCCGCCACGCCAGGAGCCGTTGCCGCCATGAATTGGTTCGAACGTCTATTCTCCAGCCGCTGGGGGCTGCCCATCATCTACGTCGTGTTCTTGGGCGCCTACCTGGGCGCCTCGGACGGACGGCTGCGGCAGCACTCCGCCTACAACCATTTCGTGTACCTAGCCGACGGCTGGCTGCATGGCCGCCTGGACTTGGCCGCGAGCCCGCCCAACGAGAACGACTGGGCGCGGGTCGAGGTGCTCCAGCTCAAAGATGGCCGCACGCTCAAAGGCCAATTCCGCAGCACCGGCCCCACCGACCGCTTCTATCCCTTGCACGGCCATTCGCTCACCGTGGACAAGGACGACATCGCTTCGCGTTCCTGGATCCGCTACGTGTCGTTCCCGCCGTTCCCCGCGGTGCTGATGTTGCCCTTCGTGGCCATCTGGCACCTCGCCTTCAACGACGTGCTCTTCACGGTCATATGGGCGGCGCTCAATCCGGTGTTGCTCTTTCTGCTGCTGGGCAGTCTGCGACGCCGCGGCTACAGCAAGCGCAGCGTGGCCGACGATCTGTGGCTGACTGTGCTCTTGGGCGCCGGTTCAGTCTACTTCTACAGCTCGGTGCTGGGTCAAGTCTGGTACACCGCCCATGTCATCGGCGTGACCTGCGTGATAGGCTATGCCTGGGCTGCCCTTGAGGCGTCGCGCCCCGCCCTGGCCGGGCTGTTCGTGGGCCTGGGTTTTGCCACGCGCACGCCGCTCGGGTTCATGTTCCCGCTGTTCTTCTTCGAGGCCGTGCGAGTGACCGGTGGGTGGGATCGCCTGCGTCGATGCCGGAAAGAGGGCTTGCCTTCCCACCTGCTGGGAAAGTGTCTGCGCTTTTCTGCGGCCGCCGGGGCGATCCTGGCGGTGCTGCTCACCCACAACTACTTGCGCTTCGGAAAGTTCTACGTATTCGGCCATGAGTACCTGAACATCGCGTGGCAAGACCGGATTCAGAAATGGGGCCTTTTCAACTTGCACTTCCTTTCGCGCAACCTGGCCTGCGCGTTGGTGTTGCTACCGCGCTTTCTCGCGAAATACCCCTACGTCAAGGTCGGGGCGCACGGCCTGTCGTTGCTGGTGACGTCGCCAAATCTGGCCTACACCGTGGTTCCAGCCGAGCGCAGCCCGCTGGCGCGCGGCCTGTGGATCACCATCCTGTTCACCGCCCTGCCCTCGCTGCTCTACCAAAATTCCGGCTACATCCAGTTCGGCTACCGCTTCAGCCTGGACTACATGATCTTCTTCATCATCTTGCTTGCGGTGGGCAATCGCCGGTTCACCTGGTTGTGGAAGGCTCTGCTGGTGTGGGCCGTGGCGGTCAACCTCTTCGGCGCCATGACCTTCGATCATTTGACCCAGTTCAGCTACGACGATTCCTTCTTCCCACACGGGAACAATTGACCGGCTGCTAGTAGCCAGATTCAGCGAAAAGCCTTAACCTGGCTCAATGCTGTCCATGGATGGAACACGCCGCTGGTTGTTCGCTGGTCTGCTGAGTTTCTCCTGCGCGACGGCAGCCAAGCCGCCGGCCACGACCGAGGCGCCGCCCCCGTTGGCCCCGCGCCTGGAAAGGATGCGTGAGCCGCTGGAGGTGCTGCCGCTGGAACTGTTCTTTTCCGGCGTGCGCGGCGTGGCCACCGCGAGTGAGTCAGTGACCATCAGAAACACCGGCGACCAATCGGTTGCCGTCAGCGATCTAGTCATCGTGGGGAGTCAAGCCGCCACCTTCAAACTGACCGACCGGCCTGCCTTGCCGATCTTGCTGCGACCCAGTCTGTCGGTGACGGTCAGCGTGGGCTTTGCGCCGCCCGCTGACGCCGAGCCGGGCGTGCATCGAGCACGCCTTCGTATCGTGCGTTCAGCCGACGATGATGGCCCGCCCTGTGACATGTCGGCCCTGGTTACCAAGGGAACCGACCTGGCCAGCGAGCCTCCGGTGCAGCAGATCCTCGATACGCTGGGCTACGCGCCGGAAAAGGCACTGGCCACCCCGGCCGCCTCGGATGCCGACGGCCAGGGGCTGTCGGGGCTGTTCCAGCATGCCAAGCCGGGCAACGTGGGCCTGTACGTGGTCGCGCGCTACTCGCAGGACGAAGCTTCCTCGTACGGTACCTATTCCATGCAGAAAGGGAAGCTGGTCACCAAGCCCATGGGCACCATCGCCAAAGGACACAACCAGACGCTCAACCCCGAGCTGGAAGGGGAAGGGCAGACCAGTTTCGACCCAGGCGAAACGGCCTTCGGAATCTTCGTCAAGCTGCCCAAACGCACCCTGTACTCGGAGGACAAGCGCAACAGCGAGGCGGCCAAGCACGCGATGCGCATCTATCCCCTGCGCAGCCGAGGCGGCGCGCAGGTTCCTGACGCCCTGCTGGTCATGGTCGACGAGGACGGGGACGGCGATTTCCAGGACTACGTGTTTACGCTGGTGAACGTGAAGCCGGAACAATAATCCTACCGCCTACGGCCGCCGCCGCGCGAGAAGCCGCCGCCGAAGGATCGCGCAGCCGGGGCTGCGGGTCGAGACGGGGCGGCGGCTGGCGCCGGAACTGCGGCTCGATACGGGGCGGCTGCCGGAGCCGGGGCTGCGGCTCGATACGGGGCGACCGGCGCAACCGCGCCAACACTTGACCGCGGCACCGACGGTGAGCTGCGCCAGCCATTCGCGGGATGGGCTGAAGGCGAGGAGTGCCAGCCCTGCGCGCCGGCCGTCGGCGTTCCGACCATGCGCGCGGGCGGAGGCACGCGGTGGATGGGCGGCGCTACGGCGTAGCCGCCCCGGTGGAAGTGCCCCCCGGCGTAGTAGTGGGGATAGTAACTCCGGTAGTAGAACGAGTAGTAAGGCCAGTAGGCCCAAAAGAACGGGTCATAGGCCCCTTCCCAGTAGTACCAGGAGCCAACCAACGCGAAGTTCGGCGACCAAGGCCGCCACAGGTGCGTGTGCGGCCCGATCATGAAGCACCAGCCGCCGCCATAGATGTCGAGGATGGGGTGCGCGCCGTAGTAGCTGAACGTCGGTCCCGCGTAGCCGAAGTCGCTCGGATCCCCGACGAAGTAGTAGCAGCCGTCCCTCAGCTCGAAGAGCCGCAAGTCCAAGGGCGGGTACGCGTGCATGTGCGCACCCGGTGTGTCGTCCCAGGGCCCTCCGGCGGCGACACGCGTGTCGACCGGATGCGGCCCAAAGTAGCAGTATCCTCCGCCCGGAACCGCATAGGCCGATCCCTCGACATTGGGGGGAATTGGCGGAGGCGCAGGCTCGGTTTCGCCGGCGTTGCTAGGTGGTGGACCGTACTCGGGCGGCGGCACTTGCTGCGCTTGGTTGGCAGCCTCAACTTGAATCTGTTCCTCGGTCTCTTCCTGCGCAACGGCCAAACGGCCCAAGCCCGCGACGAACCAAGGGACGAGTGCCAGGGCGAGCGGTCTTGCAAAGCGGTGCATGGGCAACCTCACGGAGCAGTGTGTTCCTAGCAATGATACCAGCAAGCCGCGGGCCAAGGACCTGGATGGCTCGGCTCGGCGCAAGTGCCAGGTTCGCCTTGTAATTTGGCCGTTTCCAGCCGACCCCGGCACACGAGGCCTGGTACACACAGGCGATCCGTGCCCGTAGCCGACCAAAGCGTGGCAGAAATGCGTGCCGGTGGTGTGAATCTGCTTCACGGCCGGGGTGATGGGAGGCAGACTCGGGGGTGCAAAAGAGGACACGACCATGGCCATAGAAACCGAGCTTCAGGACCTGCTCAAGGCCGCCATGCGCGCCAAAGACAGCCGCACGGCCGATTGCATTCGCATGATCAAAACCAAGCACATGGAGCGACGAACCGCGGCTGGCTTCAAGGGACCGCTCGACGATGCCCTGTGGTTGGACGTCGTCATCGCCTACCAAAAGCAAATGCGCAAGGCGCGCGAAGAATACGCAGCCCTGGGCGAGCGGGGTGCCGAGCACCTGCCCCAGATCGACTTCGAGATCGAGTTCTGCGCACGGTTTCTTCCCAAGGCCGCCAGCGACGACGAGGTACGCGCTGCCGTCAAAGAGACCATCACCCGACTGGGCGGCAAGGATCCCAAGCTGGCAGGCAGGGTCATGGGCGAGATCATGAAGGCGCACAAGGGCCATTTCGACCCAGCCACAGTCAAGCGCATCGTCGAGGAAGAGCTGAAGTAGTCCTCCCGCGCGATCCTGCAATCACAGCCGCGCTTTAAGCACGGTCAGAATCATGCGCGTCGCAGGCGACTGGTTCAGCGTATAGAAGTGCACCCCAGGGGCGCCGCCCAGAAGCAAGTCCACGCACTGGGCGGTGGCCTGGGCCACTCCCAGCTGGGTCACCGCCACCGCGTCGCTGCGGCGTCTTTCCAGCTCGGCCCGCAAGACGGCCGGGACGCTGGCACCGCACATCTTGGTCATGCGCTGGATCTGCGCCACGTCGGTGATGGGCATGATGCCGGGAATGATGGGTACGGTGATGCCGGCCGCGCGCGCGCGCGCCACGAAGTCGAAGTAGAAGCGGTTGTTGAAGAATATCTGCGTGATGATGAAATCCACGCCGGCGCGCACCTTGGTGGCAAGGTGCTGCATGTCGAGCGCCAGGTCGCGACACTGGGGATGGCCCTCGGGATAGCCCGCACCGGCCAGGCACAGACGATCGCCGTACCGCTGCCGGATAAAAGCCACCAGATCCGAGGCGTGCGCGAAGCTGTCGGCCGGCGGCACGAAGTTGTCCACGCCAGCGGGCGGATCACCTCGTAGCAGGATGAGATTCTCGATTCCGGCGTCGACCAGACGTGCAACCAGCGCCGCCATCTCGGCCCGTCCGGACGCGATGCCGGTCAGATGGGCCATAGCGAGAAGGCCGTGCTCGTGCTGGACGCGGCTCACCAGCTCGACCGTGCGATCGCGGGTCGAGCCGGCAGCGCCGTAGGTGACCGAGACGAAGGCCGGGGCGAGGTCGGTCAGCTCGGCGAGGGTGCGCTGCAAAGTCGCAGCGCCAGCCTCGGTCTTGGGTGGGTAGACCTCGAAGGAAAAAAGCGGATGGCCTTTGCCAAAAAGTTCACTGATTTTCATGTCAATCCTGCGGGGAAGGCTAGCTCATTTCACCACAGAGATCACAGAGGACACAGAGCCGGACCAGAAAGAAAGAAGGGGCGGACCTGTCCACCGATCAGGTCAGGCCCTATTGGGCTCCCGTCCGGTCCGAACCCTTTTCCTTCCGGCCTCTGTGTTCTCTGTGCTCTCTGTGGTGAAAAAAGCTAGCTAGTCGCGAGCACCGGCGCCCTCGCCCAAGCGTTCCAGTCGCGCTACGGCCGTCTCGGCGTCTATCACGATGGTTTCACCCCGCCGCTCGGGCGCCTCGAACATCACCTCGTGGCAAATTTCTTCGACCAGGGCCCGCAAGGTGCGCGCGCCGGTCTTGCGCCGCAAGGAGAACTGCACCACCTCATGCAAGGCCTCGTCCTCGAAGCGCAGGTCCACGCCGTCCATCTTGAGCAGGGCCTGATATTCGCGCACCACGGAATCCGACGGCACGGTCAGGATCTGAAAAAGATCATCCTTCGACAACGGGTCCAATTCCACTCGCACCGGAAGCCGGCCGAGGAACTCGGCCAGAAGACCGTAGTCGAGCAGCTCCTTCTCGGTGATGGGCGGCGAGCGACGTCCATCGCTGTCGGTGCTGCCGAACCCAACCGTGCGGCTTTCCTGGTACAGGCGCAGATCGGTGAACGTGCCCGCGGCGATGAACAAGATGTCCTGCGTGTCGACCGGCGTGAAGTCGTGCTTGTTCCAGTGCTGCGTCAGGTTCTGCGGGACGAAAATCTCGCGGCCCTCTAGCAGCTTGAGCAAGCCCTGCTGGACACCCTCACCGCCGATGTCGCGCGCACCCGCGCCGGTGCGCGCACTGTGCGTGCGGCGGGCGATCTTGTCGACCTCGTCGATGAACACGATGCCACGCTGGGCCTCCTCGACATTCTGACCGCACTTGTGCAGCAGCTCCGCGATCATCACCTCCACGTCCTTGCCGTAGTAGCCGGCCTCGGTGTACTCGGTCGCGTCCGCCGCGGCAAACGGTACGTCGAGAAACTCAGCCAAGGTACGAGCGATGTGGGTCTTGCCACAGCCGGTGGGACCGATGAGAAGCAGGTTCGACTTCTTGATCAGTCGCTTACCCGCGGCCGTCTTGCTCTCGCAGCGCTTGAGGTGATTGTAGGCCGCGATGGACACGGTGCGCTTGGCCCGTTCCTGGCCGATCACATGGCGATCCAGGTACGCGACAATCTCTCGCGGCGTGGGCAACAACTTCTCGGCAGCGCGGGGCGATGTTTTCATCGCGGCGGAGCATCGCACGGCTGTGCAATCTCCGCCAAAGTACGGGTCTAAGTGGGCGGATTTACTCGAAACGTCCCGCGCGCGCAACAGCTCCCGCGGTCTGGCGAGAGCCGGTGCGTTGTGCGGCGCCGGATGCCCTGGTATCCTCCTGCCGGCTCGAAAGGATGGACGAGAACTATCATCTGCAAACCGGCCAAGTCCTGGCCCGCTACCAGATCGTACGGACAATTGGCGAAGGCGGAATGGGAACCGTCTATGAGGCCTTCCATCCGGGCCTGAAAAAGCGCTTCGCGATCAAGACATTGCTTGCCTCGATCGCGCAGATCCCCGAGGCGCGTGCACGCTTCCTGCGTGAGGCTGAGGTTGCCGCACGGATCAACCATCCCAACGTTGTACGGGTAACCGACGTCGGCACCGACGGTGAGATGCCGTACATGGTGATGGAGTTTCTCGAAGGGCTCACCCTGGGTAGTCTGCTGGCCACCCGCGGCCACCTGGAGATCATCGAAACGATGGACATCATCCTGCCGGTCATTTCGGCCGTAGCAGCGGGTCATGCCCAAGGAATTGTTCATCGTGATCTCAAGCCGGAGAACATCTTCCTCACGCAAGGATCGTGGGGCGATCTCAGTCCCAAGGTGCTCGACTTTGGTGTCTCGAAGCTGATCGGGGACGCGTCGTCTGTGGCGCTGACGGGGACCATGACGGTGCTGGGCACGGCCGCCTATATGTCCCCCGAACAGGCCCGCGGTGCGCGCGCGGTGGACCACCGGAGCGATCAGTACGCCCTGGGCCTCATCGTGTACGAGATGCTGACGGGAACGCGGGGCCACCCGGGCGAGAATCCTTTCGAGGTCCTCCACAACATCGCGACTCGCGCGATTGCTCCGCCCCGGGAGTACAGGCCTGACTGTCCGCCGGCGCTGGAAGAGATCGTGATGTGCATGCTGGCGCCTGCTCCTGAACAGCGCTTTCCCTCGCTGCTGGAGGTTGGGGCGGCGCTCTTGGCCTTCGCCAGCGACAAGGTCCGCCTGACCATGGGGGACGCCTTTCGCCACCATTCACCGACGGCCGTGCTACCGGCGGTAGAATCCAGTGTCGGTTCTCAAGGCCCGGCACGGCCCCCCTCGACGCCATCGGGGCCGGCCGTTGGCACCAGGCTGCTTCCCACCGGGGAGGACCGGCTGGCGGCAGCCAGC
Source organism: Myxococcales bacterium (assembly GCA_003158735.1). Taxonomy (GTDB): domain Bacteria; phylum Myxococcota_A; class Polyangia; order Fen-1088; family Fen-1088; genus Fen-1137. Next base: position 2,571 of record PMLB01000332.1, on the reverse strand, counting down.
CGACGACGCCCAAGCGACGCTTCGACCACCGCTCCGGCAACACGCGGCTCGCCTGTGCGTCCGCTTTTGATCGGCGTGACCGCAGCCGGCATCGTTCTCCTCGGTGTTGTCGTTTGGGTCTTGCAGCGCAATCCATCGCCGGCCGTCCCTGCCAAGACCACCGCCACGTCACCCCCCGCTCGGGCCGAGCCGCCCGAGCCCGCTCCCCCGCCCACCAGAACCATCGACGTCACGGCGATCCCATCGGAAGCAGCTCTGTCTCTCGACAACGGCACACCGGTGAACGGCCGTCTTCACACCACCGTGCCGGCCGATCGCGAGTCTCACGTCCTTCGGGTCTGGGCGCCGGGGTACCAGACCAGGACGATTTCGCTTGGGCCTGACGACAGCCTCCCCAAGCAGATTCGCCTCGACCCTGCCCCGCGATCGACTGCCAGCGAGGAACGCGACCGCGCCCCTCACAATGTGACCGCCGCCAAACCAAGAAAGGTCGTCGCGCCACCTGACAAAGCGCTGCGTGGCAAGAAACGTGGCAACGACGACGCTTCACCAGCGGCGAAATGGTGATCCAGCCGGGGCCACCCCACAAATCCCATGCCCCGGCCAGTCCGAACTCCTCGCGATCCCCCAAGGTCGAATCCACCTTTCCATTTTGAACGCCGAGCGCGCTCGATTATCGGAGGCATTCCATGACCAGCAAGAACGTCGGTCAAGGTCAACTAGCGTAAAGCCATGGCGTCTTCTCGACAGTCGGGCCAGACAGGCGAGCAGCAAACCGGCGATCTCGTGGTCAGTGCGGTGGGCATGGTTTCGTCGGTCGGCGTGAACGCCACGCAAACCTTCACCTCGCTGCGGGCGAACATTCCCCGCAAGCAAGAGCGACCGGACATCTACCTGTGCATGCCAGAGGATCCCGACCTCGACGAAAGCGAGCCCTTGGTGGCGTCGCCGATCTCTCACCTGGACTGCCGCTGGCGCGACCAGGGAAACCCCACCGAGTGGCTTGCCCTGCTGGCGGCCCATGCCTTTGCCGACCTGAGGAACAAGGCCAAGCTGACCGCGGGTGACGAAGGGGGAACCGGCCTGTTTCTTTCACTGCCAGGGAAACGACCTGGGTGGGGCCCCGAGAATGTCGAGCTGTTCACCGAATGGTTTCGCGACCTGGCTGCGCACGAACCATTCGCACAGAAGAAGTTCTCCTGGATAGGCTCGGGAGGCGCACTGGATCTCTGCGCCGAGGCCTGCCGGCTGGTGCGCGAGGGGCAGCTGAAGCGCGCCATCGTGGGCGGCGTGGATTCCTACCTATTTCCGAAGTGGCTGGAACCGCTGGACCGCGCCTACCGCATCCGCAGCACGCGCAACCACGATGGCTTCTGCCCGGGCGAGGGCGCAGCCTTCTTCCTCTTGGAGTCAGTCACAGAAGCACGCCGGCGCTCGCTGCAGTCCTGGGCCGAGCTGCGCGCCACTGCGACCACGAACTGCGCGCCTACACCAGCCGGGCACGACGCCGGCGCGGCGCTGGCCGAGGTTCTTTCCCGTGTGATTCCCGCGGGCGAGACCCCACCGCCGCTCGTCGTTTGCGATCTGAATGGCGAAATGAGCCGGGCCAGGGAGTGGGGGTATGCGCTGTCGCGCGTGGGCAACGCGCTCCCGGCACCGCTCGGCCTCGAACATCCCGCCGCCGTGCTTGGCGACCTGGGCGCTGCCTCGGGCGCCGCGCTGGTGGTGCTGGCCGCGCACTACCTTCATACCAAGCATCGCGATCGAACCTCGGCCGTGCTTTGGACAGCCTCGGACGGGGGCGAGCGACACGCAGTCTTGCTTGCACGTCCCCAGCCCCCCAGTGATTCGCCGCTTGGCCCATAAGGAGACACCATGCCAGCAACAGTGAACGTGAACAATATGACTGTGGTTCACAAGGACAGTGGAGGGACGGTTTCCTTTATGCCCGACGTCTGCTTGACCCCGGCGCCGCCAAGTTCCCCGATACCGATTCCGTATCCGAACATGGCAATGTCGCAGGACACGGCCAAGGGCAGCAAGAGCGTGACCTGCGACGGGAACCCCATCATGCTGCAGGGATCGTGCTTCAGTCAAAGCACGGGCGACGAGGCCGGCAGCGTGGGCGGCGTGGTCAGTGCAGTGACCAAGGGCACTGCCGAATTCATCGCGTACTCATTCGACGTCACAGTCGAAGGCAAGCCAGTCTGCCGTCTGGGTGACCTCATGCTCGGCAACAAGGGCGGCACCTTCAACACGCCGCCGTCGCCCGAGGTGCAGCCGCCCCTGGTCGTGGTTCCCGGGGTTGACCCGGACGAGCAACGCAAACCGGATGCCCTGAAGGTCAAGCTGCTCGACGGGGCCGGCAACCCAATCAAGGACGAGCGCTACGTTTTGCGCAAGCCGGATGGGTCAAAGCTCGAGGGCAAGACTGATGGATCAGGCGCCGTCGAACTCAAGGAAACAGTCGTCGGTCTTGGCAACATTGTCTTCCCGGATTCCCGTGATGCGACAATTCGCAACAAGGAATAGCATGCGCAATATCAAACGGGCGGCTTGGACCGCGTGTCT
>PMLB01000186.1 GCA_003158735.1 Myxococcales bacterium | reverse complement strand
CGCCGCAGCGTCTCCAAGACAGCGAGTAGGGAGTAGCTGTCCTTTCCGCCAGAAACCGCCACCAAGATCCGGTCACCCTCTGAGATGAGGTCGAATTCTGCCACAGCGCGACCCACCCCATGCAGAAGGTCGCGTTCAACTAGTTGCGCCGGCCGATCATACATGGGAACCCTGGGAGGGTTCCCAAACCCTCCCGCGATGGTGCGCCGCCGGCGAAGCCGGCGGGCTCCCCACGCGTCTAGCCCGAGCTTGGGATGATTGTTTCGAAAGCCGACCAGCGCCGAGAAAAGCGCGCGCAAGACACCGCCCGATTTGCAGAGGCGTTCTTCGCCTTGACGGGGTTTCGTCCTGTCGCGGCCTACCGAGAGTTCTTGCCGCCCGAGTTTCTCGCTCAATCGATACCCTCTCCGGGCGAGCTGGCCGCCCGATTCGCACATCGCCTGCACACGCGCACCAGCAATGCCCTTCGGCAACAGGACCCAAGCGCCGCTCACCGCGAAGGTTGGACCTACGGCAGCTTGCTCGAGCTTCGCGGCTTTGGAGTGTTCTGTCTCCTCGACGTCATGCAGGCGTTGAGGGACTCGGGCGTCGCGCCCGATTTGGGACCGCTCGCGGGGCGCAAACCCTAGCACCGCCTCTCGCAGGTTGGCGGCTAGGTTGAGCGGCACTCGCTCAGGCGTGTGGGTAGGCCTGTGAACCCATTTCCAGTGAGTCGAGCCCCGTCCACTCCACCTCGGATGGCACGCGATTGCCCATGACCCGATCGAGTAAGCGGAAGAATCCGTAGGCCAGCGCAAAGACCACAATCGCATTGGTGGCGACGCCAATCAATTGCGCCAGGAATTGGCTGGCGTCACCGAACAGCAGACCGTGGACCGGGCCAGCCACACCGTTCCAGCCCTCGCCGTAACTCCCGTCGGCCAGTAGTCCCAGTGCCAAGGCGCCCCAGACACCACAGGCGCCGTGAACCGCGATAGCGCCCACGGGATCGTCGATGCGCAGGCGGCGCTCGAGCAGGGTCACCACCAGGACAACCAGCGGTCCCGCCAGCGCGCCGATAAGCACGGCGGCAGCGGGGCCGACAAAGGCGCAGGGCGCGGTGATGGCCACCAGGCCGCCCAGCATGCCGTTGCAGGCCATGCCGATGTCGGGCCTGTGCGACAAATACCAGCTTGTGACCAGGGCGGCGATGGCGCCGGCCGACGACGAGAGCAGCGTGTTGCTGGCCACAATGGCGATACGACCATCGCTGGCATTCAAGGTCGAGGCGGTGTTGAAACCGAACCAGCCGAAAGCCAGGATGAGCGTGCCCACCACGGCCATGGGCAAATTGTGGCCGGGAATCGCTGCAATGGTTTCGTCGCGCCGGTACTTGCCCACGCGCGGGCCCAGCACCATCGCACCGGCCAACGCCGTGATTCCCCCGGTCATGTGCACCACTGAGGAGCCGGCAAAATCCACATGACCATGCCCAAGTCCAAGGTTCACGCCCATTTGCGCCAGCCAGCCGCCGCCCCAAACCCAGTTGCCGTAGAGCGGATAGAGAAACATGGACATGAACAGGCCATAGATAAGAAAGGGCAAGAATTTCCAGCGCTCGGCCATGGCGCCAGTGGGAATGGTGGCGGCCGTGTCCATGAACATCGCCGCAAACAAGAACATGGCCAGGTTGACCGGATCGTTGGCGACCGAAACCAGCGCGAATTTGCCGGCGCCGATGATTCCGTAGCCCTGGCCGCCGATGTGCAGGCTGAGCTCGTGTGCAGGCGCCAGCGCCGCGCCCAGCGTGGGCCAGCCGTGCACGCCCCCCAGCATGAAACCAAAACCGCACAGCCAGAAACCCAGCACCCCCACGGGATAAATGATCATGTTCATGGCCATGGTGTTCACCGCGTTCTTGGCGCGCGTGAATCCCGTCTCCATCATGGCGAAGCCGACCTGCATGAACATGACCAGGAAAGCGCCCAGCAGCACCCAGGCCAGGTTGAGCGCGTGTTCGAGGGAGAATGCCGACATGCTACATGCTCCTTTCACTATGAGTCGCGCGGCCCGATCCGGTTCGGTGCGGGTGACTGCACCAGATCAGCGTGGTGAGCCCGGCCAGCACCAACACCACAATCATTGGCATGAGCACGCGTCGAGGGACGGAAAAACGGCGGCGGGCGCGGCCCTTCTCCGGATCGTAGGGCGGCACCGCCGCGGGATTGCGCAGATCCGCCAGGAATTCCGCCGCCCCGGCGTAGCGATCACGCGGCGAGCGTTCCAGGGCCTTGAGCAAGATGGCCTCCAGCGAGCGATCAAAGCCGGGCACGTAGTAGCTGGGCGGTGTGGGGTCTTCGTTAGCCTTGGCGCGCAGGAGCGCGTGCGGATTGGCGCTGGAATAGGGTAATTCTCCGGTCAGCATCTCGTACAGGATGGTGCCGAGCGCGTACACGTCGGTGCGGGCATCACCGCGCCGGCCGCCGATTTGCTCCGGCGCCATGTAGTCGGGGGTGCCGATCGTGTTGGACAGGCCAGCCCAGGTCATTCGCCGCGCCGAAGCGTCAAAGGCAATGCCTAGGTCCAGAACCTTCGCACAGCCGTCGGCCGTGACCAGAACGTTTTCCGGCTTCATGTCGCGATGGACGACCTTGTGCTCGTGCATGTAGACCAGCGCCTCGCACACCTGGATCACCAGGCCCAGAGCGGTCTCGCTGGCCATAGGCCGCTTCTCTTGCATGAGAGCGCGCAGCGACTTCCCCTCGATGAATTCCATGACGATGTACATGCGGCTCTTCTCCTTGGGCCGCAGCACGCGCACGATGTTGGGGTGTTCCAGGCGCAGCCCCAGTTCTTCCTCGCGCCGGAAGCGCTCGTAAAACACCACGTCACTCTCGAATTGTGGGTGCGGGATCTTCAGCACCACCGTCGCTCCAGTCACGCTGTCAGTGGCCTTGAAGATGGACGCCATTCCACTGCGCGCCAGCACGTCAGTCAACTGGTACTGGTCGAGGCGTTCGCCGACGCTCACCTCGCGCATCAGAAGGCACGTCCGCGAAGATTCATGAGGGCCATCTTGAATGTCGATCGCTGAAGAAGCAAATCGAGACGATCGGGACGGTGAGAGTTGCCGACATTTCACCGGTTGGAAACACGCCGGCAACGTGGTCCGCCTCTCGAAAGTTCGTGACTAGATCGGGTTGCCGGTTCCAGCGCCGAAGCCGGCGGCCGGATCCGGCTCCGAATCCGGCGAGGGCGCGCGAAGCGCGCGGGTGGGCAGGGTGGGTGGCGGGTCCCGAAGTCCCCGAAGGGGGGACCGGCCGTCGGATCCGGCCACCGGCCCTCGGCCTCCGGCCCATGGGTGCCGACCACGGCTTTCGGCAGGGGTGCCCCGGATTTCACCACAGAGAGCACAGAGAGCACAGAGACGGATCGGAAGGAAAGAAGGGTTCGGAGCCAGATCCGAAACCCTTTCTTTCCGGCCTCTGTGGCCTCTGTGGCCTCTGTGGTGAGACTCCGGATCGCACCGTTGGCCGTCAAGTCCCGAGGGAATTGTGGTTAGCACCCCGGCCTCCGGCCCCGCCGCGATCACACCGGCCGCTCAACCAACTACGAACTTTCGAGAGGCGGACCTAAGCCGCAGTGGGAACAGTGAAACTGAAGCGCGTGCCCTGCCCCGACGTGCTCTCGACTTGAACAGAGCCGCCCATGGCTTCCACCAGGTGCTTGACGATCGAGAGGCCCAGCCCGGTCCCACCCATGGCGCGCGAGCGCCCCGGATCACAGCGATAGAAGCGCTCAAACAGTCGCGGCAAGTGCGGGGCTTCGATGCCCGGACCGTCGTCGCTGACCGTCACACGAAGCTTGCCACCCATGTCTTCGGCCGTCACGACAACGGCTGCGCCCTCGGGACAATACTTGACCGCGTTGTCAATCAGGTTGGACAGCACGCGCTCCAGCGCGGTGACGTCGCCGCGCACCGCCGGCAATTGCGGCGGCAGCGCTGCGCTCAGGCGCATGCGCTTGTGCGTGGCTCGTTCCTCATGGAACTCCAGGGTTCTGGCCACCACGCCGGAAAGATCGAAGCGGTCGGCCGCCAGGCGAAATTCCTTGGATTCGATTCGGGACAGGTCCAGTAGATCTTGCACCAGATCGCCCAGCCGGCGGGCATTGCGCTCGATGATCTCAACAAACGACTCGCTTGCCGCAGGGTCTGTGCGGGCCGCTGTCCTCAGGGTCTCAGCCGCGGACATGACCGCCGCGATGGGCGTGCGCAGCTCGTGCGAGACATTGGCCACGAAGTCCTTGCGCACGGTCTCCAGTCGCCGTACTTCGGTCACGTCGAAGAGAACCACCAACACGCAGCGGGGCTCGCCCGAAAGACGCGTGGCGTGGACCAGCAAACTCCGCGGCCTCAGACCGGCCACCTCGATCTCGCCGGTGACTGGCTCCTGACCGGCAATCGCCGCATCCACCAGGGTCTGCAGCTCGGCATTGCGAACCACCTCGATGGCCGGGCGCCCCACAGCGAAGGTGTCGAGCAGCAACATCTCGCGCAGGGATCCGTTGAAGAGCAAGATGCGCCGCTCGCTGTCCAGCACCAACACGCCCTCGCGCATGGCCTCGAGGATCCGGCCCAGCAGATCGCGATCGTCACGAAGCTCGCGCAGCGAGCGGGACAGGTTCTCGGCCAAATGATCCAGCGTCCGGCCCAGCTCGCCAACCTCGTCGCGCGTGTCGAGGCGACTGCGCAGATCGAGCTCGCCGGCAGACATGCGGCGGGCAATCGCCGTCACGTGGCGGAGCGCGCGCGACAGCAGCACGACCGCAGCGCTGGAAATAAGAACTGCCGCCAGCAGCGCCACCAACCCGCCGACGATGAGAATGGCACGAAGCCGCGCCACCGCCTGGTCGACCTCCGCCAAAGGCAGGCTCAAGCGCGCCACCATGTTCCCCGCTCCCGCGACCGGTGTGGCCGTGTAAAGCAGTCGTCGTCCCAGTGTGGCCGAAAAGCGCACCTCGTCGGTGCTCCGCCCTTGCAATGCCGCCCTGACCTCTGGCCGGCTGCCGTGGTTCTCCACGCGTTCGAGCGCCTCGCCCGACAGCTCCGAGTCGCCTTTCACCGTGCCCTGCCCGTCGATGAACGTCACGCGCGCGCGCGCCAGTGGACCCAGGCGATCGGCCAAGGCGTCCCATTCCCGGTTGGTGGTGTCGCCCGTCGCGGCCAGCGTCTGCGCTTGCTCAGCCACCAAAGCCAGGCGAGCCGAAAGGTCAGCGCGAATACGCGCCATGAGATCGTTCTCAATGGCCGGCCGCAAATACAGCTCGCCTGCGGCCAGCGAAACCACTATGAGCGCCAACGATGCCGTGAAGAGTTTGGCGCGAATGCCGAGCCTCACGACCCTGCCCCTGGCTCGGCCGCAAACCGGTAACCCACCCCGCGCACGGTCTCGACATAGTCGCCCGCGGCGCCCAATTTCTCGCGCAGCCGTTTCACGTGGGTGTCCACCGTGCGCGTGTTGTTTTCAGGATCGGCGTCCCAGACATCGTCGAGCAGGGTGCCGCGCGACTGCACGCGACCGCGGCGCTGATACAGGGTCCACAGCAGTCGCATTTCCAGCGCCGTGAGCGAGACCTCCTGGTCGTCCACCCAAGTGCGATGCGCGGTGTAGTCGATGCGCAAACGACCGAAGATCACGGGCTCCCCGGTGTCGGCCTCGCCGCTGCTGGACGCCCGGCGCAGCACCGCCTGCACGCGCAGCAAGACCTCGCGTACGCTAAAGGGCTTGGTCACGTAGTCGTCGGCGCCCAGTTCCAGCCCGACTATGCGATCGATCTCACTGCCCTTTGCGGTCAGCATGATCACGGCGATGTGGCGCAATCGGGCGTCGGCCTTCATCGCCCGGCACACGTCCAGACCAGACATATCCGGCAACATGAGGTCCAGCATGACCAGTTCGGGCGGCCGCTCACGCGCAAGCGCCAGTCCTGCATTCCCGCGCTCTACGCCCGTCACCTCGTGGCCAGCCTGCCGCAGGTTGTATTCGAGAACCTGNNGATGTCCGCTTCGTCCTCTATTACGAGTATGCGCGCCATTGCCGGGTTGTTTCTACCATTGCGGATGCGACCCATATAGCGAGTTCGTACGGATAGCAACCTGCTGCCGAGAACACTGAGGTGAGAGGAGAGGACGCAGAGTCGGAATGTGGGGGCCCCCAGAGCCATCGTGCCACGCCCCTTGGGCGTCCCCATATCGGGAACTTCCTTGTCACACAATCGTCACAGAAATGTAACGCGAGCGACGCCCAAGACTGGCTCACTGGGAAGCCCCCGTAGGGGAATAGCTCGCTTCGATCCGCGGTTCAGGCCGATGCCGGCTACCAGGACTCGCCCCGCGATTTTGCGGCTCGGATACGGGCGATGGCCTCCTCCCACAGTGCCGATTCTCGCAAGCCGAGCGGCGCAGGCAAGCGCGGGACGGTCAGGCCATCGTTGTCGTCATCGCACATCCCATCTGCCGCGACCTCGTCGTCGTCGTCCCCGCCTGGCCAGGTGGGCTCATGGTCCCACGGATTTTCTTTCGCTTTGGGTGGTGGCGCCCTTTTCACGTGCTGGTCGCCGGAAGCGGGCTCGCTCGGTTTTTGGCGAGGGTTGTCGTCGGTCATGACATGCATGGAACCTCCTTGTCTCCAGCTTGACCGGTGGAGGTGGCGAACAAGTGACGACAAGGAAAACTCTTGCGCATGGCCGGGGTCGCCCAGCGCGGATCCGCCAACCTGCCGACCTGGTTGCGTTTTCATCGTGCTTCCCAAGTGCGCCTGTGGTTGTGCTAAGAACCGACCTATGAGCAACGTAACGCGCGCTCTTATCTCGGTTTCGGACAAGACCGGCGTGGTGGATCTCGGCCGCCGGTTGGCCAAGCTGGGTGTCGAAATTCTGTCCACCGGAGGCACGTCGCGCTCGCTGCGCGAGGCCGGGCTCACCGTGCGCGATGTGAGCGACTTCACCGGCTTTCCCGAGATGCTCGACGGCCGGGTCAAGACCCTGCACCCGCGCGTGCACGGCGGCATCCTAGGCCGGCCCACGCCCGAGCACGAAAAGCAGATGAAGGAGCACAAGATCGATCGCATCGATCTTGTGGTGGTGAATCTGTACCCGTTCCGCGAAACCGTGGCGCGCGGGGCCGCCTTCGACGAGGTCATCGAGAACATCGACATCGGCGGCCCGGCCATGGTGCGCTCGGCGGCCAAGAACCACGAGCGCGTGGCCGTGGTGGTCGATCCCAAGGACTATGACCGCGTACTGGGCGAGATCGAAAGCAAGGGTCAGGTTTCGGGTGAGCTGCGCTTCGAGCTTTGCCGCAAAGCCTTTGCCCACACCGCTGCCTACGACGGCGCCATCGCCAGCCACCTGGGCCGACTCGCGGACAACGGCAGCATCACCTCGGATTTTCCGGCCACCATGCACCCCTCGCTGCACCTGGAGCGCGTGCTCCGCTACGGCGAGAACCCGCACCAGAAGGCCGCCTTCTATTCCTGGGACGCGCCTTCCGGAATGTCGCTGGCCAAGGCCGAGGTCTTGCAAGGCAAGGAACTTTCCTACAACAACCTGCTCGACCTCGACGCCGCCATGAAACTGTGCGCGGAGTTCGAAACCCCCGCGGCGTGCATCATCAAGCACACCAATCCTTGCGGCATCGCCGTGTCCGACAAGGGCATCAATGAAGCCTTCCGCCTGGCCAAGGAGACCGATCCGGTGTCTGCCTTTGGCGGCATCGTGGCCTTCAATCGCACCGCTGACGCGGATCTGGCGCGCATGATGGGCGAGGGTTTCCTGGAATGCGTGGTGGCGCCCGACTACACGCCGGAAGCCTTGCAGGTCTTTGCCAGCAAGAAGAACCTGCGCCTGCTGCGCGCCAAGCTGGCGCCCGGTGCGGCCGGGCAGCTAGACATGCGCGCCATCTCGGGTGGCATGCTGGTGCAATCGAGCGACACCACCACCTCGGCAGCCTCGGCTGGCAAGGTGGTATCCGCGCGCAAGCCCACGGCGCAGGAGCTGGCCGACCTCGACTTCGGTTGGCGCGTGGCCAAGCACGTAAAGTCCAACGCCATCGTGTTCGTGGCTGGCGGCCGCACCCTGGGCGTGGGCGCGGGCCAGATGTCGCGCGTGGACTCGGTCAAGCTGGCCGTGTCAAAGGCGCGCTCGCCGCTCACCGGCTCGGCGCTCGCCTCGGACGCCTTCTTCCCCTTCCGCGACGGCGTGGACGAAGCGGCCAAGGCCGGCGTCACCGCCATCATCGAGCCCGGCGGATCGGTGCGCGACGCTGAAGTCATCGCCGCGGCCGACGAACACAACATTGCCCTCGTCTTTACCGGCGAGCGCCATTTCCGGCACTAGCAACATCGCTTGCAGCATCGTATATTTGGCCAGGTCAGGAAGGAGGTGACAGATGGCCATCTACAGTCGACCGTCAAAGGGCTCCCCGCCCAAGCAGTCGTCTAGTGGCAGCGAGCCGGTGGTGCGCTCCTGGGTGCCTCCGGCGGTTTCGCCACCCTTGGTCAGAACCCCGGCGTTCATGTTGGGCGGACGCTTCGCCGTGATTCGCGAGCCGCACTTCATGCAGGGTGCGCGGCCTGGCGGGGCGGCCCAGCCGGAGTCGCGCACCGCGGGCAAGCCCGCACTGTCCCTGGTTGATCCCTCAGACAAGTCTCCGAATGGCAAATAGGATTCTTCTCGTCGGCTCAGGCGGACGTGAGCACGCCCTGGCGTGGAAGCTGCTGCAAAGTCCGCTGTGCCATCACCTGGTGGCCGCACCAGGCAACCCTGGCATCGAAGCCCTCGGGCGCGGCCAAGGACCGGGTGCCGGCAAGGTCAGCGTGGCAGCGGTGGGGGCCGAGGCGGTGAACGACCTCGTGGCACTGGCGGAGCGCGAGCGCATCAATTTTGTGGTGTGCGGTCCTGAGTCTGCCCTGGCCAAGGGACTGGGCGATGCCTTTGCCAAGAAAGGCATGCCGTTCTTCGGCCCGTCGCAGGCCGCGGCCGAGATCGAAGGATCGAAGAAGTTCGCCAAGGATCTGATGAAGCGCGCGGGCGTGCCCAGCGCGGCCTACGACAGCTTCAGCGACTTCGCGGCGGCCGAGGCCTTCATCGACCGCCAGCCGGGCGATGTCGTGGTCAAGGCTGATGGGCTGTGCGCGGGCAAGGGCGTGGTGGTCGCGAATTCGCACCAGGAAGCCAAGGCCGCCGCCCGTTCCATGCTGGTGGGACGCAGCTTCGGCGACGCGGGTGCGCGCGTGGTGATCGAAGAACGACTCACTGGCCGCGAGTGTTCCATGATGGCCCTGTGCGACGGCGAGCGCTTCGTGCTACTGGCCACGGCCGAGGACCACAAGGCGGTGTTCGACGGCGATCGCGGTCCCAACACCGGGGGCATGGGCGCCTATTCACCGTCGCCACTGGTCGACGCGTCTCTCACCCGACGCATTGCCCAAACCATCTTCGCGCCCACAGTGGCCGCCATGGCGGCCATGGGCCGGCCCTTCCGTGGACTGCTCTACGGCGGGTTGATGCTGACGCCGGATCGCGGGCCCATGGTCATCGAGTGGAACTGTCGCTTCGGCGATCCCGAGACGCAAGCGGTGCTGCCGCGCATGGAAGATGACCTTCTGCCTTGGCTCTTGGCCGCGGCCAAGGGCGAGCTGCCACCCGGCTCGCCCACCTGGTCTCCCGGCATCTCGGTATGCGTGGTGCTGGCAGCCGCGGGTTATCCGGGCAAAGTGCGCAGTGGCGATGCCATCGACGGCCTCGCGCAAGACGGACAGCTGGCGGGCGAAGGTACCGATCTGGTGGTGTTTCACGCCGGCAGCAAGCGCGAGGGAGAGCGCTTGCTCACCAGTGGCGGCCGCGTACTGGGCGTGACCGCGCGGGGCCCTGACCTCAATTCAGCGCGAGCACGCGCCTACGGTGGTATTGACCGTATTCGGTGGGATGGCATGCACTATCGAAAAGACATTGGCCTGCGAGGACGAACATGAGCGGAAAACTGGGCAACGACGTGGCTGTCTTGATGGGGTCGAAATCCGACCTCGAGATCATGAAGCCGGCCGCGCAGGTCTGCCGCAAGCTGGGCCTCAGCGTGGACGTGCGCGTCCTGTCGGCCCACCGCACGCCCGAACAAACCGCGGCCTATGTGCGGGAGACGGCCAAGGCTGGCACCAAGGTCTTCATTTGCGGCGCAGGCGGCGCCGCCCACCTGGCCGGCGCCGTGGCTGCTCACACCACTCACCCGGTGATCGGCGTACCCATTGTGTCCGGCAGCCTGCAGGGCATGGACGCGCTTCTGTCCACCGCCATGATGCCCCCGGGAATTCCAGTTGCGACTGTGGCTATTGGTGGCGCCGAGAACGCGGGCTTGTTGGCCGCGCAGATCATTGCTCTTGGCGATCCCGCGCTGGCCAAGGCGGTGGCCGCCGAGCGCGAAGCACGCTTGCAAAAGGTACTGGAGGCAGACGCCGAAGTGCGCGAGAAGTGGTAGACCTCGCCGCAGCAGCCGCGGCTATTGCTCGCGGCGAAGTCGTCGCCTATCCGACTGAGACCTTCTATGGCCTGGCAGTCGACGCGCTCGACGAGAGCGCTTTGTCCAAGTTGCGCGCGCTAAAAGGACGCGCGGCAGAAAAGACATTTTCTCTCCTGATTTCCGGCCACGAAATGCTGTCTGCACTGTGTGGCGAAATCTCGCCGCTGGCCGAACGTCTGATGGCGCAGCACTGGCCCGGACCACTGACCTTGGTCTTGCCGGCGCGCCCCGGCTTGCCCGCATCGATCGTGGCCGATGGCTGCGTGGCAGTGCGCGTGTCGCCGCATCCACTAGCGCAAGCGTTGGTCGTGGCCGCTGGCCGTCCCATCACTGCCACCAGCGCCAATCCCGCTGGCTCACCCCCGCCCCGCACGGCCAGTGACGCTGCCGCCTACTTCGCCCCGCCGAGCTGCCTGATCCTCGACGGCGGCACCACCCCCGGCGGCCAGCCCAGCACGCTCGCCCGCGTGCGCGGGGAGCGAATGGAGATCTTGCGCCAGGGGGCGGTGGCTGTGGCGGGCGTTCTCTGATCAGGTCCCTGACGTAGTGGGGTGGTATCTTCCGCTGTCATGTCGATCCAGAGTCATTCGCAGTCAGGGAAAGTAGCGCTGGTGACCGGAAGTTCGCGTGGCATCGGCGCCGGGATTGCCACGCGTCTCGCCCGCTCAGGCGTGCACGTGATCATAAACTACCGAGCGCGGAGCGACGCGGCCGAGCGTCTGGTTCAAGGACTTCGTATTCAAGGATGAGCGAAGTGTACCACCGCTCTTGCCGGGAGAGCGGTTTCAGGAAGATAGCGTGCGGCTCGACGAGTAGGCTGGCCCGGGCTCTGTCGCATCCACTCATCGCGGCCACCCACGATGAGCGCTATGATGGCGTCCATGGCTGATCGCCCTGCCAAAGTGCTTGCTCCTCGAACCCTCATCGCGGAACGCGAAAAAATCGTCGCCCGTTTGTCCGACGCCTTCGCGCACGATCGCCTGAACATAGAAGAATTCGAACGCCGTCTGACCTTGGCGCATGAGCGGGACACCGTCGCGGCCATCAATCAACTGGTGGACGATCTGGCGGAGGCAGAGGTGGAGGTTCATGCGGCGGCAGTGGCCCACGCGAGTGACAGCCACGAGCATCGGGAAATCACCGCCATCTTCGGCGGCAGCCAGTTCTCTGGACCGCAACCCCTGCCCCGGCGACTCAAGATCAAGGCGGTCTTCGGCGGCGTGCAGGTGGATCTGCGCGATGCCCTGTTCCCCGACGGTGTCGTTGAAGTGGAAGTCAAAGCCGTGTTTGGCGGCGTGCAGATCATCGTGCCCCCAACCTTGGCAGTGGAGTGCCACGGAGTGGCGATCCTGGGCGGCTTCGAAAGCCTCAACCGCGCGCCCGCGAGTCCCGACCCGTCGGCGCCGCTGTTGAGAGTGCGAGGACGCGTGGTGTTCGGCGGCGTGCAGATCGAGACACGCCTGCCCGGCGAGGATGTGCACTGGCACCATCACCACCAAGAACACCACTCCCATCGCGAGGAACGACGCGCGCTCAGGAGCAAGATGAAGGAACTGAATCCGCGCGATCCCACGGACCAATAGCTCAGCGACCGCGAGCTGTGTTGTGCACCAGGTACACCCTCTCCTTCACACAGGCCAAGTAGCTACAGGCTTGAATCTTTGCATCGTAGACGCATTCTTTCGGCCGCGACCCATCTGAACTGCCATTCGCGAGGCCAGCACGCAGCGATTACTCTGGCACGGATGGCGGACGGCGTGTCCATGGCTTAGGATGCCCGAGGTTGAACCCGCAAGACTTGCTTCCCGAAACGCAGCCGCCGAACCCGCACCAATCCAAGACGCGAACCGTCTGGATCGTGTTGTTTTGGTCGCTGCCGTTTGTGCTGGCGCTGGGGCAGGCGATGGTGATGTGGCGACTGGTCGACCGCATCGCCTACGAGGAAATGTCAGAGTCGGTGCGGAATCCCTATTGGTTGGCCCATCGGACGCTGTACGACCGCGGCTCGACCAACGTTTCCTGGTATGCCTTCCTGCTCGGGCTGTACAAGATCTTCGGGTTTCACCTGCACCTCACGCGATGGGCTCGCCTGGCTCTACACGTCCTGTCCATGACCAGCACGGCATGGCTGCTCAAACGTCTCTTGGGGATGAGACGCGCGGTCATCCCGCTGTGTGCCCTTGCCCTCTCGCCCACCCTGCTCTACTTCAATGCCATGCAGGCCCAGTTCGGCTTGGAACTGCAACTGCTTCCCTTCGGCATCGTGCTGTTGGTTTCTTTCCCTTGCGCGCGGCTGGCCAGGGGCCTGGTCTTGCAGGCCGCCTTCTGGTCGTTGGCCATGGTCGCTTCGTTGGCCTACCCCGCCTTCGGCCTGTTGCTGCCAGCCTTGGGAATCGTCTACCTCGTCGGAGTCCGCCAATTCTGCGCCCACAGACATTGGGCGATCTATGCCGTCAGTTTGCTCATCGGCGGTCTCGCCTTCGTGCTCCCGTTCGCCGGCTTCGCAGCCTTTCTGCGTGACCCTTCGATTCTCTACCGGGGAGCTTTTCGCGGTGGCAGTGGAGGCCTTAACACGAACCTCACGTTCATCCTCGCGAACCTGAGTCGGACCTTCCGGGAGTTATTGCAGAAGGGGGAGAGCTACTACTTTACGGACCTTCCCCAGGTAGAGTTCTCCGGTCGACTGGCGGCCATTTCGGCGGGATTGGCAATCCTTGCGTCCGCGCTAGCCGTCCGCCAACGCAAGCTTCGGCTGCTGCTGGGGCTTGCCTGGCTTACCATTCTCACCACCTTGGCGGTAAGTGCGATGGCCACCAATCTTCCTGGTCTTCGTCGACAAACACCGGCGCTAGGAGCTTTCTACGTCCTCTACGCCCTGGCCTGGCGCGAGTTCGGGCCTGGCCGAATTCGGACGTGGCTGGTTCGCGCACTCGCGGTCGGGTTGCTGCTTCTGCCCTTGCACCACCTGTACGTACTGCCGGAGAACGCCGCCCGCATCCGCGGGGATGGCTTTCCCCCGCTCGGGGACAAGCCCGTCGCTTACCTGCAGGAATTGACCGCAAGGGCCACGCGGGAATCAATCCAGCTCCGTTGTCCGAGCCCGAGCGACTTCCGCTGCCGCTATCCCGAAGTCTTTGCCGCGGTCGCGGGCGCCTGCCAGTGGAACCATCTGCACTGCCAGCCCATTCAAGGCTACGACCCCAAGACCAATAGCCTCATCCCCTTGTCGACGGACCTGTGGGAGACGAACTACTTCTCCCACTAGGCGAGAGTCGTGATGCGGTAGACTGCCGCGCGTGCTGGGTAGGTTGTCATCAGGACATCGTTTCGGCGACCGTGGTCGCCCGGATGAGCTACGCCAGTCGATCCGGGACGGCGTGACCACGGCACTCGTCGCCGCGTTCTCGCCGTGGAGTGTGTGTCGGTGAGCGCCGAGGCACCGCTTCGCCCCGGGTGGCTGCGCGCGCTGGCGCTGGCCGCCCTTTCGCTTGGGCTCACCGTCTACGCGTGGTCGTCCATGATCGCCCAATACCCGCACCCGTCCAACGGCGACGGCATGATGTTCCAGAAGTTCCTCGAGGCGGGCCGGGCGAGCGTCGTGCGCTACCACGAGTTCCCCTTCTGGAATGCATACGAGTGCGGCGGCTGTCCCCTGTGGAACAATCCGCAGGGCTTCGTGGGCGCGCCGCTCTTGTGGATCGTCCTCTTCGTCAACTCCACGGTTGCCATCTACTTCTGGGTGATCGCGCACGTTGCTTTCGCTTTCGCTTCGATGTGGCTGTTTGCGCGGCACGAGGTGAAGCTCTCGCGC
>PMLB01000403.1 GCA_003158735.1 Myxococcales bacterium | reverse complement strand
CGTACACGGGACTTCACCTTGATGCCGGATGTTTTCTTCATGGTGGAACTCCTAAAGCCCGGCAGAAATACGCCGGTCGGGATCATCGTCTCTCAAAAAGGCGCATCCCGCAAGACAGATTCTTGACGTATCGTCATGTTGTTGACGCTTTCTGCATCGTGGCATCTAAAAGCTTCGTTATTTCAATCTGTTCTATGTGCTGCGATGCGGCCTCTGAAACAACAAATTCACGAGCGTCAAAATCTTGACGATTCGTCACGGAAATCACTGTCTGATAGCGCCATTTTGCGCCTTTTCCCGTCGGTGGCGAACCGCTACCGAATGACTTTCCAGAGATACTGCCAGAGCACCAACCGCCGCGCTAAATCGGGGACTGAGCCAATCCCTTTTCCTGGTCCCAACGCCGATCTGTTTCCGCAACCCTCTCACCGACGGGGAAAGGGCCAGCGGGGAGCGAAGTCCCAAGCTTTTTCGGTGCGAGCGGACCCGCCGACGCAGACGTCGGCGGCCTCCACAAAGGGGCGAGGCAGGGATCTCGATAGTGCGAGCGGATCTGGATCCTCTCCTGCCCCTTCTCCCCGGTCCGCCGGGCGAGGGCGCGGCGAAGCCGCGGGGGTGCGTGTGGGGCGCGTGCTGGACCTGAAGTGGCCCTGGGCGAGTAGCTAGCCCGGAGCGCGTGCGGTAGACTCTTGCTTATGGATCTGGGGCTCACCGCAGTATTCAAGAAGGTGCCTGAAGGATACATCGCGTTTGTCGAGGAACTTCCTGGCGCCAACACGCAGGGGGCGACCCTGGAAGAGGCACGTGCCAATCTGCGCGAGGCGGTGGAGCTTGTGGTTGCGGCCAACCGCGAACTGGCCCATGAAGGGTCTGCCGATGGTGACGTGATTCGTGAACCGCTGAAGATCGCTCTCCGGTGAAACGAAGGGATCTGATGCGGCANNGATAGCCTCAGAACACGCAACTTTCTCGGCCGGCGTCCGACAACCAGGGCATGAGCAAAAAGCGCTGCCGATTCCATTCCCAATTCATTCCTTTCCGCAGGCGCAGGCCATCTGCCGGCATGGTGGTCGAAGTGGCCCCGCAACGAATCGTCGCCATGACCTTGGCCGATGAACTCGCCGGCGCTGTCGACGCCGACGCTACACAACGCCAGGACCTGGTCGACGCCGCGCTCAGTGTGGGGCAATGGCTCGCCGATCGGGGCTATCCTGGCCGCTGGGACAAGGTCAAGCCGGCCGCGATTCTGCGCTGCCTCGACTTTCTGCCCAACAGCGAACGCGAGCGCTTCCTGTTCTCGTTCGTCGGCCTGCTGGGACACGGGGCGCTGACCGGGCAAATTCCACACCTGCCGGCCAAGCAGTCAATCGACGAAATCTCCGCCCTGACCGGCGAAGAAAGCGTGCGTGCCTTTGCGCGCACCACGGCCGCTCAGTTGCAGCCCTTGCTTTCGTGAATCGGGGCGAGCGCCCGTCGCCCCTAGTGCCTCCGGTCAGAANNAAATTCTGACCGGAGGCACTAGACGCCAGGAACGTCGGTCAGCATCTCCACCATCTGCGCCGCGCGCCGGTCGCTGGGGTCCAGCTTCACGGCGTGTTTGAGGACATCGAGGGCCTCAGGGATCTTGTCGGCTTCGTAGTAGGCCATCCCCAAATGATAGAAGGCCGCCTCGTCTTCTGGACAGTTCTCCACCACCAACTTGAAGTGGTGGATGGCCTTGTCGTACTGGCCCAGCGACGCGAAATTCACGCCCAGGTGGTAGTTGGCGACCTTGGACGCGGGGTTGAGCTCGACCACGCGCAAGAAGGAGTCGATGGCCTTCTGCTGGCGCCCCAGATGGTAGTTGGCAATTCCAATCCAGTAGTGCGCGGCCGCGTAGTCAGGGCTTAACTCCAGGCATCGCTCCATGGTCGCGATGGTCTTGTAGATCTGGCCGCCGCGATAGTAGGCCAGGGCCAGATCGTAGTGCGCTTCAGGGAAGTTGGGCTTGAGGGCGATGGCCTCCTCAAGGTACTTGGTCGCCGACCCGATGTCGCCCAGGCGGTAGTAGAGAATGCCTAGGCCGCAAAGCACGTGGGCATCGCGCAGCCCCAGGTCGTAGGCCTTTAGCAGGGTCGCAATGGCGGGCCCCACCGGGCCACCCTCCATGCGCCCTTCCATGGCCCGTCTCGCCAGCAGGTACTGGTCGGGAATGTTCTTGGCTGCCGGGACGCCGCAACGCGGGCAAAAGCGAAAATCAGGAGCAAGCTCGTACTTGCACTGGATACAAGGTGTCATGGGGCCTCCCTGTTGGTTTAGCTGCATCGGTGCTTGCTGTCTGTTGGTTGGATGTCCGTGGGGCTGCGCAGTCTCAGGCAATTCCGCATTTCTTGCGTTTCCGCGCAAGAATCAGAGCCGCCCCTAGCCAGCGTCGGTGGTTGCCACCCGCGGCCGAGCCAAGAACACGGCGCCGATGAGGTCGCGGTTGAGGCGGCCGATGAAATCGGGCGACACGTTCTTGGGACAGACGGCCGTGCATTCCAGGAAGTTGGTGCAACCGCCAAAGCCCTCGGCATCCATGGCCGCCACCATGGCGTGCACGCGCGACCAGCGCTCGGGCTGACCCTGGGGCAGAAGGCCCAGGTGCGAGACCTTGGCGCCCACGAACAGCATGGCCGAGGCGTTGGGGCACGCGGCCACGCAGGCCCCGCACCCGATGCAGGCGGCCGCATCCATGGCGGCGTCTGCCGCGCCCTTGGAAACCAGGATGGCGTTGCCGTCAGGTGCGCTGCCAGTGGGCGAGGTGATGAAACCGCCGGCCCCGATCACGCGATCGAAGGCGCTGCGGTCGACCATGAGATCGCGAATCACGGGGAAGGCACGCGCCCGGAACGGCTCGATGACGATGACCTGGCCGTCGCGGAAATGGCGCATGTGAAGCTGGCAGGTCGTGGTCCCTGGTTGCGGGCCGTGGGGAACGCCGTTGATCACCACGCCACAAGAGCCGCAGATCCCTTCGCGGCAGTCGTGGTCAAAGGTGATGGGCGACTGGCCCGCCACGGTCAGGCGTTCGTTGACCACGTCGAGCATCTCCAGGAAGGACATGTCAGGGCTGATGTCCTTGGCCTCGATCCTCTGCATGTGGCCCACAGCACGCGCGCTCTCTTGCCGCCAGACCATCAGCACGAGATTCATGGTCACTTGTAACTCCGCTGCGCGAGGTGGACGTTCTCGAAGCTGAGCGGTTCGGTGTGGCGGAGCGGCTCTTGGCCCTCGCCCCTCCACTCCCACACCGCCGTATGGGCAAAGCGCGCGTCGTCGCGCTTGGCTTCACCGTCGGGGGTTTGATGCTCCTGCCGGAAGTGCCCGCCGCAGGATTCCTCGCGCAGAAGCGCATCCCGGCACAGCAGCTCGGCGAATTCGAGAAAATCCCCGACGCGGCCCGCGGTTTCCAGCGACTGATTCAGTTCCTCGTGGCCGCCCGGCACCATCACCTCGCGCCAGAACTGCTCGCGCAGCTCGGGGATGCGCGCCAAAGCTTCCTTGAGCCCGGCCGCCGTGCGCGCCATGCCACAGTTCTCCCACAACAGTTTGCCCAGCTCGCGATGAAACGAAGTCGCGGTTCGTTTGCCCTTGCGGGCGAGCAGTCGATTGGTCCGCTCATTCACCTGCGCCTTGGCCGCGGCGAATTCCGGCTTATCGGTCGACATTGCCCCGGCTTTGCTTGCGGCAAGGTAGCTGCCGATGGTGTACGGGATGATGAAGTAGCCGTCGGCCAGGCCCTGCATCAACGCCGAGGCGCCCAGGCGATTGGCTCCATGGTCGGAGAAGTTCGCCTCGCCCAGTACGAACAGACCCGGAATGGTGGACATCAAATCATAGTCGACCCACAGCCCGCCCATGGTGTAGTGCACCGCCGGGTAGATGCGCATGGGAACCTTGTAGGGGTTCTCCGCGGTGATCCGCTCGTACATGTCGAAGAGATTGCCGTAGCGCTCGCGCACCACGTCCTCGCCCTGGCGTGAAATGGCGTCGGAGAAATCCAGAAACACGCCGCGGCCGCCGGGCCCGACGCCGCGGTTCTCGTCGCACACCGCCTTGGCCGCGCGGCTGGCCACGTCGCGCGGAACCAGGTTGCCGAAGCTGGGGTAGCGACGTTCCAGGTAGTAGTCGCGCTCGGCCTCCGGGATCTTGGCGGGTGGCCGCTGGTCTCCCGCGCGCAGTGGAACCCACACCCGGCCGTCGTTGCGCAACGATTCGCTCATGAGCGTGAGCTTGGACTGGTGCTCTCCTGTCACCGGAATGCAGGTGGGATGAATCTGGGTGAAGCAAGGGTTGGCGAAGCCGGCCCCGCGCTTGTGTGCACGCCAGGTGGCGCTCACGTTGCAGCCCTTGGCATTAGTCGACAGGAAGAAGACGTTGCCGTAGCCGCCAGTGGCCAGGATGACGGCGTCCGCAGCGTGCGACTCGATCGCGCCGGACACCAGATCGCGGGTCACGATGCCGCAGGCGCGACCGTCGACGACCACCAGGTCGAGCATCTCGGTACGCGGGAACATCTTGACCTGGCCCGTGGCGATCTGGCGCGACAGCGCCTGGTACGCACCCAAGAGGAGCTGCTGCCCGGTCTGACCACGGGCATAGAAGGTGCGCGACACCTGCGCGCCGCCAAAGGAACGGTTGCCGAGCTGTCCGCCGTACTCGCGCGCAAAGGGAACACCCTGGGCCGCACACTGATCGATGATGTGGTTCGAGATCTCGGCCAGGCGATAGACGTTTTGCTCGCGCGCGCGGAAGTCTCCCCCCTTGATGGTGTCGTAAAACAGGCGCTGCACGCTGTCGCCGTCGTTCTGGTAGTTCTTGGCGGCGTTGATGCCCCCCTGCGCGGCGATGCTGTGCGCGCGGCGCGGACTGTCCTGGTAGCAGAAGCAGCGTACATTGTAGCCCAGCTCGCCCAGCGACGCGGCCGCGGAGGCGCCGGCCAGGCCCGAGCCCACCACGATGATCTGGTAGCGGCGCTTGTTGGCCGGGTTGACCAGCTTGAGATCGAAACGGTGGCGCTCCCACGCGGTGGCAAGCGGCCCAGAGGGAAGGTTGGCTTTGAGTTCCATTGGTCCTTACCCCCCGATCATGCGCAAGAACACCGCCGCTGGGGCCAGAGCCAGACCGACCGAGATAGCGACCGCGGCGACGCGGGCAAAGCCAAAGAGCAGCGATTCCACCCGACGGTGGCGCAGCCCGAGCGATTCGAACATGCTGTGCGCACCATGCAGCAGGTGCAGCCCCAGCAAACTGACCGCAGCCACGTAAACCAGCGCCACCCAGCCGGTGCGAAAGCCGTTGAGCATGTTGGCGTAAATGTCCCCCTCGATGAATCGGCCAGGCACCACGTGGTAGCCCCAGGTCAGGTGGGCCAGATGAAAGATCACAAAGGCGAGCAAGAACGGCCCCGAGTACTTCATGGTGCGGGCCGCATAGCTCGCCCGCAGATAGCGACGGTGGCGGTAGCCCACCGGGCGGGCCGCGAGTTCCTGAAAGTAGAGCAAGGTCGCGAAGGTGATGTGGACCACGGCCGCGAGGATCAGGCCGACACGAAAGGACCAGACCAAGGCGGCCGAGTAGTGCAGCAGGCGGCCGTACCCGTTGATGGTGTGTGGCCCTTTGAAGAAGAGCAGAGCCCCGGTGACATGCTCGACGCAAAAAGCAAAGAGGAACACCCCCGACACCGCCATCAGTACCTTCTTTCCGATCGTCGACCGGAAAAATGGGATAAGACCAAACATTCGGTGTTTCCTATCACATCTCTGCACGCAACGGTATGGTATAAACAAGACTCATGGAGTCCTTATTTGCTCGTTCCCGGCGAGATCCCGTGCTACTCCCTAGTTGCGACTTGCAGGAGAGTGCATGAATCCGACTAGCCCAGAGCGCCAGGGCAAGGGGACGGTGTTCGTCCGTCCCGAGATCTGCAAGGGCTGCTCGTTTTGCATCGACTTCTGTCCCACCGATTGCCTGGAGTTCACCAAGGACTTCAATGCCAAGGGGTACCACTTCCCCATCCTGGCCCGGCCCGCGGACTGCAGCGGCTGCGACTTGTGTGGCTTGTACTGCCCTGACTTCGCCATCTACGGCGAGCGCTGGAAGGACATCGACGCACGCCAGGCCAAGGGCCCGCCCACTGCCCCAGCCATCGTGCCCAAGCCGGCCGCCGGTCCCCGGGTGCAAGATCCCGAGCCGGCTGACCCCAAGGGCGTGCTGACCGGCATTCATTTCATGGACGGCGACCACGCCGCCTGTGAAGGCGCCCTGGCTGCTGGGTGTCGCTTTGTCGCCGGCTACCCCATCACGCCGTCGACCGAGGTGGTGGAACGCTTCGCCTCGCGCATTCCCACGGTGGGCGGAATCTTCATCCAGATGGAGGACGAGCTGGCCTCCAGCATCGCCGTTCAGGGCGCCGTGTGGGGCGGACAGAAGTCGCTCAGCGTGACCTCGGGCCCCGGCTTCTCTCTCATGATGGAGCACATCGGCCTGGCCGCTATCACCGAATGCCCGGGTGTGTGGGTCGACGTTCAGCGCGGCGGCCCTTCCACGGGGCTGCCCACCCTGCCCGGTCAGGCCGACATGATGCAGGCCAAGTGGGGCAGCCACGGCGACTACGAGATCATCGCCATCGTGCCCAACTCGCCCCAGGAATGCTTCGATCTGATGATCAAGGCCTTCAACCTGTCCGAGATCTACCGCTGCCCGGTCATGTTCATGATGGACGAGGTGGTCGGGCACATGGTCGAGCGCGTGGCCATCCCGCCCGCCTCTGAGATCAAGGTGGTCCCGCGCAAGTGGACCCACAAGCCCAAGGACGAGTATCGAGCGTTTGGCACGACCGACGACGATCCCGTGCCCGAGATGACCAAGGCGGGCGCGGGATACCGCATCCACGTGACCGGGCTGACCCACGACGAGCGCGGCTACCCGGCCATGAACGCGGCCGCGCAGGACAAACTGGTGCGGCGGTTGCTGAGCAAGATTCGCGACAACGCCGACAAGATCATGGATGTGCGCGAGGATGGCATCGAGGGCGCTGACGTGGTGGTGGTCTCCTACGGAATCACATCCCGGATCGCGATGTCGGCCGTCGAGGAAGCGCGCAAGCGCGGCGTGAAGGTGGGGCACCTGCGCCTGGTGGTGGCCTGGCCGTTTCCCGCCAAACGCATGCGCGAGCTGGCCAAGACGGTCAAGGTCTTTATCATGCCCGAGTTGAACATGGGACAAATGGTTCTGGAGATTGAACGCGCGGTGGCCGGCGCGGCCCGCGTGGTCAGCCTCCCGCACGCCGGCGGTTCGGTGCACGAGCCGGAAACCATCCTGGCCGCGATCCTGGAGGCGAGCCGATGACTGACGACACCCTCTTGCGCGACGTCGACAGCATCAACCCGGTGATGCCTTACCTGCGCCAGGAGCGCATCCCGCACATCTGGTGCCCGAGCTGCGGGATTGGCACCACGGTCAACTGTTTCACGCGAGCACTCACCGAATCGGGCATGAACCTGGACGAGATCGCGATCGTTTCTGGCATCGGCTGCACCGGCCGCGTGGCGGGTTACATGAACCTGGACTCGTTCCACACCACCCACGGCCGCGCGATTCCTTTTGCCACTGGGCTCAAGCTGGCCAACCCCAAACTCAAAGTCGTCGTGTACTCGGGCGACGGCGATCTGACCGCCATCGGCGGCAACCACCTGGTACACGCCGCCCGCCGCAACATGGACCTCATGGTGATCTGTGTGAACAACTTCACCTACGGCATGACCGGCGGACAGGTGGCGCCCACCACCCCGCTCGGTGCCAAGCAGACCACCATGCCGTTCGGCAATTTCGAAGCCCCGTTCAGCCTGCCTTTCTTGGCCGACGCCTGCGGCGCCACCTATGTCGCGCGCTGGACGGTGTTTCACGTTCGCCAGCTGGCCAAGGCCATGCTGGAGGGATTGAGGAAGAAGGGCTTCGTGTTCATCGAAGCGCTGTCGCCCTGCCCGACGCTGTACCAGCGCCGCAACAAGCGTGGCGACGGCGTGGACGAGTTGAAGTTCTACAAGGAAAACAGTGTGGTCAAGCACGGCGCCGACACCAAAGAGGTGGGGCTGACCTTCAACGGCCCCATCGTGGTGGGCAAGTTCGTGGACCGCGAACGCCCCACCTGGCTGGACGCCATGAACGAACACTTTGGCAAGGTTCTGGGATCCGAGTATTCGCCTTGGGGAGGCCAAAATGGTTAGTCGTGTGGGGAGCCCGCCGGCTTCGCCGGCGGCGGACCATCGCGCGAGGCCGAGCGAAGCGAGCGGGGTGGGGGTGGCAGGTGGGGGCCGAAGGGTTTGGGAACCCTCTCAGGGTTCCCATGATAGTAGAACTGAAATTAGAGTGGGAGGCCTTGGCGGCCAGGGCATCATCCTGTGCGGCTCGATCATCGGGAAGGCGGCTGCCATCTACAGCGGCCGGCACGCGGCCCTGATCCAGGCGTTCGGACCCGAAGCACGCGGCAGCGCGTGCAGCGCGCAGGTGATCGTGGCGGACGAGGCCATCGGCTATCCCTACGTGCGACACCCGGACATTCTGGTGCTGCTGTCGCAGGACGCATTTGTGCAGTTCGCTCCGCAGCTCAAGCCCGACGGCTTGGTGCTGTACGAGAACGAGCTGGTGCAGCCAGAAGGCAAACTGCCCACGACGGCGCGCTCGCTCGGGATTCCGGCCACGCGCTTTGCCGAGGAGCTGGGCCGACGCCTGGTGCTCAACATCGTGATGGCGGGCTTCTTCACTGGGGCGACGAGTCTTCTGTCCATCGATGCGGTGGAAAAGGCGGTTCTGGATTCCGTGCCCAAAGGGACCGAGAGCCTGAACTTGAAAGCGCTCATGAAAGGCTACCAATACGGGCGAGATCTGGTCGCGCCGACCTGAGGAGGAGATTATGGAGAGGGACGGGTTCCCGCACGCTGCCAAGCTGAAGGACGGATCGAGCGTCGAGATTGCCCTGGCCAACGCGGCCGACGGCCCGGCCCTGCTGGACTTCTACCGCTCGCTTTCCGACGAAGACCGGCTCGTGCTCAAGGACGATGTGACCACGCCCGGCTGGTTGGCGCGTTTTCTCGCCAAGCTGGAGTCGGGTGCAGCCACCAGTCTGGTGGCGCGCGCTGACGGTCAGATCTGCGGCGAGGCCACCTTGAATCGCAACCTGCACGGCTGGAGCCAACATGTCGGCGAGATCCGGCTCAGCGTGACCTCCGACCGCCGGGGAAAGGGCCTGGGCTACGCGCTGGCCGCTGGCGTGGTCAAGCTGGCCATCGATCTCGGGCTGGAGAAGATGGTGGCGTACTTGGTGGAGAGCCAGTCGGCCGCACGCAAGACTTTCGAGCGACTGGGCTTCCGCAAGGAAGCGGAACTCGCCCGCCAGGTTGCCGACATTCGCGGCGCCAAGCGCAATCTGCTGGTCTACGCCAACGACGTCTCCCACATCTGGGCCGCGATGGAAGCCTTGGTGGAAGACTTCCGACCGCACCAGGGAGAGTAGCTAGCTTTTTCACCACAGA